>JAZFYE010000324.1:0-7127 GCA_036475395.1 Phycisphaerales bacterium
AGGAGAAGATCGACTCGGTGACCAAGCTCGTGCCCTTCCTCGAAAAGGTGATGGACGCCAAGAAGCCGTTGCTCATCATCGCCGAGGATGTGACGGGCGAAGCGCTGAGCACGTTGGTGATCAACAAACTGCGCGGTGTGCTTCAAGTGGCCGCGGTCAAAGCGCCGGGCTATGGCGACCGACGCAAGGCGATGCTTGAGGATATCGCCGTCCTCACCGGTGCCGAGCCCATCATGAAGGACATCGGGATCGAGCTGGACAAGCTCACGATCAAGCAGCTCGGCCAGGCCAAGAAGATCGAGATCAGCTCCGACAACTGCACCGTCATCGAAGGCGCGGGGGCGACCAAGGACATCCAGGCCCGGATCAGTCAGATCCGAAAGGAGATCGAGTCCACCGACTCGGACTACGACCGTGAAAAACTCCAGGAGCGCCTCGCCAAGTTGACCGGAGGCGTCGCGCAGATCAACGTCGGGGCCGCCAGTGAGACCGAACTGAAGGAAAAGAAGGCCCGGGTTGAGGATGCGTTGCACGCGACGCGGGCGGCGGTGGCCGAGGGCATCGTGCCCGGCGGCGGCGTCAGCTTCATTCGCGCCCTCCCTGCCTTGGAGAAGGTTCGCAAGCAGGTGAAGGGCGATGAGAAGGCCGGCGTGGACATCGTCGCCCAGGCCCTGATCGTGCCCACGCGCGCTATTGCCGACAACGCCGGCGAAAAAGGAAGCGTCGTCGTGGCCAAGGTCAGTGAGATGACCGGCAACAACGGGTTCAATGCGTTGACGCTCAAATACGCCGACATGCTTGCCGATGGCGTCATCACCCCGGCCAAGGTCGATCGCACCGCCCTGCAGAACGCAGCCTCCGTGGCTCGGTTGCTCTTGACCACCGATTGCATCGTGACCGAAGCGCCCACGGATGACGACAGCGCTCCCGGCGGCCCCCCCGGCATGGACGAGATGGGCGGCATGGGCGGCGGCATGCCCGGCATGGGTGGCATGGGCGGCATGGGGTTCTAAGAAACGTCGAACCGTTGAGCCGCGAGCCGAAGGTGAGCACTTTCGAAGAACCAAATACAGCATTGATTCTCAACCGAATTCCCCGGAGAAGATGCAAATGTCCGTCAAACCACTTGAAGATCGTGTTCTGATCAAGCCGTCCGACCCGGAGACCAAGACCGAGTCCGGCATCTACCTGCCCGAGTCGGCCAAGGAGAAGCCCATACAGGGCAAGGTCATCGCCCTCGGACCCGGCAAACTGCTGGACAGCGGCGAGCGCGTGAAGCCTTCGGTCAAGAAGGGCGACACCGTCGTGTTTGGCAAATACGCCGGGACCGAGATCGAGATCAAGAATGTCAAGCACATGATCATGCGCGAAAGCGAGTTGCTGGGCGTCATTGAGAGGTAACCGTGAAGCCGGCCCCGACGCGAAGCCGGACCTGACCCAAGGAAGGTCCTGGTAGCGCGAACAAAACGAGAGGCGACATTTGGAACCCAGGTATTCCTCGTCAGATCCGGGTTCGAGACACTGACTGCCACAAGCCGATAGCTGAGAGCCAAAGAAACATGTCCACGAAACAGATGAAATTCGACACGGAAGCGCAACGCGACTTCAACGAAGGCGTGGCGCAGATCGCGCGGGCGGTCGGCGTCACGATGGGTCCGACCGGCCGACACGTCGTTGTCCAGAAATCGTTCGGCGGACCAACGGTGACCAGAGACGGCGTAAACGTCGCCAAGGAGGTCGAGCTGCCTCAGCCCTTCGAGAACATGGGCGCGAAGATGATCAACCAGGTGGCCAAGAAGGTCGCCGAGGAAGCCGGCGACGGCACGACGACCGCCACCATCCTCGCCCAGGCGATCTACAGCAAGGGGCTGGGGCTGGTTGCCGCCGGCGCCAACGCCGTGGCCGTACAGCGCGGCATCAACGACGCCGCCCGCGTGGTCGGCGAAGCGATCGACAAGATGGCGACGAAGTGCAAGGGCAAGGACGACTACCAGAAGGTCGCCACCGTCTCCGCCAACCACGACGCCGAGATCGGGCGGTTGATCGCCCAAGCCATCGATAGAGTCGGCGCCGAGGGCGTGGTCGAGGTCGAAGAAGGTAAGACCGCCGAGACGACGCTCGAGTACGTTGAGGGCATGGCCTTCGACAAGGGTTTCCTCAGCCCCTACTTCATGACGGATCCCAAGAAGGCCCAATGCGTGCTCGAGGACGTCAACATCCTCATTCACGAAAAGAAGATATCCAACCTCGCCGACTTCCTCCCGCTGCTGAACAAGGTGGCGACCTCCGGCCACCCGCTGCTCATCATCACCGAAGACATTGAGAACGAAGCGCTGGCGGCGTTGGTGGTGAACCGACTGCGCGGCGTGCTGAAAGTGTGTGCCGTCAAGGCCCCGGGCTTCGGTGATCGACGCAAAGCGATGCTCGGCGACATTGCCGCCCTGACCGGCGGTACGTTCTTCGCCGAGGACCTCGGCCGAAGCCTCGAGGACATCGAGCTCAACGAGCTTGGCCGGGCCAAGAAGATCACCGTCACCAAGGATGACACCACGATCATTCAAGGAGCTGGCAAGAACAAGGATATCGAGGCCCGTGCCAATCAGATCAGGACTCAGAAAGAGAAAGCGACGAGCGACTATGACCGCGAGAAGCTGGAGGAGCGACTCGCGAAGCTGATCGGCGGGGTGGCCATCATCAACGTCGGGGCCGCGACGGAAACGGAGATGAAGGAACGCAAAGACCGCGTGGAAGATGCGCTCAACGCCACTCGTGCGGCGGCGAAGGAAGGCTACGTGCCCGGCGGAGGTGTCGCCTTCATCCGCGCTCTCGACGCGGTTGAGCAAGGTCGGCGCAAGGCCAAGGGCGATGAGAAGCTCGGGTTCGATATCGTCGCCGAGGCGCTGGAGGCGCCGGCCTGGCAGATCGCCACCAACACCGGCGTGGACGGCGACCTCGTGGTCGAGAAGATCAAGACAAAGACCGGCGGCCTCGGGTTCAACGCGGCGACCGGCGAGTATGAAGACCTCACCGCCGCCGGGATCATCGACCCGGCCCTCGTGGCCAAGACCGCCTTACAAAACGCCGCGTCAGTGGCCGGGCTCATGCTGACCACTGACGTCATCGTCACCGAACTCAAGGACGAAGACGATCCCGTCGAAGACGCTGTTTGCTGACTCAGCGGATTTCTGGCTGAGTACTCGAGGACCGAGTCGTTGAGGGTGGAGGCAATGCGTCGATCCTCAACACTCGGTCCTTGCCGCTTTTGCTCCTATCGGCGCCTCATGCGTCATGCCTAGTGCATAGTGCCATCCTTCTCATGCCCACGACGCGCGACTACTACGAAGTGCTCGGCGTTCCGAATAATGCGTCGGACGACGACATCAAGCGCGCCTACCGCCGGCTGGCGATGAAGCATCACCCGGATCGCAACCCCGGCGATACGGCGGCGGAGGCGAAGTTCAAGGAGTCGGCTGAGGCCTACGAAGTGCTGTCCAACCGGGAGCGGCGGTCGACCTATGACAAGTACGGTCACGCGGGACTGCGCGGCACCCCGGGCCACGACTTCAACTCGATGAACGTCGAGGACATCTTCTCGATGTTCGAGGACATCTTCGGCGGGACGTTCGGCGGGCGATCGCGCCGTCGGCAGCGCGGCGGCGTGCCTCGCGGGTACGACCTTGAGACCGAGGTCGAGGTGACGTTGGGCGAAGTGCTGACCGGCACCACCCGGGATGTGGAGTTCAAGCGGCTCGATGTCTGTCAGGCCTGCGGCGGCGATGGCGCCAAGCCCGGAACCAAGCCGGCGAAGTGTGCGACCTGCGGTGGGTTCGGGCAGGTTGAACAGATCGGCTTCGGCGGCATGTTCCGAATGCGGACGACCTGCCCCAGCTGCGGCGGTCGGGGCGACGTCATTGCCGCGAAGTGTCCGGATTGCCGCGGCTCGGGGCGCGTCTCGATCAAGCGGAAGCTGAGGATAAAGATTCCGCCGGGTATTCACGATCGCCAGGCGGTTCGCGTGGCCGGCGAGGGCGAGCCGCCTTCACCGGAACTGAATCAGCGAGGCGAGGGAATTCGCGGCGACCTGCACGTCGTGGTGCGCGTCGCGACCCACAAGACCTTCGAGCGCGAAGGCGATGATCTGTTGATCGCGATCCCCGTGACGTTTACTCAGGCGGCGCTGGGAGCGGAGATCGAGTTGCCGACGCTTCAGGGGACGACCACACTGAAGATTCCGCCCGGGACCCAACACGGTGCACTGTTCCGCGTCGATGGGGAGGGACTTCCCAACCTGCGCGGTCCCAACCACGGCGACTTGGTCGTGATCGTCCAGTTGATCGTTCCGCGCAAGCTCAGCGAGTCGCAGAAGAAGTTGCTCCAGGAGTACGCGCACGTGGAAAGTCTCGATGTCAGCGGCGATGGTCCGTCGCTTTGGTCCAAGATCAAGGATGCTGTCACCGGAACATAGCCTCGAATCAGACCCCAGTCAGGTGTTGATTTCGATCATGCCCAAGCGCAAGCAACAACACAAAGAAGAGTTCCAGCCGTCACCCGAGGTGGATCCCGAAGCCCAGACCGAGCCGGTCGAGATCCAGGAGATCGAGCTGTCTGAAGCCGCGGCTGAGCTTGTTCAGCGCCTTGAAGAAGAACGTGACGAGGCGCTTGCGGCACGGCAGCGGGCGCTGGCGGATTTTCGCAACTACCAGCGCCGCGCGGCCCAGAGCGAGCACCGCGCCGTCCAGGGCGGCGCGGCGGGCGTCGTGCGCTCACTGTTGGCGGTGATCGATCATTTCGATCTCGCGCTGGGGCAGGACACCGAGCAGATCACCGTCGATCAGCTTCTCGGCGGCGTGCGCATCGTTCGGGACGAACTGGTCAAGGCGTTGGAGAGCCACGGCGTGCAACGTATCGACCCGGCTCGCGGAGACGAGTTCGACCCCAACCGGCACGAAGCAATGATGAAGCAGCCGGCCGACGACGTTGAGCCGGATCACATCGTCTGTGTGCTTCAGCCTGGTTATCAGATGGGCGATCTAGTGCTGCGGCCCGCCAAGGTCGCCGTCGCCTCGCCGCAGGATGAGGATGACTGAGCGTGCCGACCTACGAATACCTCTGCCAAGCCTGCGGCCACGAGTTCGAACTCTTTCAATCAATGAGCGCATCCGTGAAGCGCAAGTGCCCGGATTGCGGGAAGCTCAAGCTCAAGCGTCTCATCGGAATCGGCTCCGGGGTGATCTTCAAGGGGTCCGGCTTCTACCAGACGGACTACCGATCCGACTCCTACAAGAAGGCGGCCGAGGCGGAGAAGAAAGCATCTGAGCCCAAGACTTCCAAGAAAGACGAGAAGAAAACCGAAAGTAAATCAAAGCCCGACAAGAAATCTGACAGTGGATCCTCAACGTCTTCGGATTGATCTCCGTCACGCCGAAGCCGGTCCTGATGAACGCAGTGGGGTCGAAGATCCGACGTGGCGGGAAGGTCCAGGTCGCCTTGATGGATCGCAGCGCCGACCGCGATGTCTTTATTCAAAAATCTTCACCGGGTCCCACGCGGCGTTGGCACCCCGGCGGCGCAGGATCCACGTTTCGCCCGTGAAGACGTCCACGAGGAAGGTGGCGTCCTGATGAGGATTGACGCCCTCGGCCTTCTGGAGCTCCATCACGCCTGACGTCGGCTGTGGTAAGCCGGGCACGTGCTTGACCCAGATGCTGCGGACAGCAGGGTTGCGCAGATCGCCCTGAAACCGATACAGCGCCCCGTTTCGGGTGTCGAACAGTGCCACACTTTCGTCGAAGGGGATAATTCTGACCCTCGGGATGACGTAATCGCCGCTTTGAGAATGGTACATCATCCGTTGGTCCGGCCCGGCCCCCGCCACGATGACAATCACGATCGCCGCGATCGCCGCGAGGCCGAACACACGTAATGCAGGCTGTAATCTAGGCATTTGAGTTTCTCCGTTTCCAAGCTCGTATTGGGTGTCAAGCCGCGATGCGGCCCAACCATTGAATCACAGACGTCCTTGAACTGTGCCACATTCCCGCCCCCGGTGTGGAGCAGAGTCGGCAAATCGCGGAGATTATTCGCTTGCCCACCTGGTCGAGTTTGCCTTGTTTGACAGCCGAGCCTACTTTTCGTGGCCGGTCTACACTCCGATCTTCGGCGCGAGCCCGGCGCACGCCGGGCTGATTCCTGGAAGGTTGGCACACCCGCTTCGATCCGAAAGATTGCTCTCACATGCCGCTACGCTTTACAAATCGTATCCTTGATCACCTTGGTCATTCGCACTACCGACCGTCAGTGCCCAAGGCGATCGCGCGCGATCTCGAAGTCGAGGCCGAGGAACGTCCGTTCTTTGACGAGGCGATCGAGATGCTGGCCGACGAGGCTCGGATCGAGATCGGGCGGGATGAACTTGTGCGCCTGCCCGGCTATCCGGATGAGATCGTCGGTTATTTCCGCCTCAATGCCAGGGGGTTTGGGTTCGTCATTCCCGAGACGCCGTATCGCGATGGTGATCTTTTCGTCCCCCGCGGGGCGACCCGTGACGCCATCTCCAGCGACCGTGTCCGAGCCAAGGTTGTGCGTCAGGCGTGGCGCGCCAAAGCGAAACCGAGCAGAAGCCCCTATACGGGGCGCATCATCGAGGTGCTCGAGCGAGGGCGCGATCACTTCGTCGGCGCGCTGTTTGAACGAGGCGGACAATGGTTCGTCGAGCCGGATGGAAAGTCGCTCTATGAGCCCGTCCTCATTCGAGACCCGCACGCCAAGAACGCCAAGGTCGGCGACAAGGTCGTCATCGAATTGCTGCACTATCCGGATGAACAGTACGTTCCGGAGGGGGTGATTACGGAAGTGCTCGGGGAAGCGGGCCGCCCGGACGTCGAAACGCAGGCGGTGATCGTCGCCCATGGTTTGCGCACCGAGTTTGAAGATGCCGCGATAGACGAAGCCCGCGCCGCGGCGCGGTCGTTTGACAAGGAAGAAATAGGCGGCTTCGCCGATCGTGAAGATATCACCGATGTCTTCACGTTCACCATCGACCCGCCTGACGCGAAGGACTTCGATGACGCCATTTCGCTTCAGTATGACGCCGACGCCAAGGAATGGACGCTGGGCGTACACATCGC
>JAZFYE010000325.1:0-4728 GCA_036475395.1 Phycisphaerales bacterium
GACATCGACGGCAACGGCACGGTCGGCGCAAGTGATCTGCTGGCCCTTCTGGTGGCTTGGGGCCCGTGCCCGGCGCCGCCGGCGGCTTGTGATGCGGACCTGGACTGTAACGGCTCGGTGGGGGCGACTGACCTGCTCATCCTTTTGACCAACTGGGGCGGGTGCGCGTCGCCCATCGCCAGCGGGCCGCCCCAGGACGTCCTGGACTGCGTCGAGAGATTCTGCTGCGAGGAAGAGGATCTGCTGGCGTTTGAACATTGCATCTGCTTGGTTGATCCGGAGTGTGCCCCTACGCCGTAGTAGGGCCGACGTGCTTGGAGTTCACACGGCGCCCGGCCAAGGCCGCCGGGCGCCTTTGGAGATTTCGATCAGGCCGAGGCCAAGGGCGCCGAGCGTGAAAAAAATTTCCCAAATGGCGCAAGAAATGGCCAAAAACGGCGTATAGAGGAGGGTAGGGATGGCATCATGGCATCGAGGGGAAGAAGAAGGCACTGAGAGATGACGTATAAAGCCGCGACCGTTGGTCGCGTGAGGAACGAACAATGAACCGACGATTCGTGTCAACAGTGGGGGTGATAGCGATAATGGGGGGACTACTTGGTGTCGCGACCGCGCCCGCCTCGGCCCAATGTCTGGCCAACGAAACCCAACTGCTCACCGCGTCGGATGCGACGCCGTCGGATCACTTCGGGACCTCCGTTCGCATCGTGGGGAACCTGGCGGCCATTGGTGCGCCCAATGGCGGGGATCTCGCAAACTCCGGGGCCGCGTATGTGTTCCGCCTCGATGCGAAGACCCAGATGTGGAGCGAGCAGCAGAGGCTTACACCGATCGACCCGGGACTCCACGATGAGTTCGGCCTCTCCGTAGCGATCAATCCGGTCGATCCGAACGTGATCATTGTTGGAGCGTATCTCGACGACGATAATGGATTCAACTCCGGCTCGGCCTACGTGTTTCGTTACAACCCCGATTCCCAGGTCTGGGCTCAGGAGCAAAAGCTCACGGCGTGGGATGGCGACGCGCTGGATCGCTTCGGCTGGTCGGTCGCCGTCTGGGGCGACGTGGCCATGATCGGGGCGAGGCTGGATGAAGACCCCGAGCAGGATACGGGCTCGGTCTACGTCTTTGGATATGATGCACCGTCGGGGACTTGGGTCCAGCAGCAAAAGCTCATCCCCTCCAACACGCAGTTCCATGGCAGATTCGGCAGCTCGGTGTCCCTTCAAGGGGATGGGGTGCTGATCGGGGCGTCCACGGATTCGGAGCAAAGCGACTCGGCGGGTGCGGCGTATGTCTTCGGCTACGATCCGAAAACTCAGACTTGGCTCCAGCAGCAGAAGTTGTTCGCCTCCGACGGCGCGGCCGGGAACGCCTTCGGTTGGTGGCACATCGCTCTGGATGGAGACACCGCCCTCATCGGGGCCCACCAGGGCGACGCGCCACCGATATTCAACACCGGCGCCGCCTACGTGTTTCGCTTTGATCCCGATGGATCGGGACAATGGATTGAGGAGCAAAAGCTGACCGCCTCCGAGGGGGCCCCCGGAGACTGGTTCGGCTGGTCCGTCTCACTGAGCGGAAACATCGCCGTGATCGGCGCGGCTCTGGCCGACGATGGCGGAGAAAGCTCCGGCGCGGCGTTCCTCTTCAACTATCACGAGGGCCAATGGACTCAGAAGGCGAACCTCCTGTCCTCGGATATCGAAACGGGCGACGTGTTCGGCATATCCGTCTCCACCGACGGTCAGCGCGCCATGGTCGGGGCCAACTTCGACGATGATGACGGCAGCGAATCCGGCTCGGCGTACGTGTTCGGCAGCCTCGGGGACTGCAACGACAACGGCGAACTCGATCTCTGCGACATCGCCGACGGGTTCAGCCGCGACAACAACAACAACGGCATCCCCGACGAATGCGAGTGCCCCTGGGACCTTGACGGCACCGGCACCGTCGGTGCATCCGATCTCCTCTCGCTGTTGGTCAGTTGGGGACCGTGCAAAGGCTGCCCCGCCGACTTCGACGGCGACGGCAACGTCGGCGCGTCCGACCTCCTCGCCCTCCTCGCCAACTGGGGGCCGTGTCCGTAGAAGAAGGCATCGAGGCATCAGCAACGAGTCGCTACGTCCCGGTGAGCGGTATATCGCTGTCAAGCTGGGCACGCTCGCCCCGATGCGGCCCGCCAGGGCCTCCATGCTGGCGTCTTGGGGCAGGACTCGGCCTGTCACCGTCGATTCCGGTCAAAAGCGAGCGACCGGAACTTGGGTTTCCGGGGGGCGTTACACTCGTGCTCGGAAAGCTCGGCGGCGGAGCCGGGCGAAGGTCAAATGGGAAATGTCGATTGAAGGCTTACGTGAATAGGAAAAGACTGAGACCAATTGCAGCCGGTGTTGCGGCCGCCATCGGGACCATGACATTCCATCCAGGCGTAGCCCAAGTCACGGGCCAGCCGACATTGCCGGGTGAGCCCTGCCAAACCGCACCTCTTGAGAACTGGACGCCGCAGGAGCAGTGGGTGTGGAGCAAGGCGTGCGTGGGTGAGATCGCTGACTTCAACAAGGAACCAGCGTATGGCGGCGATCTGGATCCAAACGAGCCCGAGGGTTGGCCGGAGATCCGCGTCCTGACCCCACGGTTCCTTGAGACAATCCTGCTTCACGAGCCTTTCCGCAGTGCTCAAACGAGGCGAGGAGTGCGCATCGTTGGGGCGTGGTTCAAGCGCCGAATAGATTTGACGGGAGCGGAGATCGAGCGAGAGCTGTGGTTGAACAGATCGCGTCTGGATAACGGTGGCTGGCTGGGCGACGCGCGAACCGGAGTTCTGTCGCTCAGAGGATCGGTCGTTGGCGGTCAGCTGATCTTGGAGCGCGCCGAGATCGGGATCCTCGTCATGGACGAAGGGGCGAAGTTCCAGGAGGTGGGCCTCCCACAGGCGAAGATCGCCGGTCAGCTGTCCATGATCGGCTCCACCTTCGCCGGGACGCTGCACATGAACGGTGCCACGGTGGAGGGTAGCCTCTTCATGCACGGTGGAGCAGAGTTCCAGGAGGTCAACCTCCTCGGGGCGAATATCGGCAATCAGTTGTCCATGAGCGGTTCCACGTTCGCAGGGACGCTGGACATGAACAGTGCCACGGTGGAGGGTCACCTCTTGATGCGTGAAGACGCAGACTTCCAGGACGTGGACCTCCGCTGGGCGAAGATCGGCGGTCAGCTGTCCATGAACGGTTCCACGTTCGCCGGGACGATTAACCTACGTGGGGCGACGGTCGTGGGCGAGCTACAGCTATCCACCGCCGATGACGAGTCGGTTTGGGAGACCGGGTCGATCCTCGACTTGCGGCACGCGAAAGTGGGGCGCTTGGCCGCCCGCGTTGGCAAGTCCAGTCCCGGCTCCACCAGGCTTGCCGGCTTCACCTACGACGCACTGGGTACAACCGCAAGTCAGACGGCCGAGAGCGAATCAGCCGAGGAGGCGGCCGACTTCGTCGAGTGGTGGCTCCGGGAGGAGGAGGCCCACTCCCCACAAGCCCACGAACAGTTCGCTCTCGTACTCCGGCAGATGGGTTTCCCTGATCGAGCGAGGCGGACGCTCTACGAAGGGAAGAATCACGAGCTGTGGGAAGAGTTGCGTCGTGTGCATCTGCTTCAGGCAGGTTGGCTCTTCGTGCTGTGGGCGATGATCGGATACGGCTATCGGGTCTGGCATGCGCTCCTGTGGATCGCGGCGCTCGTAGCCGTGGGTTGGCTAATCGCTCGGAAGTCGGGCCGCAAGGTGCCCGGCAATGGCGAGCCCCTCGGTTTCTGGTACAGCGTCGATCGGCTCCTGCCAATCGTGGAACTCAGAAAGCGCCACTACGAGGTCGACTTGCCGCAGCGGTCCCGCGTCTACTTCTACTTCCACACGGTCATGGGTTATGTGCTCGCTACGTTCTTGCTGGCCGGACTCTCGGGACTGGTGGGATAGCTCTGTCTCGGGGCGCGTTGGAGGCCGCTCTCGTGTACAAATGCGGCCATTTTCCATCAGAGACTGCCCACGGGTTTGGAGCCGTTGTCCGTCACACTGATGCCGTTCTCCGCCCCGAGCTTCCGGGCGAAGGTCCCATGGGAGATGTCGGATTAGTGCAACGCTAGTCCGGCCTCCGCAAATCTTCAAGCACAATGGCGATCTGGATCGCACGTTGACTCGGAAGGTAGATAATCTCGCGACCATCGATCTCGCCGTCGCATGGGCGGGCGCTTATCTTCGACCTGACGGGAGCGAGAGAAAAACCCCGAAAGGAGATTTCATTACGGACCGTGTCCGTGAGCTCCCCGTTGAGCGGATACGACGGTTCGCCGCGCTATCGCCGACGGCAGCGGCGCATCGGACCTCCTCGCCCTCCTCGTCAACTGGGGGCCGTGTCCGTAGGGATGTCCAACCGCGTCGCCTGCATTGGGGCCAGCTTTGGGTGCGAGGCCCCGGTTGCTGGGGATGGGGTGGGTGTCCTGAGAGGCCAAGGACGCCGCTTCGCCGCCGGCCGTCGCGAAGGTTGCAGCGCCGGACTTGATCAGACCGCTCGAGCTGAGAACGATTCCATGAGAAGCAACAGTCTTGGCCTGTTGAAAGGCGTTACCGACTGATGGATTGGCTGCGAAAGGTCTTGGTCGCGGGTTGGGCGGTTGCGGCGCTGGGTGGTTGCTCAATCTACGACAGTCGCTATGTCTTCGGCCCGAAGCCGGTTGACG
>JAZFYE010000326.1:0-8363 GCA_036475395.1 Phycisphaerales bacterium
CATTCGCCGCATCGACTACGACGCGATCAACAGTCGGCTCGCCGACGGCGAGGAAGTCGAGGTGGAGGTCAATCTGAATCACAGTCTCGTCGAGGGGCCGTTCCCGGTTTTCAACACGATTGCCGAGATTCCCGGCACCGAATGGCCCGAGCAGGTGGTCATTATCTCCGGGCACCTGGACAGTTGGGACGGACCGGGTTCCAAGGGCACCCAAGACAACGGCACCGGCTCCGCCGTCACCCTCGAAGCGGCCCGCATCCTGATGGCGGTGGGGGCCAAGCCCAAGCGCACCATCCGTTTCATCCTCTGGAGCGGTGAGGAGCAGGGGCTGCTCGGTTCGCGCGAGTATGTCAAGAATCTCTCCGATGAAGAGAAGGCCAACATCTCGGCGGTATTCGTCGATGACGGCGGGACGAATTACGAAGGCGGCGTGAGCTGCATCGCGTCGCAGGAGCCGATGCTCGCCGCTGCGATCGCACCGGTACAGGCGGCATTCCCCGACTTGCCGATGAAGCTTGATGTACGCGACAAGATGTCGCGCTTCGGCGGCTCCGATCATGCGTCGTTTGGGCGACAGGGAATCCCCGCGTACTTCTGGATGGAATCAGGAAGCGGCGGACGCGAAGGCAAGAACTACAGCTTCATCCACCACACACAACACGACACCATGCGCTACGCAGTGCCCGAGTATCTTGTGCAATCGGCGACCTGCGCCGCGGTGACGGCATACAACCTGGCGTGCGCCGACACGCTGTTGCCGCGCGAAGTTCAGGAGGTCGCTGAGGAGCCCGCCGAGGAACCCTGGGCCATCACCATCGGGCCGGTCTCCGGCAAGTGGATCGCTGAGGTGACCAGTGACGACGGTCCTGATATGCAGTTCACGCTGATCTTCGAGATGAGCACCGACGGCCGGGTGCGAGGCACGGTCGAGTCGCCGATCGTTAGCGGCAAGATATCCAAAGCCTCGTTCGATCCCGCCACCAATAAGGTCAAGTTCCTCTTCGTCTCGGAGATGGGCGAGATCGCGTACGATGCGACCGTCACCGGCGACGAGATGACCGGAACGTTGGGTATTGAGGATGCCTTTTCGATGGATTTCAAGGCAAAGCGCGTCCCGGACGATCAGGAGGACGAGGCCGCGGGCGCCGCCGAAGCCGCTGAAGCTGCCGAGGCCGCCGAGCCCGCCGCTGAGGCCGGTGAATCGGCCGCCTCCGACGCCGACCCGCCCAGCAACGCCGGCGAAGGCGGCGGACGCTGATCTAAGGTCCCTGATACGATGCGGCTCCATAAGGGCGGAGGATGAAAGGAAAGCCCACCTCAGTTGGAGGTGGGCTTTCAGCTTTTGCCGTTGCGGGCTGGCACTAACTGTCCGGCAGTTTGTCCTCGCGCGCATCGTCGGGTTTGGCGAAGGCCGCCTCGTCCGCCTCAACGAACTCGACGTTGCGCAACTGCACTTCGCCGATCGACTCGCCGTGCGGGCCTTCCTCAGCGGACCAGTGATGAAACATCCAGCGTGTGGAAAGCGTCACGCCGTCGATCGTTTCGTAGTCGTGATAGACGATCATGTGCGGCTGCTTCTGGGCGTCTTGCACGCTAGACCCAAAGGTCACGATATAGGCCATGGCGACCAGACGGCCTGTCCCGGGATCCGGATAGATGATGTACCAATCGTCCGGCGCATCCCCCACGCCCTCGTCGAAGGTCAGTTTGCGGGTCGCGGTCACTGTGTCCTCGATCGGCAAGGTTTCCGACGACTCCAGGTGTGTACCCGGATCGCGTAGCTTGAACGGGGCGGCGAGGAAATACGGCCAGGTGAGCAGATGAAAGCGAGCCATCGGCACCTCGGCCGAGCTTGGTGAAACCCATGCTTTCTCGCCGTCGAAGATCAGCGTCGTGCCGTTGGTCATCTCCATGCGCACGCGGCTCGTGTGCATGTCGTAAATCATCGTGCCGTTGACAAGCTCGGCTCCGCCGAAGTGAACGACGAGATCGATCTTGATCGCCTGCTTGTTGTGCCAGGCGTCCATGCCGTGGGCGCGTTCGATTCGCTGGGCGAACGCGGTGGCCAGCGCCGATCGTTCTCGGGCCGGCTGTGTGGTCGGTTGGGCGGCGGGTTGGGTGGTCGGCTTGGTGGTCTGTGCGTGACTCGTCGCCGGTGCCAGCACTATCCATACAGCGCCGAGCACGAGCGTCGATGCGATCCTTCGAGCATTGGTTGTCATGGTCGTTTCCTTCTTCTTAGGTCTCGTTCCCGGCACGAATGGAACATAGCTGTACGCCGGAGTATTTCCAGCCGGGTATCAATCGCCCAATTTCGCCACGGTCTCAGTGAGCCGCGCCCCGAGGTCCAGCACCGCTTGCTGTTGTTTGGGGTCCTTCATTGATCCGTGGTCGTCGAACGCTTCGTGGGCGTTGGGGATTGCCTTTTGATCGGGCAGCACCAGCACGTGGATGTTGCTGAGGATCGCGCGCACGTGCACCAGCCCGCGCAGTCCGCCCAGCGCCCCCGGCGAAGCGCTCATGATCGCCGCCGGCTTGCCCGTGAAGCACGCCAAGGGCGCCTCATCCGGCACGGGGCGGAACGCCCAATCGATCGCGTTCTTCAGCCCCGCCGTGATCGAGCTTTTGTACTCCGGGCACCCGATCAGGAACCCATCGTGGTTCTTGAGTTGAGTCTTGAGTCGAACGGCGCTGTCAGGGAGGCCTTGAGCCGCCTCGAGATCTTTGTCGAAGACCGGCAGGGGATAATCGGCCAAATCGATCTGTGTCACCTCAGCCCCGGCGTTCCGAGCACCGGCTGCGGCAATGGCGACCAGCTTCTTGTTGTGAGAATCCTTTCGCAGACTCCCAGCAAAGGCGAGGATTCTCGGGGCTGACCCCATCGGTGTATGCTCCTTGCGTAGGTTCCATCAGGTTCTGCGCAGCGCAGTGTAGCGTCGCCCAGGCCGGGTCCCGCTTGACGGCCCAGCCTACGCTATTGTCTCGTGATGCACGTCATGGACACCTCAAGCCGACTCTCGCAACGGATCAAGAACCTCAAGTCCTCAGCCACGCTCACGCTGACCGCCAAAGTGAAGGCGCTCAATGCGGCCGGTGCGGATGTGATCGGCTTTGCGGCCGGTGAGCCGGACTTCGACACGCCGCAGCGTATCAAGCAGGCGGCCATCGACGCACTCAACGCTGGGCAGACGCACTACATGCCCGTGCCCGGCGACCCCGCCGCACGACAAGCGATCGCCGACAAGATGCAGCGCGATAACGCGATCAATTGCGGCCCCGACAACATCGTCATCACCACCGGCGGCAAGCACGCGATCTATCTCGCGCTTCAGTGTTTGGTCGACGCCGACCGAGGATCCCAGGTGCTTGTGCCCACGCCCGCTTGGCTGAGTTATCGTCCCATGATCGAGCTGGCCGGCGGTGAGGTCGTCGAGATTCCCGGCTCAGTAGACAACGATTTTAAGATCACCGCCCGACAACTCGAAGACGCGATCACCGATCGGTCCGTCGCTCTCATCATCAACAGCCCGTCGAATCCCTGCGGGACGATGTATAGCCCGGATGAACTGCGCGAGTTGGCGACGGTGATTGAGCGCCATCCGCAAATCACCGTCATGAGTGATGAGATCTACGAGAAGCTGATCTTCGGCGGACTCGAACATTTTTCGATCGGATCCGTCGAGGCGATCGCTGATCGTGTAATCACTATCAACGGCTTGAGCAAGGCGTACGCGATGACCGGCTGGCGCATCGGCTACGCCTGCGCCCCCGGAAATGATTCAGATATGGCGAGGGCCATCGCCAAGCTCCAGGGGCAGATGACCAGCCATATAACGTCCTTTTGTTATGCGGCGATCGTCGAGGCGTTGACTAATGCTGCGGACGATGTTGAGCGGATGCGTCAGGAGTTTGCGGGCCGTGCGGTGATTATTCACGATCGTCTGATCGCGATGCCCGGGATTCGCTGCCCCAAACCGACGGGTGCGTTTTATGTGTTCCCCGATATCAGCGCAAGCTTCGGCCGGCGCTCAAGTGGCGGGAAGCGCATCGACTCGGCCATGTCCTTCGCTGAAGCGCTTCTGGAAGAGGCGAACGTGGCGGTGGTGCCGGGCGACGATTTCGGCGGGTGCGGCACGAATCACGTCAGATTGAGCTTCGCCTGTTCGGAGCAACAGATCGAGGAAGGCTGTCGGCGGATTCATCGATGGATTGAGGCGATAACGTAGCGCGATCGATATGCGCTGCAGGGTGCCATGCTTCGACTCCGGTCCTCCGGAGCGAGGGCAAGTGCATTACTCTTTGCTTGCTTTTGGCTTCGTGCGCTTGGGCGTGGCGGGGATGCGCTTTGTCGATGCCTTGCGTGCTGGTGCGTGCGCTGTTTTCTGCGCCTGGACAAGTGGCGGTCGCTTGCGCGTGATGTTTCCCTTTCGACGTGCGGGAACAGACGTTCGTTTGAGGCGTTGCTTTGCGCGCGCCTTATTTTTCTTGAGCCGCGCGGTAGAGCGAGTACGCGCTTCCTTGCCGACCTGACGTGTGCGTTGGCTCACGCTCTTGGGACGACTGCTTGTTCGTGGCGCAGGACGAGCGCGTCGCGGCTTTGGGCGGCTTGATAGCGAGCTCGCCAGAGTGCGCTGCACGACCTGCGGGTTTGCGACCTGCTGTGCGAAAATCGTGGAACCGAATGGATCAGTTCTTGGTCGTGGCAGCGTATGAGCGGCGGAGCCTGCTCCGGGCGCGGCGAGTAACCGCTTTGCGTTAGTGACACTTTCGCCAAACAACTGTTGATAGAGTTCGCTTGGCGTGAGCGTGTCGTATGCGGTAGTGCTTTGCGCCTCACCCGGGTGTGGCTGCGTTGACACGGCGTGCCCAGCGCACAGCAGCGCAGTAGTGAAGCCGCCAGCCAGGATGAATCGAAAACCTCGCATGCCTCCACCCTCCCTGAATCGACCGGCACCGGTTGGCGTCATGCGAGCCCGTTCAGGCCGGCATGACACTCAGCGCGCGATCACCCCCACATTCGGCAGGGGTTGGGTTCGGCTTGGCGGGAAACCGGCTCAGATGTGGATAAGGCTGACAAGACCGACCGGCGGTACGATCTGGGCCGAGTCGTATTGTGAGGGTTCTTTCCTAGACGGAACAAGCGCCCCTACTTACCGCCGAGAATACGCGCTATACAGGGCGACAGCTTCCAGTGAGGCGTCGAAGAACCACAACGGGTGGCGGCCGTGAAAAACGCCCAATGAGCGGGGGCTCGTTACCGGCTGCGGCTGAGGGTCTGCCGGGAGCCGCGCTTGTTCCGTGTTCCCCCGAGGCGCGTTCGCTCCCGGACGTTGGTTCTACGGAGGGTTCGGCTCTGTGCTCGCCTGCGATCTCGCCTAACGCGCTCGAGACGCACCTCGCGCTGCTTGTTGCGGACGGTGTTCCTGGCGCGGTTTTGCTGCACATTCTGGAAAGACCGGCGCGCCAGATCGAAGATGCTCAACTTCTGATTGGTATGGTACTTGGCAGTAATCGCCACCGAAACGGGACTATGAGAGCGCTTCGGGGACCGCTGCGCCGCAATGCTTGCTGAACGCTTCACCTTATTGACTTTGTGGGCAGCGCTGAGCTTGCGTTGATCGTCGATTGGCGATCTGCGGTTCGTCGCAAAGACCGGGTTGGTCTGGAGGTTTCGATGGAGACGCGGTGCAACGTCGCCCGCTCCATCCACCTCGGGTGACGGAAAATACTCGGCGTAGATCTCAGTCGGGGTGCGAGTGTCGATTGGATCGGCTGCGTCCATTGCCGACTGATTATCAGACGCTTTATTGTTGGCTACGGTGGCGATTCCCAAGAGTGCAGTGGTGCATGCTACGGCGAGAAGGGTTCTCAACTGCATCATCGACCCGCTCCTTCGTCTTCGGTTGTTGCCTCCCGTGGTACCCAAAAGCATGCCCCGAGTTCGAGACGGGGCAAGTCCTCCGTGGTGAATCACCCGGCGACGAACACAGTTCATCGTCATGGGCAGCTCCGGCAAGCGGGGCAGAGTCGTGTCAATCTGTATCGATCGTGCGGGTTATGGGGATCGAGTGGTGGCGGGCAGCGCGTGATCGCCGCGGATGAAAATCCGCGGATGCTGCCCACGATTACATCCCGTCGAGTTCCACACTCGCGACGCTCAAGATTCCGGGGGCGCGGCGCAGCTCGTCCAACAGGTTTGCCGTCGGCGCTTCGTCGAGTTTGAGGATCATCAACGCGATCGTCGTGTCGGTTGCGCTGTCAGTTTTACGTCCGATCACCATTTCCGCGATGTTCACGTTGGCGTTGCCGAAGAGTTCACCGACCAGGCCGATGCGGCCCGGTTGATCGGCGTTGGTGAGCAGGACCATGTGTCCAGCGGGGACCATGTCCATCGCGTAGCCATCGAGGTTGGTGATGCGCGGCAGGTCGTCTTCGTAGATCGCTCCCTGAACGCGATGCGAAAGGACTCCCGTCCCCTTTGTTTCGAGTTGGATTGCGAGGCGGTCCTCGCCGTGGTCGGCGGCGATGATCGTTTGCATGTCGATGTGCCGTTGCTCGGCAATTAGCGCCGCATTGATGACATTGACCGGCTCGTCGAGGTGGCGCCCCAGCAACTGGGCCAGGGCGTACCGGGCGATGGTATCCGCCGGCCCGGCCAGGGCCTCGCCGCGCACGGTGATGCGTACCGAGTGCAGCGGCTCGCGCCCGACGATGGCGTCCAGCAGCGCGATCATCCGCGCACTGAGGTCGACAAACGTTTGCTGGCGATCCGTGAGATCAAGACTCAATCCGCCGACATTCACGGCGCCGCTCATCCCCTCGCCCCGCAGATAGGTCACCAGCGCACGACACGCCTCGACCGCCACGGCCTCCTGGGCCTCGATTGTGGACGCTCCGAGGTGCGGCGTGGCCAGGATCTTGGGGTGGTTGCGTAGCGGGCTGTCCGGCGGCGGCGGCTCCTGCTCGTACACATCAAGCGCCGCCCCGCCGCATTGCCCGGACTCCAACGCCCCAAGGAGGGCCGATTCATCGACGATCCCTCCGCGCGAGGCGTTGACGATGAGAATGCCCCGTTTGGCCTTGGCGAACGTCGCCTCATTCAGCATTCCCGCGGTCACGTCGGTCTTGGGGACGTGGAAGCTGACAATATCCGCCCGGCCAAGCAGCTCGTCGAATGTGTCAACCAAAGGCACGTGCCCATCCAGGGTCGACTTGGCGTTGATCAGCGGGTCGTGCGCGATCACCTTCATGCCGAACGAGAGCGCGCGCTGGGCAAGGGTGCGGCCGATGCGACCGATGCCGACGACCCCCAACGTCTTGCCTTGAAGTTGACTGCCGATGAACTTGCTGCGGTCCCATCCACCGGCGGCGATCGCGGCATGTGCCGGGGCGATGTTGCGGGCCAGCGCGATCATCAGCGCAAAGGCGTGCTCGGCAGTGGTGACGGTGCTGGCGGAGGCGGCGTTCATGACGGCAATACCCAATCGGGTGGCGGTCGGAAGGTCGATGTTGTCGACGCCGACTCCCGCCCGGGCAATCGCGCGCAACCGGCTTTCACCGCTGGCGGCGCACTGCTGAAGGACGTCGGCGGTGATCTGGACGGCCGATCGCACCACCACGCCGTCGTGTGATCGCAGGGCCTCGGCAAGTTCAGCTCCAGCCAGCCCGGTCCGGACGGTCAGTTGGACATCGTCCTGGGCATGGAGGAAGGCTGCCCCTTCATCTGCGAGTTTGTCGGCGATGAGGATTCGCATCCGATTCTTCCCGTGAAGGCCCCGACGGCCCGAGAAAATATCACCCCGTAAAGGTGGTCAGGCCCGCTCGGGACCGCCTTGGACGACCGGCACCGAACAGGCTAGAATACCCGTTCTTGAGCCCACGCGTGGCCATGAGAGGATACGACGACGACGATGACGATCGCCGCCGAAGCAAAAACGCAGTTGATTCACGACTACCAGCGCCAGGAGGGAGATTCCGGATCCCCCGAGGTGCAGATCGCGATCCTGACCCAGCGCATACGCGACCTGACCGATCACCTGCAAACCCACAAGCACGACTACGCCTCGCAGCGAGGTCTGGTGCTGATGGTCGGGAAACGAAACCGCTTGTTGCGCTATCTCGCCCGAACGAGGCGTGAAGCCTATCAGGCGTTGATCAAGCGACTCGGCTTGCGGAAGTAGGCCGGATCAGTTTTTGTCGGGCACGGGCCGACGATTAGGTGGCAGTAGGCAAGCCACAGTCTTGTGCAGCGAGCGGGCGTGTTGCGATTGTTGCTTGCCTTCTGCCTCTTAGAAGTCGGCGGCCGTAAAAAAACTTGACCTGCGCGGAGAATCCGTGCGGGGTGACTTCTACTAGAGGTAGAC
>JAZFYE010000327.1:0-3438 GCA_036475395.1 Phycisphaerales bacterium
AACTTGAATCACGGCGATTATGCCCTGCCCGCAGACGGGATTTACTGCGGTTCCGCCTCTGCCCCCGACGGACGGCGCTACGCGGCTGCGATCAGCGTGGGGACCAAACCGACCTTCGGCCCCAATCCACGCGTCTGCGAAGCGCACCTGATCGACTTTGCCGGTCGGCCCGGCGCGTATGGCTGGATCATTGATCTTCAGTTCCACGATTGGCTGCGAGATCAGCTCGCCTTTGATCATGTTGATCTGCTCGTGCAGCAACTTCGACGCGACATCGAGCGCTGTCGCGGGTCCAGCCGGGCGAGGTCCGGGCCGATGAACCTGGGCGCCGTGACCCCGCTCTAGTCGGGCGGGGCGCCGCGCCAAATCGGTCCCGGCGCCGCAAGAGGCAAGTGCATGAGTGAGTACGTTTCCAATACGACAGTTCAGCACATCGCCCAGCGCATCCGGGCCGCGACAAAGATCGTGCTGACCACGCACGTCAAGCCCGACGGCGATGCGCTGGGCGCGGTGCTCGCTTTGGAGCGGGGGCTCAAGACGGTTGGGCAATGTGCCAAGATCTGGCTGATGGGTCCGCTGGAGACGAGCCTGGGAGCCCTCGCCGCCCAGACTCCGCTGCAGTTCATCGAAAATGCTGCCCCGGGTGACGACTGCGACCTAGTGATCGTCGCCGACACGGGGGCGTGGTCGCAGCTGGGGCCGATCGAGGCGTGGCTGCGGGCTCGCTACGCAGACGTCGTCGTGGTGGACCATCATGCCCGGGGCGACGATGTGGGGGCACTACGCCTGATTGATCCATCAGCCGCATCGACGACCCAGATGTTGGTGGCGATCCTGGAGGCGCTTGGGTGCGAGATCACCGGCGGGATGGGCGGCGTGGCCGAGGCGCTGTTTGTTGGACTGGCGACCGATACCGGGTGGTTTCGGTACGAGGCGGCGGGCGCTGAGGTGATGCGCCTTGCCGCTCGTCTGATTGATCTGGGTGTGGATAAGACGCGCCTGTACCAACTGATCGAGGAGACCTCCCGGCCGCAGCGTCTGGCCCTGAAGGCTCGGGCGTTGGCGTCGCTGGAGTATCTCAATGACGGGTCGGTGGCGGTCATGATGCTTCGGCCGCAGGACTTCAAGGAGACCGGCGGGTCGATCGACGATCTGCCGAATCTCGTGAATGATCCGATGTCGGTGGGTTCCGTGCGGGCGTCCATCCTCCTCGTGCAGCGCGAACCGAAGCGGACGAAGATCAGCTTCCGCTCGAAGCCGAGCACGAGCATCGCCACCCAAGGCGAACCGATCGACGTCAATGAACTGGCGCAGCGGTTCGGCGGGGGAGGGCATTTTCACGCGGCCGGGGCCCGCATCGAGACTGATATCGACGCTGCTCGCGCCGCGGTCATCGCCGCCCTTCAGTGATCGCGTTGCTCCCGGCCGATCGTGTATCGGCGGTTACTTCGAGCGCCCACTGTTGCCTGCGGCCCCGTCCTCGGAACCATCGTCCGTCGGCGGCAAGAGGCTGGACGCGTCCACGGTCAGGCTGAGTTCCGCGTAGGGGCCGATGAAGCGGGGGTTGTCAAACGGGCCGACGACATCGCGCTGCGGATCGAAGACAACCTGCGGATGCAGCGTCCCTTTGAGCACGAGCACGTCGGCCAGGTCGCGCTGCTGGAGTTGCTCAAAGCGTCGAGCGACACTGCGCTGCAGGGTAATGACAAACGGATCGCCGAGCTCGGTCTTCGTCTTCGGATCGACCGCTTGCACCTTGACCTCCGGACCGCGCCGCATCGTCTGGACGGTGAGGACTCGAACGTGCCAGGTGATCTTCGTCCGGAAGTCGCGGTTCGCCGACGCCGCCCACCGATCGACCGTGTTGAGGTATATGGTGCGCTCGCGCGTCCCGGGCTCGCCTTGATCTTGATCAGCGAAGGTCTTGTCGTAGCTGGCCTTCAATGCCGTCAGCAGGGCCCGCGGGCTTGCGTTCGGGACCGACTCGTCAATCGTCAGCGCCTCTTCCTCCAGTGGAGCCGGCGATCTCGGCTGCGACGATCTGCGTAGTGTGGCCAGTGCAGTCCTGAGGCTCTCGACTTGGCGCTGCAGACTCTGGATTTGCCCCTTGGCCGCGTCCAGCTCACGTGTCAGCTGCTTCACCTCGGTCGTGAGCCGCTGATTCTCATCGCGCAGGTCTCGATCGCTCTGGGCCACGGCCGACGATACCGGGGCCAAAACGGCCATCGCCGCCAGGCACGCCAACAATCTAGGATGACAAAGGTAGGTACGCATGACCGGGAATCCTTCCTGGGCTGTCTGAGGGGGTCTCAAAGACCCCCAAAAGGGTGGCTCGGGCGGGCCGGAGTATCATATCATTCCCGGTGATCGGACCCCACCCTCGGCGGATTGAGGCGAACTCGGTCCGCGGTGGTAACGTCGAACCGATAGGGGTACGGTGGCGAATAGATCCCGGGCGACGTCGCCCGAGCCGGCTAAGGGCGAGACGCCACTGGAGGTGACGAGCCATGCGCGAGATCCGTTCGATCCTGAACATTGCGGCCCGCCGACTGGAGATTGCCTCGTTCTTGAGCAAGGCCCACCTGATCACGGTGCTGCTGGGGATCGTGGTGGTGATAATGTTGGCGGCGGAGCGACTCGGCCCGCAGACATTCTTCGCCTGGCCATGGATCCTGCCCCTGTCGGTGACGGCGGGTCTGGCCGTCGCGGGCCGACTGTGGTACGTCGCTCGCCGGTCCGAACTACAAGTTGCGATCGCGGTTGACGATCGTTTGGATTTGCACGAAAAGCTCTCGACCGCGCTGCACTGCACCGGGCGCGATGACGCCTTTGCCCGCACGGCCTTGGCGGATGCGGTCCACACCGCCCGAGACCCGCGGGTTCGCGAGCAGGTCAGTCGGCGCTTCAACGTCCAACCGCCTCGGAGATGGTGGCTAAGCCCCGCCCTTGTTGCGTTGGCGGTAGCCCTGTGGTTCGTGCCGCCGCTGGACTTGTTCGCCGCGGATGATCCTGCGGTGGATCCGAATCTCGCTTTAGCGCAGCAGCAGCGTGATGAGGCGATCGACGCCGTTATCAAACAGATCAAAGACGACCCGGAGCTTCGCAAAGAGTTCTCCGACCTGATGGGTGAGCTGTCTAATGAGGGCATCGATCCCAAAGCCCCCAAGTCGCGCGAGCAAGTGAAGCGCGACGCCATCAAGAAGCTGACCGATCTCAACAAGCGGCTCGACGAGATTCTCAGTGGCTCCAAGGGCAAGACGGCCGAGTCGTTGGCCAAGTCGCTGCGGCAGCTCAAGACGCCGGACGACGGTCCGGCCAAGGACCTCGCCGACGCGATGGCGAAGGGGGATTTCGCCGCGGCCCAAAAGGCCTTGCAGAAACTTCTCGCCGAGGCCCAGAACGGCGATATGGATGACGAGCAGAAGAAGAAGCTTGCCC
>JAZFYE010000328.1:0-4198 GCA_036475395.1 Phycisphaerales bacterium
GGCAGGGGCATAGCGATCTCGAGGCGGTCCTGGCCCAGCGGCACCATCGAGATATCCAGCTGGCCCGTCGGATTCACCCGATCCTGCAGGACGGTGATCATCTGCGTCATCAGCCCCTGCGGGTCCACGACCTTGTCGGGCATATAAACGGCGTAGATGAAACTCACCCCGCCGCGCAGGTCCTTGCCCAACCGGATTCCCTTGAGCAGGATCATCGAGACGCAAAGCGCGATCACGACGAGAATGAACACGATCTTCCAAACGAGATTCCGCATAAACTTTTGGTTCCGAGTCTTCGCCCCCCGCGCGGCGTCGGGTCATCAACCGGAAGCGCCGTCCTCCAGTGACGTGCCGTCAGTTGCGCTGGTGAGGACTTGTTGAATAGACGACCGCGCAAAGGTGATGCGGGTGTTGGCCGACTCATCGACCTTCAGAACGATGGTGTCGGTTTTGACTTCCACGACGGACCCGATCAGGCCGCCCACCGTCTGCACCTTGTCATGCTTCTTGACGGCGCTGATCATCGCTTCGCGCTTCTTGCGATCGCGCCGCTGACCCATGAACGAGAACACGATCATGGCCAGGAACATCATCACCAGGACCACGAGGAATCCGCTGTTGAACAGGCCCCCGCCCCGGTCGCCCGTCGTGCCGCCCGAGCCACCCGTCACGGAGACGGTGCCATCCCCAGTGGCGGTCTCGCCCGGCAGCGGCGGCAGGATCTCCTCACCGGCCCCGGTCGGCGCTTGGTTATCCTGGGCAAGAATCAGGTTCTGAGAATCGATGTTGAACATAATGTCGGGTCGCCCCCTATCCATGGTCAGGGTGAGTGTCAATCAGCTCGGCCGGGTCGCTTGGCTGGGCCGCGTCCAGCACCGGCCAGCTCTGCCCAAGCCAAGGCCAGGAATCTTCCCGGATGGCCCGGCGGATGTCCAGCATGAGGCATTGGAAGTGGTGGATGTTATGGACGGAGACCAGGATCGGGCCCAACATTTCCTTGGTGGCGAACAAATATCTCAAGTACGCCCGCGAGAAACCGCCTTTGCAGGTGAGGCAGCCGCAGTCGAGATCGATCGTACCGTCGTCGGCTCGGTACTGCGCGTTGCGAAGGTGCAGCCGGCCGTGGCGGGTGAACGCCAGGGCGTTTCGGCCGTTGCGCGTCGGTAGAACGCAGTCGAACATGTCGATGCCGGCCCGAACGGCCGTCACCAGATCGTGCTCGTAGCCAACGCCCATGAGATACCGCGGCTTTTCGGCCGGCAGCAGCGGCGCGGTGAACTCGACGACTTGGCGAATCAGTGCCGGTCCCTCCCCCACCGCCACGCCGCCGATGGCGTATCCCGGGAGATCGACGTTACAAATCGCCTGAACCGCACCCTGCCTCAGATCGAGATCGGTTCCGCCCTGCACGATGCCGAACAGCGCCTGATCGTCAGGTCGCTGATGGGCCGCCTTGCCTCGTTCCAGCCAGCGAACCGTGCGCTCATGCGCCACGCGCAGACGCCCGGTGTGATCGGGCTCGTTCCCATCAACCCCCCCAGCCCGCCCCCGCTGGTCAAAGCGCGGGCGAGAGACTGGACGCTTGCGGGAACCGGAAGGATCGACGCTCGGCGGACAATCGTCAAAGGCCATGATGATGTCCGCCCCGAGCGCGTTTTGCACTTGAATTGATCGCTCCGGGCTGAGATGGATCGAGCGGCCATCGATGATCGAGCGAAACGTGACGCCGTCGTCGTCCACAGAATTGATATCCGCCATCGAGAACACCTGGTAGCCGCCGGAGTCGGTAAGGATCGGCCCGCCCCAACCCATGAACCGATGCAAGCCGCCGAGTTGCGCGATCAGCTCTTCGCCCGGTCGCAGCATAAGGTGGTACGCATTTGCCAGGATGATCTGCGCACCGGTGGATTTCACTTGCTGCGGTGTCAGACCCTTGACGGCGGCGCGCGTGCCGATGGGCATAAAGGTTGGCGTATCAAAATCGCCGTGCGGCGTTTCAATACGACCGAGCCGCGCCTGTGATTCGCGGTCATGGGCTAGGATCCTGAATTTCAGCGGTGAAGGCATGCGGTCGCGGTTTTGCGGGATCAATCGCGCTTGGACGCTTCGCGGAGGATGCGTTTTTCCTTGTCCGTGAGGCTATGCAGTCCGCGCTCGCTGATCTTGTCGAGGATTCGATCGATGTTGCTGGGCACGGCCGAAGCGCCCCGGCGGCCAAGGCGGCGTCCCTTGCCGCGGTAGTGATGCGAGGTCGGATCGATGCGCCCGAGGAAGTCGAAGAATCCATGCAGATGGTGCGGATGACGAATGAAGTAGAAGCCCGCGATCGCCCCCCCGAGGTGCCCCGCCTCGCCCCCGGCGTTGTGTCCGCCGAAAATCACCGTGATTAGCGCGATGATGACGAGCGCATAGGCCAATGTGGCCAGGCGCATCGGCAGGATGAAGAACAGAAGCACGATGGCGTTGGGGGCGAGGAAAGCCCCGGCCATGAGCACGCCGAACACCCCGGCCGACGCGCCGATCAGCGGCGTGTATGGATTGTTAAACAGCAGGCCCGGAATCCGCACATCGGTGCCAAACAGCAGCGCCACAGACCCGCTCAGGTTCAACAGACAGTACATGAGCGCGCCGAATATGCCACAAAGCAGATAGAACGCCAAGTACCGCTTCGATCCGAGGTACCGCTCGACCATCGGGCCAAAGAAGAACAGCCCAATCATGTTGAACAGCACGTGCCCGAAACTTGCGTGGAGGAACTGAAATCCGATCAAGCGCCAGAACTCGACGCGCAGAAATCCACGTTGGGTGGAGAAGTGCAGGAAAGATTCGAGCAAGCGCATTCGCTGGACATGCTGGCGGGCGACCGGCGTCCGTCCTTGAGACGTTTCCAGATAGAGGACTTTGTATCCGAGGAACGGCTTGCCGAACTGATCTGTCGCCGTCGTTGTGGGGGTCTCATCCGCGACCAGAATTGACTGATCGATCGCCGCCCATTCCCGGGCCGAGATCGTCGGATTCGGTTCGATGTCCATCGACACCCATTGCGACCCCAGCATTGGGTCCACGACAAAAACGCCCACACAGATCGCAATTAGCCAGGTATTGACAGACCACATGCGTATGGCCGACAGCCCGCCCCGGCCGTACGCTCCCCGCTGCGGGGGCGGTCGTCGAATGTAGTCGCGTTCGTAGATGCCCATCCCTAGCCCTTATTCGGAAGCTTGCCCCGCTGTTCGCAACAATTTGACCGCACTGACCTAGTCGCCCTGCTTCTTGCGTCGGGTGGTCCGGCGAAGGAGCTTCTTCTCCGCGGCCGTGAGGCTATCCATACCAGACTGGGCGATCTTTTGGAGAACGTGATCGACCTGTTCCATTTCGTCGCGCTCGGCCTGTGCCTTGCGTTGAGCCTGTCGTTCGCGCCGTGACGGCTTGGCCGGCCTTGCGTCATCCGGATCCTTCTCATACAGGCTCGCCGAGTAGTCATCTGATTCATAGCCCATGAACTGCTCGGTGAAGGCCAGTTGCTTGTAGGTGATGTAGCAGGTGATTCCGCCGAATGCGGCGATGGCCAGCAGCATTAGGTGATCGCTGACAATTCCGACAACGCCCAGGACGATCGCGCCGACATAACCCACTCGAACCGTGAAGCGCATGGATTTGACGTAGCCCAGCCTCGACCACAACACAGTCTGAAGTATCCGACCGCCGTCCATTGGGAAGACTGGAAGAAGATTAAAGAGCAACAGGATCAGGCTGAGGTAGTTGATCCAAAAGAGCGTAATGTGTGCCCATGATCGCGCCACCTGCAGATCAGCCAGCCCGGCGCCGGGATTGAACGGATTTGGAAGCGCGACACCGATCCATTTTCCTGTCAATAGACCCAGTATCGTTCCGGCGAGCAGGCAGATGATGACGTTGACCATCGGTCCGCCGACCGCCGTAACCAGATGGGCTTTCCATCGTTCGGGAGGACGGCAAAACGCCAGGCCACCAAGGGGCCACATGAGTATTTCATCAGCCGACCCCTCAACCCGACGACACGCGATGCAGTGACCGAACTCGTGTAGGAGAACGATGATGAACAACACGCCCATCGCAATCGCGACGATTCCTACACCGTGAGCAAATGCATCGTTGCTATCACTTGAGTTTGTCACTGCCAGCAACAGTTCAATGAGGACAAACAGCAGGAACGCGA
>JAZFYE010000329.1:0-4226 GCA_036475395.1 Phycisphaerales bacterium
GTACTTGCAGCGGATCGATCGGCTGAACTCGAGTCTCAACTGCTTCTGCGAAACCTATCCGGAGCGGGCACGCGCTACGGCGCAGCAGATCGATCAGCAGCTTGCGGCCGGTGATCAGATCGGACCGTTGGCGGGCGTTCCCATCGCCGTCAAGGACAATATCGTCACGGATTTCGGGCACACGAGATGCGGATCGCGCTTCCTAGAGAACTACCAAAGCCCGTACGCGAGCACGGCGGTGAAGCGCTTGGAGCGGGCGGGCGCGATTATCATCGGCAAGACGAACTGCGACGAGTTCGGGATGGGCTCGTCAACGGAGCATTGCGCATTCGGCGCAGCTCACAATCCCTGGGATTTCACGCGAGTTCCGGGTGGATCATCGGGGGGCAGCGCGGCAGCGGTCACGGCCGATCTGTGCGGCGCCGCGCTGGGATCGGACACGGGCGGATCGATCCGGCAACCGGCGGCTTTTTGCGGGATTGTCGGGGCCAAACCGAGCTACGGACGAGTGAGCCGATACGGATTGGTTGCCTTCGGATCGAGCCTGGATCAGATCGGGCCGCTCGCTCGGGGGGTGCACGACGCCGCGCTGCTGCTGGGCGTACTGGCGGGAGTTGACCGTCATGACTCCACCTCTGTGGACCGGCCCGTACCCGACTACGTCGCTCAGCTTGACACGCCGACCAAGCCCATACGGATCGGCGTGCCGAAGCAGTTTCTCAGCGACGACAATGATCCGGGTGTAAACGCCGCGGTCCGCGACGCGATTGCGGTCTATCGAAGTCAAGGCGCCACGATCATCGAGATTGATCTTCCCCTGAGCGAGTACGGGATCGCGACGTACTACGTCATCGCCCCCGCGGAAGCGTCGAGCAATCTCGCGCGGTACGACGGCATTCGGTACGGTCGGCGGGCCGAACTCGGTTCGGCCGATGATCTTCTCGATCTCTACGCCAAGAGCCGGGCAGAAGGTTTCGGCCCCGAGGTTCAGCGTCGGATCATGCTCGGCACCTACGTGTTGAGCGCGGGCTATTACGACGCGTACTACAAGCGCGCGTTGCAGGTGCGCCGGCTCATCAAGCAGGAGCTCGACTCAGCGTTTGGGCAATGTGATGCGCTGCTGGGGCCGACGGCGCCGACGGTCGCTTTTGGTCTGGGAGAGAAGGCTGATCCACTTTCCATGTACTTGTGCGACGTCTATACGACCATCGCCAACATCGCAGGCATTTGCGCGATCTCGATTCCGGCGGGCTTCGTCTCCATCAACGGGAAGCGGCTTCCCGTGGGTATTCAGATCCAGTGCAAGGCATTCGACGAAGCGACGATGTTTCGCATTGCTCGAATGTTCGAGGCCGCCACGGACCACCACACCCACCGGCCGGAGATCGACGATCCCGCAAGGTCCACTCACGTTGCTCGGTGAGGCGATCTCAGGTCGGACGTTATAGTGAAACAATGACCGCAATGAGACTCCCCAACGAGTGGGTCGTGGGCGTCGATCTGGGCGGCACGAACATGCAGGCGATCGTGGTCGATCCAACGAACAAGATCGTCGGCCGCAAGCACGCGCGCACCGAGCCGGAGCGAGGCGCGGTCGATGTGATCGACCGGCTTGTCGAGACCGCCAACGACGCCTGCCGCGAGGCAGGGACCTTGTTGACGGAAATCGGCGCCGTCGGAATTGCTGCCGCCGGTGCGATTGACATCCCCAATGGCGTCATTCTCGTGGCTCCAAATCTTCACTGGGAGAATCTACCGCTGTTGGATCGCCTGCGAGAAAAAACTGGGCGGCCGGTCGTCCTGGAGAACGACGTCAACGGCGCCGTGTGGGGCGAGCACCACCTCGGTGCGGGAGCGGGTCACGGTGATGTCCTGGGCGTATGGGTCGGAACGGGGATCGGCGGCGGCTTGATTCTCGACGGTCACATCCATCACGGCGCGTTCTTCACCGCGGGCGAGATCGGGCACACGATCCTCACGCCCAACGGAGAGCCCGGGCACCGCACGGTTGAGGACCATTGCGGGCGAAACGGCGTGATCCGCGCACTGCACGAGCAGCTCGATTCGCATCACGAGTCAAGATTGCACGCAACGGCGAACGGCGATCGCGGAGTGATCGACATGGTTACGCTGGCCGAGGCCTATGCGGCCGGCGACGCGCTGACGCAGCAGGTGGTTCACCGCGCCGCGGACCTCCTGGGTATTGCGATCGCGAATTGGGTGACGGTGCTTGCACTGGACACGGTGATCGTCGGCGGCGGAATGACCGAGGCGCTGGGCGAGCCGTATCTGCAGCAGATTCGACGGAGCTTTGAGGCGACGGTCTTTCCCGCGCGATCCCGGGCGTGCCGGCTCGTGCCCACTCAGCTCAAAGGCGATGCAGGCCCCCTCGGAGCGGCGCTGCTGGCTCGGCAATTGGTGGTCGGATCGACAGGAGAGGGCACGCACTAGCAGTACGTAACCGCCCGGTCATGGCTCGTCGTCATTGAACCCCCGTTTGCGGCCGAAGGCGCGCATCATGCTGTCGAACGCTACCCGCAGCTTCTCGGCGCGCTGATGGTCGTCGCCAAAGCGCCCGACGGTCACGGTCGTCTCATACACGCTCGGATCATCACGACGCCGAACGATGAGCTGGGCCGGTCGATCTTCAACGGTCTTGAGCCGGAATGTGTAGCACCAGATCAATCTTTCCCCAAAGAGCACCTTCTCGTTGATCACCGTTGCCCTCTCATCATGGCGGAGCGTCTGCACGATGGCCATCTCGACGCCGGGCTCGGCGACGGCCCATTCCGCTGCCAGTTGGACATCCGACCACCGTAGGCCGCCGGGCGCCGGTCTCGGCGGGTTGACCGCGGTCCGGCCCTGGGCGATCGACTGGAAGGCGGCGAGGATCTCGGCCTGGTCGGCGGCGGTAAGCAGAAGCTTCTCGTTGGTCGCCAAGGCCTGGCTCAATACCGCAGCCTTAGGCTGCTCACAGGCGGCCAGGAGGATCGCCCAGCACAAACTGACGGCAGCGGCCGATCGGTGGAGTTTGCAGTAAGTCACTGTAGATAAGCCGTTTACAATCGTACCCAGCATGAAAATCAAGCGCCGCGGGCTCGCAAATCCGGCTGCACGATGCCCCCTGGGTGGTCGTCTGTCAAGGCCTGGAGCGGTCGGGCATCCAAGGCGAAACAATTGGGCTCCCGGCCTAGTTGTCCGGGCTGAAGAAGCCGATAACGTGTAGGTTCTCGAGAGCCCCAGGCCTTGGGAGACTGCGAGCGCCCGCACCCGGGGAGCATGACCCGATGTCCAAGACCAGCAAGCAAAAGGCGACGAGCAAGCCGGTCAAGCGGCGGGAGGAGCTGCGGCGGACCGTGCCCAAGCCCTCGCGCGACCTCAAGTCGTTGCTGTTGCGCCCGGGGGTCGTCAGCGCTTTGCTCATGGGCGCCGTGTTTACGTTCGGCGCCAGCCTGCTGGTGATCTGGTCACGCGAGCAGGTGAAGGTTGACGTCGGGCAGATCATGACTCAGACGCGTCTGAACCGGCTTACCTTCAGCGTCGAGGACACGAAAGAAACTAACAAGGCACGACAGGAGGCTCAGGCCCAGGCCCTCGAAGTTTTCACGATCAAGAGCGAGACGCTGGAGCAACTGCGCGAGCCGTTGTTGAATCTCCCGGCCACCGTGGCGCAGCCGGCTTCATTCGAGGAGATCAGCGCCGAGATACGCCAAGGCTATGCGCTCAGCGAAGTCTCGGCCACGACCCTGGCGGCGTTTTCCGAGGATGGCAAGCCGACGGCCCAATGGAAGGCGCGGATCAATAACCTGATCGACAACGTGCTTCCGCGCCACCCGCTGATTCCAAGCGACGTGTGGCAGCTGCCCAATCTGCAGCAGCGCAAGCAACGCCTGGAAGATATCAACGGGCAGGTCGTCGCGGATTGGGATGACGTGATCGTCGTGTCAACCGAGGGCGATTCCCTCCAACGCGAAGTAAAGCTGCGCGGTGCGTTAGAGACAGTGATCACGAAGGAAGTCGGTTTCTCTGAGCGACTGGCGGAGACGATCGCGGCCGGAATCGTCTTCAATCTCGAATCGCTGAACACGTACTCGACGTACGCGCGGAACGCCCAGGCCACGCAAGCGCTCGCCGCAAAGCGGGCAGCGGAAGTGGAGCCGATCATGATCACCTATCGCAAGGGTGATGTGATCTACAAGCAAGGTGACCGGCTGACCGGCCAACAT
>JAZFYE010000330.1:0-12644 GCA_036475395.1 Phycisphaerales bacterium
CGGTTCGGATCACTATCATGGCCGCCCCCACCGCCGCGCCACCTGCACAAGGGCCCTGCTCCATGCCCAGTCCCCGCGAATGCCGCTACACCGAAACCCACGAATGGCTCCACATCGACGAGGACGTGGTCACACTCGGCCTCACGCAGTACGCCGCCAATGAGCTCACCGACGTCACCTATGTCGAGATGAAGCTCCCCGGCTCGACCATCCTCCCCGGCGAATCCGTGGGCGAGGTTGAATCCGTCAAGACGACCAGCGACATCTACTCCCCCGTCGGAGGCCAACTCCTTGAGGTGAATCCGGCCGTCGCCGGTGACCCATCCCTACTGAACTCCGACCCCTTTGGCCGGGGTTGGCTCGTCAAAATCCGTACCACTGATCCCTCCCCGCTGGACGCGCTGATGGATCAGGAGATGTACGACACAAAGTACCCGGCCAGGTAGTCTCGCCGCTTCGGATCGTGACCGTTGCCCTTATATCTCGCGGCTTTGGGTCGAGCCGCCGCCACAGGAGCGCCGAGCCCGGACCTAGAATGTCCGCATGGACGGCTCGCGGTGCTTTGATCTTGTCAGTGAGTTCAGGCCGACCGGAGATCAGCCGGCCGCTATCAACGCCCTCGCCGAGGGCATCTGCGCCAAGCGGTTGTATCAGACATTGCTGGGCGCCACCGGGACCGGCAAGACGTTCACGATGGCGAACGTGATCCAGCGTGTGCAAAGGCCTGCGCTGGTCATTAGTCACAACAAGACGCTCGCGGCTCAGCTTTATGAAGAGTTCCGCGAGCTGTTCCCAAACAATGCGGTCAGCTATTTCGTCAGTTACTACGACTACTTTCAACCGGAGGCCTATATCCCCCAACGGGACATCTATATCGAGAAAGATGCCTCTCGCAACGACGATCTGGACCGGCTCCGCCTGGCGACAACGAGTAACTTGCTCTCGCGCAGCGACGTGGTCATCGTTGCTTCGGTGAGCTGCATCTTCGGGCTCGGATCACCTGCGGACTACGCAGATTCTGTGCTGGCCGTCTCCCGCGGCCAGACCGTGAACCGCCGCGAACTTCTGCTCAATTTGACGGAGATGCAGTACGCCCGCAACGAGGTCGAGTTCCAACGCGGGCAGTTCCGCGTGCGCGGCGACGTGATTGAGGTGTACCCCGCCTACGAGCGATACGCCGTTCGCATCGAATTGTTTGGCAGCGAAGTCGAGCGACTCGAATTCATTGATCCAACGTCCGGCGAAGTGTTGGCCGAGGAGAGCCAGGTCTTCATCTATCCGGCTGTCCACTACGTCATGCCGCAGGACCGCCTCGAGGCGAGCCTGGCCGGGATCCGCGCGGAGTTGGATGAACGCGTCTTGCAGCTTCGCCACGAAGGCAAGCTCTTAGAAGCGCAACGTCTCCTCGCCCGCACGAAGTACGACCTGGAGATGATCCAGGAGGTGGGCTATTGCTCGGGCATCGAGAACTATTCCCGTCACCTGGATGGTCGCGCTCCCGGTGCCAAGCCCTACACGCTCCTGGACTATTTTCACCACATCCCTCGGCGCGGTCCTGATGATTGGCTTGTCTTCATTGACGAGTCTCATGTGACGGTGCCGCAGCTCCGCGCCATGTTCACCGGCGACCGCAGTCGCAAGCAAGTGCTGGTCGATCACGGGTTTCGCCTTCCCAGCGCGCTGGATAATCGGCCGCTTCGTTTCGACGAATTCGAAGCGTTCGTGCCGCAGGTCGTTTTCGTCTCGGCCACACCCGGTCCATACGAGCTGGAGAAATGCCGGGGCGAGGTGGTCGAGCAGATCATCCGTCCGACGGGACTGTTGGATCCTCAGATCCACGTGAAGCCGGCCCAAGGCCAGGTCGCCGACCTTATCAAGCAATGTTTGGTGCGGGCCGAGCAGGGCGAGCGCGTTCTCATCACGGTGCTTACGAAGCGCCTGGCCGAGGACCTCACCACCTACCTTCACGATCGCGGCCTGCGGGTGCGCTACCTGCACAGCGAGATCGACACCCTGGAACGGGTGGCGATCCTTCGAGAGCTGCGCGAGGGCGAGTTCGATATCCTGGTGGGCATCAATCTTCTCCGCGAGGGGCTGGATCTGCCCGAGGTGTCGTTGGTCTGCATTCTCGATGCGGACAAGGCGGGATTTTTGCGCAGCGAAACGAGCCTCATCCAGACGATGGGGCGAGCCGCCCGTAACGTCAACGCCCTCGTCATCATGTACGGCGACACCATCACCGATCAGATGCGGGCGGCCATCGACGAAACCGACCGTCGCCGCGATCGTCAATCGGCATACAACAAGCAGCACGGCATCACGGCCCGCACGATCCAAAAGGCGATCCGGCGCGGTCTCGAACAGGAGCTGTCAGCCCGCAAAACCGCGCGGGCGGCGGTTGGGTTCCAAGACCAGCGGCAGCAATACGATCGCGACGAGCTCATCCGAATTCTGGAACGCGAAATGTTCGAGGCGGCTGAGCGGCTTCAGTTCGAGGCCGCAGCCGGTCTGCGAGATCAGATCGCCACGCTCAAGGCGATGCCGGACTATGGCTCGACGCGCACCGTGACCCGAGCGGACGTAGACGCGCCAAAGCCCAAGGCCGGGACGGCTCGCTCACGGACGGGGATTACGGGTAAGTCGCGGCGCCGATTCCCGGCAGGCTAGATCGAGTCGGTCGCAGACTCGTCGGTTTGGCGGACCAGCCTATCGCCTTCGCCCCGCAGGCGGATGCGTCGTGAGGCCCGCTCGAGGATCTCTTCCGCCGCTTGGATCGACGGCCCGTGCACCGCACCATGGGCGCGCCGGTTCACGGGGTCAGTGCTGGTCGTTACGGTCGTGTCTGGGCTGGTCATCGGCGAATCTCTCATCCGTTCCGCAAACAGCGTGCCCGGGGATGCGAAAAAGCGCATTTTTTTCTTCGGCGGGATCGAGTCGCATCTGAACTACGTTCTTGGCCAATGCTCGGTTTTCGCGCCGAGCGCCCCCGCTGTGAGCTGGCCCACGGCCCCGCTACACTGACCCTATGAGTCGTCCCCCCGCCTGTCCTGAGCGAGGCAACGTCCTGCTGATCGGCGGCGGCGGGCGCGAGCATGCCTTGGCCTGGAAGCTCAGGCAGTCCCCTCGCCTGCAAACACTCTGGCTGACCGACCCCCGCAATGCTGGACTGAGCCGCCTGGGCGAGCCATGCCCCGTCTCAATGGACGGCTCCAACCCATTCCAGATGCGGCGCTGGTGTGAACGCAACGACATCCACCTCGTCGTCGTCGGACCCGAGGCGCCGCTTGCGGCCGGAATCGCCGACATCCTTGCCTCGCAGCGCCGCCGGGTCTTCGGGCCGACCAAGGACGCCGCGCAGATCGAAGCCGACAAGGCCTTCGCCAAGCAGCTCATGCGGCAGGCGGCGATCCCCACCGCGGAGGCTCGTGTTTTTCACGATCCCGACTCCGCTCGCCATTACGTCAATGCCCATGAGGATCCCTGCGTCGTCAAGGCCGCCGGGCTGGCCGCCGGAAAAGGCGCCATCGTCTGTGAGCGCCAGGACCAGGCCCTGGCCGCCATCGACCGCATCATGGTTGACCGCGAATTCGGCCAGGCGGGCGACACGATCGTGATCGAGGAGAAGTTGTCCGGGCAGGAAATCAGCGTCCTCGCCCTCGTCGATGGACGGACCATTTGGTTGCTCGATCCCTGTCAGGACCACAAGCAGCTTGGCGAGGGTGATGTTGGGCCGAACACCGGCGGCATGGGGGCCTATTGCCCGACTCCGTTCCTGGAGCCTGAGATTCTTACGGCCGTGCAGGGCGAGATCATCGTGCCCGTCGTCGATGCCCTTCGCCGCGAGGGACTCAAGTACCGCGGCGTGCTCTATACCGGTTTGATGCTGACCCCAGCCGGGCCAAAGGTGCTCGAGTTCAACTGCCGCTTCGGCGACCCCGAATGCCAGCCGATCATGGTTCGCCTCAAAAGCGACCTGTTCGAGATCCTTTGGGCGACGTGTACAGGCACGCTCGATGACGTGTCGATCGAGTTCGATCGGCGGACCGCGTGCTGCGTCGTTATGTGCTCCGAGGGTTATCCCGGCCCGTACGAAAAGGGCAAACCCATCACCGGTATCGAAGACGCCGAAGCGCTGGGCGATGAGAACCAACAGGTCATCGTGTTCCACTCAGGCACCCGGTATGACAACGATGGGCAGCTGGTGACCAACGGCGGCCGGGTGCTCGGGGTGACCGCCCTGGCCGAGGATCTCCAAGCTGCGCGAGACCTGGCCAACGCCGCCTGCCGGCGCATTACCTTCGATGGGGCTTTCTACCGCCGCGACATCGGCGACCGCGTACTCGTGGCCTCGCCATGACGAAGCACGCCTAGAACGACAATTCGGCCGATCGTTGATCGACACATACAAATGAGGGTCGGTCATCCTGGCGCGCACGAGATTCTGAGCGGCATAGGGATTAGTTTGCGCGCGCCACAGACGCCGCGCCACCCGCCCCCGCCCCCGGAATTTTGGCGTGTCAACATCGACCATGTCCACATGGAACAACAGCTCCTTTCATAGAAGGTCCGGCGGCTGTGTCTGCGCGCGCCGGGGAAGTCCTTTCGGTCCGTCGGTCAGCAAAAAGTGGTCTGACGGTTCGCCAGACGGGATATTTTTTTACAATTCTCAACGGATCGCAGTGATTTGGCGCTCGGCACATGCGCGCTGGACGATTTGTGCGCGCAGGAGAGGACTCACCAGAGAGTCGCAGAGGTCCCGGAGGGGGACGGAAGGTCGAAAGGTCGAAATGACGTAGGACTCAAGCCTTCTCTCGCTCCCACTTGATGCCCTGATGCCCTCGTCGCTTCTTCCGGCCGCCCTGCCTCCAGCGCCGAATGCACGCGGAGATAGGGGCAACATACCTGTCCCGTTTTCTTCCCCCGGTGATCTGACCGAGCGACAAATCTACAGGTTCTTGGCGTTGTTTATCCGCTCCTTGATTTCCTCCTCGTTCGTGCGTCTAATCACGGTATCTGGCTCGTCCTGATGCTTCAAACAATAATTGCTGCCTTTGGTCGCCGCATCCGGACACCCGGGCTTTGCACAGTTCATTTGCATCTCCAACGAAAGTAATTTTGACTATTGTGACCACAGCGACTACCAAGATGGCTGAGAGCAGAAGACACTGGGCGGCAAAGACACGCTTTGCCTTGCCGTTATTAGCGGCCTGAACCTGTTCATTGGTCCTTCGCCACATTCGGGTTTGCTCATGGACCAGGTTGACCAGTCGGTCTTGAGAAATCTGTTCGTCACTCTGCTCAAGGTCGCTAACCAGCCTGTCGATCGCGTCACCAATTGGTGCCTTTGGAACCCGCCGAATCCTGAGCGCCCAGATTGAGAATGAAACGCTAAGAACAAGGAGTGCTATCCCAACAATTAAAAGGACTCTCTCGAACATAAATGCGGAGGCTGTCAATTGACGAACGAAAGCAAATGCGGCTGCCAGGAATACGCCCGATATGGCGATAGTTCCCTGTGCCTTTGTTTCGAGTTGGCGCCACGTCTCGGCGAGCTCCTGATATTCCTCTTTTTGTGCGGCCAGCGACTCGCGAACAAGCTCGGATGATTTGGGCGATGGGGGCATTTCTGATCCCGCGGACTCCCATTTGACCTTCGCCGGGCTCCACCGCGGAGCTTTGTGAGCACGAGTGTAACGCCCCCCGGAAATCCAAGTTCCAGTCGTTTGGTTTTATGCTATCTGTCTTTGACGTCGACGCAAGACGCCTCTCGAGCTGTCACCTGCCTAGCTGTCACCTGACTAGCTGGCACCTGACTAGCTGTCACCTAGCTAGGGGTCACCCTGGTTACCGAGCCACTGTCCCTGTCCGGGAATCGGCAGCATTCAGCAAGGAGGCCCTGTCAGGCCGCGTGGGCAGGGGTGGGGACAGATTGACGTCGCAGACCCCTCGTCGTTTAGATAAAGCGCTTAGCGCGCCGCTTGCATACGATCCAGAGGTGTGTTATACGGGCAGGAAACCAAAGTTCCGCATGTTCTGCGGATCAAGCTAATTATTGTGGGGGGCAAAGTTGGTTTCCTATTGTGACACCCATCCACTCATGTTGAAAGGAGACTAGTAATGGCAGCTTTTAGCAAGGCTTACGCTAAGCAGATGGCGAAGAAATTCGGGTACTTCGCTACCTGGCTCCCCACATCGCCGTTGCGGCTAGGTGACTACGGGATTCTGTCGAAGAACTACATCTTTGTGAGGAGGGCTAACGTCAGCGACCTTGGCATTGCGTTCGACACACGAGGCGATCAGACGGCTGGCTCTATTGACTATCAAACCAGCGGCGCAGTGAGTATCAGTGTGGATGTCACTGCGGATCCGAATCTTCCTAGCGCGCCGATCAAGACGAAAATCGGCTTCACTTTTAGCAGGAAGAGGTCAGTCGTTTTCAAGGCAAACGGCGTAAGGGTAACCAGTATCGAGAATCAGGTGGCGCTGGGCCACGAGCTCCGGAAGCTGTTGCCCCATAGCTGGAATAAGAAGTACAGGGTCATCACAGAGCTGGTGGAGGCAGACACGACGACAATAATCATCGCAAACAGTAGGTCCAGTAAGCTGGAGCTTTCCGCAACTGGTGACATTTCAGCTAACATTGATATTGCGAATGCGAGTCTCAAACTCGCCGTAACAACTCAACACGAGATGAGCTACACTGACATCGCTAAGTCCGGGATCTCGCCTCTATTCCTCACCACCGGACTCAAGTCAAAGGACGGATTCTTCCGGGCGGCGGCCGCGCTAGGCGGGCCTTCTCCGGGTCTTGATGCCCTTGACCTCGTCACTGATGATGATATTGCTGCCCATCCAGAGGAGTACTTTTTCGGGAAGGATAGCCTCGTCGACCTTCTCGCCGATGAAGACGTAGATGAGGACGAGGGCTAGGCAGCCGCATAGGGTGCGTCGCGGACGCACCTTCTCTTGCTGCCCAAGCCCTCTTACTGGCGGGACTTTGAGCTATGCCGCAAAGTCCCTGTAATCCGGACACGGTCTCCCGGCTCAGTGGGGCTTAATGACGGACGCGATCTGGTCGGCGAACGATTTGGCGGCTTGGGTGATGCTTTGCGGCCAGTTGGGGTCGGCGGGATCGAAGGCGTAAATAACAGATCGACTCGCGGTGATGAGCGCGCCTTTGCCATCAGCGTTGAAGCAGGGGCGGATGTCATCGACGGTCGCGCCTTGTGCGCCGAAGCCGGGGACGAGGAATATCTGCTGCGGCATCAGTTGGCGAAGGGCGGCGGCTTCGTGTGACTTGGTGGCCCCCACCACGGCCCCGAGTGCGCTGAAGCCACACTCGCCGATTGAAGATTCGCCGAGCTCGGCGACGATGGTGGCGAGACGTTCGGCGACGGAACGGCCGTCCTCGAGCTTGGACGCTTGCAGTATATCGGAGCTGGGGTTTGACGTTCGCACAAGGACGAATGCGCCGAAGCCTTCGCGGAGAAACGGCTTGATTCCGTCGGCCCCGAAGTACCCGTTGATCGTCACCCAATCGGGCCGAGCGTCTTGGGAGTCGACGCGCCAATCGTCGAAGACGGCGGCGGCATAGTGTTCGGCGGAGAGACCGATGTCGCCGCGCTTGGCGTCGAGAATCACCTGCAAGCCTCGCTTGCGAGCCCCAACGATAAGGTTGGTCAAGGCTTGGACGCCGACGTGGCGATAGCGTTCGAAACAGGCGGATTGGAACTTGACGCAGGGGACGACATCGGCGACGGCATCGAGGACGCCGAGCGAGAAGGCGGTGATCGACTGCACGATGGCGCGGGGCTCGGTGTGATCGGGTCGAAGCGCGGCGGGCAGTTTCTCGACGACGGGGTCGAGGCCCACGCAAACTGGCGAGCCGACTCGTTCAATGGCCTGAAGCAGCCGATCCGCAGCGTGACGAGGCGATGTGCGATCGGCAGACGGCTTGGCCATATCGGATTGCGTCTTGGTTTGAGGCATCAACGGGCTCGGCGCGGGTACTTTATAGGCGGCCCCGGGGTTGTCGTCGAATGGGGCAGCGGCGTCGATACAATGGCCCGATGGACGAGAGCCCGAAGCATCTTGATCTGGACAAGAGCCGGGGTCTGACCGTGCAGTGGGCGGACGGCACGACGAGCTTTTTCCCGATCGCGTATTTGCGCAAGATGTCGCCGTCGGCCGAGGCTCGGATGCTGCGCGAGGAGATGGCGAAGAACCCGCTGACGGTGTTGCCGGCGAGCGCGGGTAATCGGCAAGGGCCGTTGACGGCTCTCAGCGCGGAATTGGTGGGCAACTACGCGATTCGGTTCGAGTTTTCCGATGGTCACAGTACAGGCATCTACTCGTGGGTCTATTTGCGCGAAATCGAACCGCCCAGTGAGCCACGTTCGCAGGATGGATCGGATCGGTGACGATGGAATCGGTGAATTGTGATCTCGTCGTACGGAGCGAGCCGATCGACCTTCGACGGTTTGAGGTTGCGCATCCGGAGCCGTTTGTGTGCAATCTGGCCGTGAACGGCTCAAGCCTGGTCGAAACGATCGAGCACGTGCGGAACACGGAGTATGTGCGATGGCTGGACCGTGCGGCCGAGCTGCACGCCGACTCGCTGGGGTATACGCGCCGACGGATGCTTGGCGAGGGCGTGATGTGGTTTGTGGCTCGGCACGAGATCGACTACCTGGCTGAAGTATGGAGCAACGACAAGCTGGTGATCGCGACGTGGGTTCGCGACATGCAGCGGGTGAAGTCGTGGCGGGACTATGTGGTGATTCGGCCCGCGGACGAAGTGGTGGTATGCCGGGCGGCGACGCTGTGGGTGTTGGTAGACTTGGCGCGTCGTCGGCCGCAGCGAATTCCGGCTGAAATGGCGCAACGATTCTCACCTTTGCAGCGTGCGAGGGCTCAACGGCAATGCACGTCCTGATGATTATTGACGAGGAGCGGCTGGCCCATGAAGGCCCGATGCTCGACCGCGTCTGTACGGGTTTGATCGACGAGGGCATTGAGATTTCGCGCATCGTTCCTGACAATCTTTCGGCCGAACAAGCGGAGCAGATCGTCAGTGATGTCGCCTTCACGGGGCAGATCGAGACGCCGATGGCCGTCCCCCTTTGGATGCGGGGTGTTCGGGCGCAGCGCTTGGCAGCTGAGTTGGGGTCGGCCACACCCGATGTAATCCAGGTGGTGGGGCAGGGCGCATGGAAGGTTGGTTTCGACCTGGCGAGGGAGATTGATCGGCCGCTGGCGATTGACATCTGGTCGATGGGTTTGGCACGTCGGGCGCCGCGCGGTCGGTCGGCGGCGCGGGTGGGGGCATATCTGGTTCCCACGAAACCGATTGCCAAGGCGGTGCGTCAGCGTCGGGTGGACCGGGAATTGGTAAGTCTGGTCCCGATGGGGGTGAATGTACCAGAACGATCTCGGGAAGTGCTGGCGGATACGAGTGAGCAAATCGCCCTGGCCATCATCGGCTCGGGGCGGGACGTGGCCGCCTATCGGGCGCTGCTGACGGGATTGGCCCGCCTCGTCCGAGACTTTCCCCAACTGCAGATTTGCATGGAGCTGCGCGGGCCGCACGAGCACGACATTTGGCGGCACGCCCACCGCCTGGAGCTGCTGGGGCATATCTCGGCCATACGAGACGCTGCGCCGCATGCGACATTGATCGCCGGCTGTGACATCCTGGTCATCCCCGAGCGCTTCGGGGAGATCCGGTCGCTTGTACTGGAGGCGATGGCCGCAGGCGTTCCCATCATCGCCAGTGAAGATCCCGCCTTCGATGCGTTGGTGCCTGAGGAGACGGCCACGGTCGTGCGCGAGCCCGCGGCCGCGCAATGGGCCACGGAGCTTCAGCGGCTCTTTCTTCAGCCCGATCGAGCCAGGGAACTTGGCGCGGCTGGTCGTGATCTGGTGACGGTCCGGCACCGGGTGCAGGATCAGATCGCGGCGCTGGTGGCCACCTTTCGCAAGGTGCTCAGCGGTGGCGCCTACGCCTTTGCCGACACCACGACCTAGCCCATGGCCGCGAGACGGTTCAGTGGCGGTCAATTCAGTCGTTGTGCCGGCAAAAACTCACAAAAAGTGTCGATCCGCACCGCTCGCATCCGAGTATCAGAATGTGTAAGAGCTTGACATCTTTCTCCCCTCCGCCCCGTTGGAGCGATCGTGCCTCAACGGGGTTTTTGGGTGCTTCAGGGCCGGTCATGCGAACCCTGCGGATGCCGCCCGGACGGGTCGGCACGCCCGGCTGATGTCGCCCGTACCGAAAGCTGGTTTGAGGACCTCAGATCCCTCTTCCGCGCGGCCCGTCTACGCAAAAAAGTCGCCGGTGACGCTTCCGAGAGGCGGAGGCCGGGGGTTCCGGTACGCGCGTGAACGTGCAGCGATTGCAATGGCCCACGTCGTGAATCATCCAGCCACGGGAACGGTCCTTGGCCACCGGGCCGGCGTTGGTTGCCCAGCACCGCACACCACAGCCACACAACCCCATAGCGGCACGGCGTGGTATCGGCGCCACCGATGGGAGTGGACCAACATGGGTCGCTGCGAGGAGGAGTCGGGAATCGGCAATGCGAGGTGACCCGACCCGTCCGCGAGCCCGGTTGCCGTGTGATCGCGAACCGGTGCTCGATACCCCGCGACCGGACGGTTGATTGCACCAGCAAGTCGAGACCGCGAGCGGGGATCCCGATGGAATCAGGGCGGCTCGCTGAGGACTCCGACCTCAAGCCTCAACGCTCTCCTTCATACCTTTTTCACGGACACGGGCCCCAATTGACGAGGAGGGCGAGGAGGTCGGTGGCGCCAACGGTGCAGTTGCCGTCAAAGTCAGCCGGGCAACCGTTGCAGTCGGCGCACGGCCCCCAATTGACGAGCAACCGGAGTAGGTCGGTCGCGCCAACGGTGCCGGTGTTATCAAGATCCCACGGACAGGTGGAGCCCGGGCAGAGTTGTTCGCGGGCGTTGGCGAAATTGGGGTGGTCTACACGTGTTGCCCAGTTCGGACACGGGCAGTGTGTCACAATGGCGAGAATCTCGCCATCGCGGATAATTCCGGACCCCGAGTTGCCGAAGGTGGCATCGACATTGTGCCTGATTAACGTGTTACCGACGCTGGTCACCGTGCCGCTGGAAGTCTGCTGCGTTTGTGTAAGCATGCATGGAGAGTCGATCCCGAAGCCCCATATGGTTAAGGCGTTGCCGACACCAGGCGGACTTGAGGCGATGGGGCGGAACTCTCCGTAGCGATCAAACACCGTCTGGCCCAGGTTGTTCGGGTTGGTGGTGAGCACAGACCAGTCGTTCCCCACGCCGCCGTTGGTGAAAAGAAACGAGCTGATCGTAAACTGGTCGGCGACTGGTGGATGAACTATATTGCAGTTGTTGGTGGAGTTCGGCACTCGAAATTCGATGACCATCCCCCCGAAGCTTATGCAATGGCCTGCGGAAACGAGGCAACTTTCGGTATTCCACACGGATGCAGTGCAACCGGCCGGCAGAAGTCGGCCGGACCAGTCCTCATCGGAGGGTACGCGATCGTCTGGACCGCAAATTCCGCAGGTCCCTGCCGGTAGCGCCACCGTAACTTCCATTGCGACTTGATCGATCACGAGTCTGTTCTTTGTGGTCCCGGGCCCGGCCACGAGCTCGACGAGCACCGCATTACCGTTGAAGTAGGCCGATGAATTGTCCCACATGGCCAGTCCATTGGCATCAAGCTCCTGCACTTCGTGATCCAACAGCGAGGTGAGACGGATAAAGCTGTCCGCCCCTAGTTCAACCTCCGCAAAGTAGATCCGCAGCCAGGCCGCGTCTCGGATAGCAACCACATCGAGGAACACCGTCTGAGTCCCAAGTGCCGGATTATTTTGCACGCCGCTGTCGAGGTGATAGTCTTGAAGCTCGCCGACCGGCCAGTCGAGTGTCTGTTGAGCGAGGGTGGAGGTGGCGAATGATCCGACGATGAGGGCAACGGCAAATTTCAATGAACGCATCTTGATCTCCCATCTAGGTTGATATTTCCGAGATATAAGCCACGTATGACCAGCGCCAGCGGCTATAACTACACCTTACCATGAGCCATCAAAACGTCAAGAACCAAATCATGTTCCCGAAAATGATCTCCACTGGCTATTTGACTCTACCGACAGTTGGCGAGCAAAACAAGCAGCGGCCGATTTCCACTGCATGGTTCAGGTAGGGTCGAGTCACGGACACGGCCCCCAATTTACGAGCAGCGCGAGGAGGTCGGATGCGCCGACGACGCCGTTATCGTCGAAGTCGGCGGGACAACCTTCGCACGGCCCCCAACTTACCAGCAGCGACAGTAGATCAGCCGCACCGACGCTGCCGCTGCCGTCGAGGTCCCACGGGCACTTTCCGGGGGCGGCAGCAGCAGCAAAGAGGTAGGCCGAGCCGGAGTCGGTGCCGTTGTCGTCGTCCCACCAGGCGCCGACGATGACGACTTCCTTTCCGGGGGCGCCGCTGATCGCGACGGAGGTGCCGAACCGGTCGTCCGCCGCGCCGTCGAGGGGCAGGAGCTTGAGGAGCTGCCGGCCCGTGGTGGTGTCGAAGAGGTAGGCGGAGCCGGAGTCGATGCCGTTGTCGTCGTCAAGCCATGCCCCGACGATGGC
>JAZFYE010000331.1:0-3917 GCA_036475395.1 Phycisphaerales bacterium
GGAACCAGTCCTCGATGTCAAATGACAACGCATTGGTGATGGTGACGGTGGGGCGGTTCATGGGCGCACGTTCGGAGCAATCCTATGTTGACGAGCCATTGATCGTGACGGTTACGAAAAAGTCACGTGCGATAGGCTCAATCCGTACCGAATTATCACCGGCTTGGCTGAAGAGTTCCTCCAGTTGGGCGGCGGTGTACATGTACAGTTCACATCGTTTCCGGTAGCGCAGCTTGCGCTGCCAGGCGAGGAATCCGCCGGCGGCGGGGAAGCTGAACATCGCCTTGACGCGCGTGGCTGAGAGCACCTTGCGGATGACCGTGCTCGGGTCGGCGATATAGTCCATGAAACCCATGACGACCGCGTAGTCAAACTGCTCAGGAATCTCATACTCAAGGAAGTCCCCGAAGTCGAACCGGCAACGATCGGCCACGCCCGCTTGCTCGGCATGACACGTGGCCAATTCGTTCATACCTTCGGCAAAATCAATGCCAAGAACGTGGTCGGCGCCCTTGCGCGCCAGACTGATGGCAAAATGCCCGGGCCCCGACCCGATATCGATAACGCTCTTGCCTTCGATCGGATCGCATGATGTAAGCACCTTCTCGAACCTGATCTTCATGCTCGCCCGCAGGAACCGGTTGATCAGCCGATTCAAGCGCGTGTTCTTCGTGCCATAGATGGCGTCGAAGTCACTGGCGTATGAATCGAAGAATTTGGAAACGGTCGCTTGTGCCATCACGAGGCTCCGGTTCGGTCAACACACCGGCGCTTGCTGGCGGATCAATGCGCTGGGATGCGGGAAGGGGCGGCATTGGATTGCACACCGCTCTCGATGATGTCGCAGAATCTGGTGCAAAGTATGTCCTGACTGAGCTGCTCGTTGACGATCTTCTTGCCGCGCTGACCCATCTCGGCCAGGACACCAGCGTCTTGATCGACCATGTGTTTGATCGTGCTGATTGCCGCATCGACGTCGCCGTGTTGAATGTGCCAGCCCAGATCATTCTCATCCACCAGATCAGAAGCATGACACGGATCAGGGCCAAGAAGCAGGATCGGACGACCTAAAGCCATCGCCCCATAGATCTTGCACGGATGTCGCACGCCGACTTCACGGGGCCCGACGACCACGAGATGGACGTCCGCTGCGGACAACGAATACTTGATCTGCGACAACGGCTGGTACGGCAGCGAGCGAATGTTGTTGGGCTGATGCTCGGCTATCGTATCGTCAACTTCCTGCTTGCCCGTGCCGTCGCCGATGAACATGAAGACGAGTCGCGGTTCATCCTGAAGCTGAAGCGCCGCATCGAGCACGGTGCGTAATGGCGTGCACACGCTGTGGTTGCCGCTGTACATGATCACGAACTTGCCGTCCAGGCCATGCGCTTTACGGAAGGGATTGTCCTCGTGGGCGACCACCTCAAGATGTCCTTCATGGGGCCAGGGCGGCATCACCGTCAGCTTGTCCTTCACATCCGCCTTGCGCAGCACGCGCTCGGCCATGAACCTGTCCAGTGCGACGATCCCAGTTGATCGTCGAAGAATTCTGCGGTTAAACCAATTGAAAATCTTCACGATCGGCGATGACGCCTTGATCCATCCCATCTCGATCATTTGATCGGGGTTGAGATCCATCATCCAATAGGTGACAGGCCGGCGCCGAACGGCTGCGATCAAGAGTGCCGCGGCGGAACACATCGGCGGGGAAGTGCTCACCAACAGAAACGACAGCCGACCGACGAACAATCCGCGCACGATGCACTGGACCAGGAACGAACCCTGGCCGAGCAATCGAAGCAAGATCGACCGTTTGCCGAACGACGACAGCGGCAAGCGGCGAACATTCACGCCGTCCCGGAGCTCTTTCGATGCGTATTTGACCGACGGATCGTTGTAGCCGCGGTTGGCGGTCAGCACGAGAACGGTGTAACCGCGTTTCGCCATGGCCTCGGCCACGTCAGCAATGTGTTGCCCCACGCTGGTTGGATCAGGCGGATAGACCTGGCTGAGGATCAGCAGCGTCTTGGTTGGCGTTTGGTTCGGCACGGTCGGATCATCCTTGGCCAACCCAGTACGTTGGGGGCGCCGTTGCGCCCCGGTTACGCGCTACTTGCCGTCGCTCCATATTTGGCCATGTACTGATCATGAATCCAGGCGTACGTCTTGGCCATCCCGTCACGAAGTCGAGTACTCGGCTCCCAATCAAAGTACGCTTTGATCTTCGTGTTGTCGGAATTGCGCCCGTTGACACCCTTTGGCGCGTCCAGATTGTAATGACGGTTGAGCTTGATCCCGGCGATCTGTTCAACAATATCGACAAGCTGATTGATCGTCACCAGTTCGTTTGAGCCGACATTCAGCGGTTCGGTCACGTCGCCGTGCAGCAGCATCTGCGTGCCCTTGAGGCAATCGTCGATATACATGAAGCTACGGGTCTGCTTGCCGTCACCCCAAATTTCCATCTCGTGATCGCCGGTCGCCTTGGCATGGATGACCTTCCGACACAGCGCGGCGGGGGCCTTCTCGCGGCCGCCTTCCCACGACCCATCCGGGCCGTACACATTGTGGTACCGGGCGACGCGCGTCTCAAGCCCGAAGTCCTCGCGGAAATGCCGGCACATCCGCTCCGTGAACAGCTTTTCCCACCCGTACCCGTCTTCGGCATCGGCCGGGTAGGCGTCCGCCTCTTTCAGCGCCACGATGTCTTCGCTGGTCTGCTTGTCCTGAGCGTACACACAGGCGGACGAGGAATAGAAGAACCGTTTCACGCCGCGGTAGCGCGCGGCCATGAGCATGTGCGTGGTGATGAGCACCGAGAGCATACACTTGGCCTTGTTCAGCTCGATGAAGCCCATGCCGCCCATATCTGCGGCGAGCTGATAGACCTCATCGGCGCCTTCACACGCCTCATAGCAGTTACCCTTTTCAGACAGATCAAGTTGGAGGTTCTCGACGCCGTTGTGGACTTGATGCCACTCATCGATGGGCTTGATATCGACGCAGCGAATATTTGTGTATCCCTGGCGAAGCAGGTCGGCCGCTAAATGCCCGCCGATGAACCCTCCGCCGCCTCCAATCACGACGTGCTGGTCATTGCTCATGTTGGTGATCCTTCCGGTCCGGTTCGCTGGCTCGTGGCGGGCGGGCGCGGTCGTCCAGTGGTGACCACCGCCGGTGTTATCGGACGCTGGCCGGCCCCTCCTCAACCCAGCATAGGTGCCCGGGCTCCTCCTACGTGGTGATGAACTCCTTACGTAACAATACCCCTTTCAGGTTCGCTTTCCAACGCGATCTGGCAATCAGCGCACTCACGAAAGGGTGTTGCAAGGATCGGCGACAATGGGCGGACCTTGCCGATAAGCCTGCGTCCGGTACGTGTTGTGAAGAACGGGAGGCACTTAGCCTTCCAGGCTGACCGTGCCGCCGATGAGTGAGCCGTTGGGGGCTAAGGCGGCCGCGCCCGGCTGCGTGGGCTGGGTGTGTGGTGTGGCCTGGAGGCGGCTGGCCTCGGCATTTTCGTCGGCGAGCTTCTCCAACAGCATCGACCACGTCTTGTGCTCGTATCGAAGCAGCCCGAGTACCTCCTCCACCACCGCCGGATCGCGGTCACGGTTGGCGGTCACCAGCCGCGTGTAGAGGAACGTGTACAGCGACGACAGCCGCTCGCACAGCTCCGGTTCAATCTCGGGTTGCAGGGCGTTGATCAGCTCCATCAGGATCGCCTGACATCGGCTGATGCCGTCGTACGCAGCCTCGTAGTTCTCGTTCTCCAGTCCAACCTTGCCCTGCTCGGCGAACTTCAGGGCCCCGTCGAGCAACATCAGCCGAAGCCCGGCCGGGCTCGCCGTCATCACCTTCGTTCGCAAATAGGCGTGGGGTTGGGTGGCGGTCATCGTGCACGCCTTATCGGC
>JAZFYE010000332.1:0-7963 GCA_036475395.1 Phycisphaerales bacterium
TGCGTGGTCGAGATATCCGCGTGGCCGAGCAATTCCTGCACGGTGCGCAAATCGGCTCCGCCCACTAACATATGGGTTGCAAAGCTATGGCGTAGCTGATGCGGATGAACATCGCGTAAACCCGCCAACTGTGCATTGCGACGAACGATCTGCCATACGGCAACGCGCTCCAGAGGCCGGCCGGTATTGGAAAGCATGAGCCGATCCTTATCGCGGCGATCGTCAAATCGAGCAAGCTGTGGTCGTAGCTCGGCTAGATAGTCATCGGTGGCTTCCTGCGCGGGCATGCCCACAGGGACCATGCGCTGTTTGGACCCCTTTCCGGTGACGATCAATACGCCGAGCGTGGGGTTGTATTCGTTGCATTTCAGATCGGCGACTTCCGATGCGCGCAAACCTGCGGCGTACATCAATTCAAGCAGCGCCTTATCGCGCAGCCAAAGACGACCATGCTCCGGGGCGGGCGCGGCGAGCAGCTTCTTGATGTTCTTGGGCGACAACACGCCGGGGAGGCGCTTCCACCGCGTGGGCGCTTCCAGGAGGCGGGCGGGATTGTCCTTCATCAGGCCGTTGGCGAAAAGGAACCGGAAGAACACGCGGATCGTGGCCAGGTGCCGGGCAATCGACGTCGGCTGTAACCGGCGCTTCCGGTGCAGGCCGCGCAAGTGCTCAGCAAGATGGTCAGGTTTAATCTGCTGCGGTGATCCGATGCGACAGGCGCGAAGATCGCGGCGCAGATCGTCGAGATCCCGGCCGTACGCCTCCAGCGTCGCCGACGCTAGTCCCGCCTCGACGCGCAGGTACGTCAGAAACTCACGTACCGGTTCGTCGAAGGGGCAGGGCTGTTCCATTGGTGGTCAGCATCACGAGTGGCGACGAGTCCACCGGCGCCGCAAGTTCGCGATTGATCCGGTGATACGTCAGGCAGCTACGGTAGGAGCCGAAGCACACGCTAAACGCCTGCTCCAGCCTCCCCAGACAGAGTCGGCTCGCACAACGCGGATCGTCGCGATCGATATGCGGACAAGCGTCCATGCTTCTCGCGGCTCGGCGTGTCGGTCGTGACACGGTCCGGTTGGGGGTTATCGACCGCCCGCTCGACCTAGCGCCAGAAATCGGCTCCGTGATCCAAACTCGGGTGTCGCCGCACCTTGCGCCTCGATCGGCAACGTTTGCGCCTCGACAGTTCGGGGCCGAATTCCATCGACCACATCAGGCAGGGATTTGAGGCCCTTGCCTCGGCATCGCACGAAGGCACGCGGATTGCCACAGTCGGATCGTCCAGCCAGGCGGCAAGGAGGCCCCGGTGCGGGAACACATGCGAAGCATCATCGATCAGGCGCGTCGGTCCGAGGAGCGGATCAGCGCCGACAGCCAAGCGGACCTTCCCCAACGACTGGCCGGCCAGGCCATTCGTTGGGCGCGCATCGCCGCGTCGTCTCACATGGTGCTGTCAGCGAGGATGAACATACAGGCGGACGCTCGTTCACCGCGCGTAGTTGAGAAGCGTCAGGAGCCCTTGCCATGAACTACGGGATGTATCTCGCGGCGACCGGCGCGCTCACCAGCATGTACCGCCAGGACGTGCTCGCCAACAACTTGGCCAACGTAAACACAGTGGCCTTCAAGCCCGACGTGGTCTACACACGCCTGCGCCTACCCGAGCGCCTGGTGTCGGGCGGCACCGATCCTCAGCAGCTTTTGGAGCGTCTCGGCGGCGGGCATCTGCTCAGCCCAACCCGACTGGACCTCACCCAGGGCAGCCTCACCGACACCGGCAACGACCTCGATTTGGCCATCGACGGCGAAGGGTTTTTCGTTGTCCGCTCCACCAGCGACGGCAATGAACAGCTTCGATTGACGCGCGATGGACGATTCACCCTCAACACCGCCGGCGAGTTGGTCATGGCGGGCACCGGCATGAAGCTCCTCGACATCGAGAACCAGCCAATCCGCCTCGATCGAACCGCGACCGTGCACGTGAGATCCAACGGCGAACTCGTTCAGAACGGCAAGGTTCGCGCAACGCTGCGTATTGCCGCCGCCACCGATCAAAACCAGCTATCCAAACTCGGGAACAACTTACTGACCGTCAACTCGTCCGACCCCCAAGCACTTCGTCCGGCGGACGGACGTCTCGTCCAGGGGCACCTTGAATCCAGCGCAGTGGACCCCGTGATGATGCTCAACGCGATGATCTCCGCGTCCAAGGCCGCCTCGGCCAACCTCAAGATGATGCAGTACCACGATCACATCATCGGCCAAGCCGTCAACACCCTCGGACGGGTCGCATGATGAAGAAGAGCATCATGCCATCAATGGCATCATGGCAATCGTGGACCAGGGGAACAGACAGGTTCCGACCGTTCAACCGCTGGCCCTAACCCGGCGGGATTCGCAGAAATCCGGTCGTTGCGCCACGAGCCCAAGGCGAGCGATTTCTAACAGGAGACCGACATGGCCATCATAGCCCTTCATTCCGGAGCGACGGGGCTCAGCGCCCAGAACACGGCCCTGGACGTCATCGCGAACAACCTGGCCAACGCCAACACCGATGGGTTCAAGGCGAGCCGCACCATTTTCCAGGACCTGCTCTACATCCAACGAGCTCAGCCCGGCGCTGAGAACGCCCGCGGCGACCAGCGCCCGATTGGGCTGTCTATCGGCTTGGGCGTGAAGGTCGCCGGTACACAAGTAGACTTCCGCACCGGCGCCGCCGTCGCCACTGGCCGCGAACTCGACATCATGATCGATGGGCGCGGCTTCTTCCAAGTTCAGATCGACGACGACATCGCCGCCGGCTTCGGTTACACCCGGGCCGGAAATTTCTCCCTCAACTCCGACAATCAGCTTGTGTTGATCACCGATCAGGGGCGTATCCTTGAGCCAACCATCGATATCCCTCCGGAGGCGACACAGATCTCGATCAGTGAGGACGGCACTGTGTCCGCCCAAGTTACCGGGCAAATCGAACCGGAGCAGCTCGGGCAGATCGAGATCGCCACGTTCGTCAATCCGGCCGGCCTACAGCAGATCGGCGAAAACCTCTTCGTACCCACGCTCGCGTCGGGCGATGCCTCGATCGGCGAACCGCTCAGCGATGGACGCGGAAGGCTCCTGCAAGGCTTCGTCGAAGCCTCCAACGTGGACCCGGTCATCGAGCTGATCAACCTCATCCGCACCCAGCGCGCCTTCGAGCTCAACAGCCAGTCGATACAGGCCGCGGATGAAATCCTCCAGAGACTCGGGAACTTGAGACGGTTCTAATAAGTAGGCATTAGGCACAAGGCATAAGGCACGAAGTAGGAAAGATGAAGTACGTGATGAACGAATGGCGAGGCAGGTTCCGGCGGCTCCTCGGCGGCGCGTTGATGACTGCGGTCTTCATCGCGACGGCAGGGTACGCAGACGAGATCGTGCTGAAAGGATCGGTGCGGCTTCGCGACGACGATCACGTCGTTCGACTTGGCCACATCGCCGAGCTGACCGGCCCGTTCGCCGAACGCTTGGCCGACACCCCGATCGCCGAAGCGCCAGAGGGCAACGAGGTGCTCGAACTGTCCGTCCGGGAGGTTCGCCACACCCTGGATGAGGCTGGCGCGCATTGGGGCAAGGTGCAGCTCAACGGCCGACGTGTCGTGGTTCGGCCGCACTACGCCGGCAACGCACATCCTCCCCTGGCCATGGCGGCCACGTCGATCGACAAGGCGCCCCGTCAAGACCCCCGCCGACCGGCCGCCGCCGCTGCCGCCGCCTACGAATACGCCGCCGATCTGGTTGATCGATATACGCTGCGGGGCAATATCGCGGCGATCGTCGCCCGGGGTCTGGGCGTCGAGCCGAGCGAGCTTCGTCTCGCCTTTGACCGTCGAGACGTCGAGCTGCTCAACACAAGTCTGGATGCGTTTCGTTTCGAGATTCAGCCGTTGAGCAGCCTGCACAGCGACCGCATCGAGCTTCTGGTGCGGGCATGGTCCGCGGGCCGGATCCATCACAAACAGTCGCTGACCGTGCGCCCCAGCCTTCACCTGGATGCGGTGGTCCTTCGCCGCGACGTCCCGCGCGGAACCATGCTGCACGATGACGATCTCGCCATCGAGGCGAGGTGGCTACCGCCGACCGCGGCCGTCCGGCTGGCCACGTTCGTCGAGGCGGGCGGACGAGTCGCCTCCGGCAGGCTACGCAGCGGCAATGTGCTGCGAAAATCAGATATCGCCCGGCAATTCGTGATCAAACGTGGGGATCGCGTCATGGTGCGGTGCATCGTCGGCGGGGTCGTGATCAGCCTCGAAGCCGAAGCGCGCGGCCACGGAGCCGAAGGCGACACCATCGAGCTGCGCAAGCTCGGCGAGCGCGAAACGTTCATCGCCACCGTGACCGGACCACACGCGGCGGTGATGGATCTCAATCACTTGTGAACACGCCGAGCGCCTTTGCGGGCTTGGCATGGCGGAAGTTACATCCTCACGCTTACATCGGGTCAGCCATGAACCATCCAAACACCAGCATCGTAACGACGACCTTCCTGCTCGTGTCGACCTCGATCGTGATCGCCGGGACGACTGACGAGCCTCAGTCCACACCAGGCACGACCACGAGCTCGCTTCTGGTCAAGGCGCAGGCGAACCCGCCGGCGCCGGTTGATGGAGCGGATGAGCCGCATGCGCTTCGCGATGTCAGCCTGTTCGCCATCGAGGAGCCCAAGCCGCCCACGTTCCAGAAGCACGACTTGATCCAGATCGTCGTGCGCGAAACCTCGCGAGCCAGGAGCAAGCAAAAGCTGAAGTCTGAGAAGGAATACGATCTCACCGGCCGTATCTCAGCTTGGCCCGATCTGACTTTGCGCGATCTGCTGGACCTTCGCATCGGGGCCGGACGCACGACCGACCTGCCGAAGCTTGGTCTTAATTTCGAAAACGAGTTCGAGGGCAAAGGCGACTACGAACGGCGCGACGACTTCACCGCTCGAATCACGGCCGAGGTGATCGAAGTCCTTCCCAACGGGAACCTCGTACTCGAAGCCCGCAGCCAGATCAAGATGGATGAGGAAGTCTCGACGATGAAGGTGACCGGGACCTGTAGCCCGGACGCCGTCTCGCCCGCCAACACTGTCTTGTCCCACAACCTGCACGACCTAAAGATCGAAAAAATAAATACCGGCGAACTGAAGAAAGCCAATCAAAAGGGGTTTATCTCCAAGATCCTCGACGCCGTGTTCGCATTCTAGCTAGGCTTGAGGTGTGGGGCTTGCGGGGATGCCCTTTGACGACCGATTCGCAGTGTCCATGCGTGGTCTTTCGGGACAACAAAAACTGACGAATCCGAATCGACGTTACGTCGAGAAATGGTAGAATCGCGTCATCGGAGGATACCTCCATGATCGATTCACGGCACCGCTCGTACCGTTGCTTCCTCCTGCATGTTCGCAGTATCAGTACCGGATTGGCCGCCATGCTGTGGATATGTGTACTGGCATATGCACAGCCCGACATTGCACAGGTTCAGCCCGGTGCACAACATCCCATCGTCGTAGATCCCGCAACGCTCGAGTTGGGAAAACTCCAGGCATATGTTCGACACCGTCGGTTCGTAACGCTTACCAATACAGCTAACGCACCGATCAAGGTTCTGAACATCAAAGGCACCGGTGCGATGAGATTCCTTTGGTCCGGGCCGCGGGTACTCCGACCCGGTCAATCAACGAGCATCGACTTCTTGCTGTCCGCGGGACGAGCGCCCGGACAACAGACAAGGCGGGGCATCCACATCGCTGTGGAGGGCGACTACCCGCCTCTCCGCTTCCAACTGCGCGGTGAAGCCTACGCTGATATTGCTTTCGAGCCAACTTGGCTGCGGCTCGATGAAGATCCCACCGGTAGGATATCAATCTGGGCCACCGATGGTGAGCCATTTCGGGTGCTGGCGGTTGATCCACCGATCGCGCTCGGTGTCTCGGATGAACCGAGGCTCAAGCACGAGATCTTCCTACCCCTCGAAAGGTTCGAGCACAAAGAACGCCGTCTATTCACGATCTATCTTGATAAACCAACGTGTAACGTCGTGCAGGGGATAGTCTCTGACCGGGAATGGATTCGCAGGCAACCTCAAACTCCCAACGAGAAATTGTTTAGCGGCAGTCGGGGGAGTTCGCGTTGGGTGGATGAAGCGTTACGAGCTGGAGCGGACCCTTCTGCCGTGGACGCGTTCGGTACGCCAGCCCTTCTTTATACTGCTAAGAATCTTCATGGGACCTTGTCGCAAACGCTATTGGACGCAGGCGCTGCAATCGACGCAACAGATACGCGTGGTCAAACCGCACTCATGTGGGCCATCAACTACGGCCGTTCAGATGTTGCGAGGATGCTTGTCGATAGGGGCGCATCGGTGGGAATGCGGGATGTGGTTGGCGGCACGGCCCTGATGTTGGCGGCTCGATACGGGGATCATTCAACGATCGAGATGCTGTTGGCGGCCGGAGCCGACCCTGAAGCCGTCGACAAACTCGGTTTACGAGCGCTCCATTGGGCGTCGCTGCGTGGAAACCTCAAGACGACGAAGGCTTTACTGGACAATCAGGCGAACGCCAATGCTCAAAGCGAAGGTCGCTTACTCACGCCGTTAATGTGCGCGGCGCGCCGGGGATACACAGAGGTCATCAAAGTCCTGCTTGAGGCCGGCGCTGACGTTGAGGCGATCGACAATGCAGGTCGCACGGCGCTCATGTGGGCGGTCAAGGAGAGTCATCCGGAGGCTGCGCGTATTCTCCAGGATCCGGGTACAGAACAACCGTAGGCGGATCAAGAGCACACGCGGGTCGGCAGCACGCCGCTACACTTGACCCCTCGCTACCTTGATGCCTCTGTCCTTTCCCTCTGCGATCTTTGCGCCTCTGCGGTGAATCTTCTCACCGATAGCGAACTTCTCGATCGAAGAACTTCAACCGCGCCGCTTCCTTGGCCAGCGCTAGCGTTTGCTCGGTTACTTCGATCGCGTGAGCGCAGCCGGCCTTGAGAATATCCAGAATCGTGTCGTCATTGCCTTCGTACTGCGCACGGCGTCGGCGCATCGGCTCGAGCAGCATGTTGATCGCCTCGGCCACCTCTTGCTTGATGTGGCCGTCGCCGATGTTGTCGCCGCGGGCATAACGATCCTTCAGCTCGGCCACGCGGTCCTTATCGTCAATAAAACACTCAACGTAATGGAACAGCGCGTTGTTCGGATCGCCCGGCTCAGTGGGGCTTTGCCGGCCGGTGAAGAGCTTGGCGACCTTCTTGCGGATGTCCTTCTCACTGTCGGTGATGAAGATGGCGTTACCCAACGACTTGCTCATCTTCTGCTTGCCGTCGTACCCCATCAATTTGCCGACGGTCCCAACGTCCGCGACCGGAATCGGAAACACGCCGCCGAGCTTGACGTGATCGGAATCGTCTGCTTGATCCGACACACCGCAGTACATCTGATTGAACCGCCGGGCCACCTCCCGCGTCAGCTCGAGGTGCGGCACCTGGTCCTCACCAACGGGCACGGCGTGGGCACGAAACGCCAGAATGTCTGCCGTCTGCCCCACCACGTACAGCGGAAACCCGAAGCTGTAGGTCTCGCCCAATCCCTTGACCTTGATCTCCTCCTTCAACGTGGGGTTGCGCATCACCCGGTTAAAAGGCAGCAGCATCGCGAACAGATACGTCAGCTCCGAGATGGCCGGGACTTCCGTCTGAATGACAAAGGATGATTTGTCGGGATCGACCCCCATCGCCAGTTGGTCGCGAACGATCTCGATGCAGTCTCGGCGAACCTCGTCCGGCTCATTGGCCCGGGTCGTAAAGGCGTGCATGTTCGCGATGAGGAAGAAGCACTCGTAGGTGTCCTGGAGCTCGATGCGGCGCTTCACCGAGCCCACGTAATGCCCGAGGTGCAACTGCCCGGTCGGCGTGTCGCCGGTGAGAATGCGCGGCTTTGTCGC
>JAZFYE010000333.1:0-8916 GCA_036475395.1 Phycisphaerales bacterium
CCGAGCCGTCGGCGCCAGAGTACACTGTGACCCCGCCCCTGAAGTTGCCCTTGAACGCACGCGCCACGGCGAAGTCGGTCACGCCGTCGCCGTTGGCGTCGCTGAGCGGAGTCACGTACCAGCCGAAAAAGTCTCCGTGTTCATCGCTCTCGGCCATGACGAGAATGTCCAGATCCTCGACAAACTGCCCACGCGCTGTGTCTGGGCTGAAAGCCGCACAAACAATCATCGTGCACGCCAAACCGCCATCAGACAGAGATCGGATCATCACTTATTCCTCTCCTGCGAGCGAACGGGACAACCGGCCGTACTGCGGGGATAGCCTCTGCTCCCACCGTGCAACCACCGGGGCGTTTGAAGCACAGAATGACTCTACGTATTGATTTAGGATCGCTTGGCCAACGCGATCTGTCGAAAACTACACAGATTCCTGTGCCGTGACCGCAAGCATCAAGAAATGGTACTTGCCGGATGCTACTTCAGGTTGCCGCCGGTTCGTAGCAGCACACGATACCGAGTAGCCCTGGTGAGGCCTGATTCATGGGCCCCCAACTCTAAAGGGGACGACTCAGTGGTGGCCGTGGTGGTGATGGGGGTCGTAGTAGTGATCGTGACCGTAATGACCGTGCCGGTGGTAGTAGCGCAGTTGCGGCCGGGGGCGGTCGTCGTAGTAGCGGGGGCCGGGCTCATACTCCCGGCTCGGCCCGCGCTTGGCCTTGTCCGATTCGTTGCCGATGATGTAGCCGGCTCCGGTGCCGACCGCGACGCCAATCAGCGTGGCCTCGGTGTCACCACCAATGGCTTGACCGGCCAGGGCGCCGATTCCTGCCCCGAGCAAAGCCCCGGCCTGCGCGTCATTGCATCCACTCAACAACCCTGCGCCGGCGAAGAGGCCCCCGGCAAGGGCGAGACGAACGGCTCGAAGACGAGTGGGAGAAAATCTATGGCTCATCGTGGGCATCCTTATTCTGCGTGCGGTGCATGGTCCGAGCAGCGGTCCGGGCGACGTCAGAGGCGATAAGCGAGGGCCGATCCGCCGCTGGTTCCCGGGTCGGACCGCCGCCGTGGCGATTCCCGACCACTATGATAAGACGCCGCGGACAACGATTCATTCCCTTGGTCTGGCCCGTTTTTGGGGCTGAGACCCCAATCTGTAGCCTGACCGCCCGGCGGATCGGCCTAGCCGCCCCCAGCCCGGCCCAGCTCGGACTGGAGTCGCGGCATTGATGAGCCGACACGATCGGCGGGCACGCACGCTATAGTCTTGACGCAAACCCTTCAGGATTCTGAGTTTCGGACCCGCCCATGGCCTTGACCACGTCCATTGCCAGACACTACGCCCTGCGTCAGATCATCATGGCGGTGGTCTGTTTGGTGCTCGGGCTGTGGGGCCTGTACGACTATGCGATCAAAATCCCCGGTCAACAGGAGCGATATCAGGAATTCGAAAAACTCAGTGCCGAGAAGGCCGACCTGGAGGCCAAGCGCGAGCTCGGGCCGCTGGCAGCTGATGAGATCACCGACTACGAAGCAAAGGTGGCCCAAATCAACGAGCTCGGCAGCCCCACGAAGCCCGGCGAACTGGATCGCCTCGTCAAGGGACTGGCCTTCGTGCCCTGCCTCCCGTTTGCGCCGTATTTCCTGTGGGTCTATGTGCGGACGAAGCGGCGGGTGTACCGGCTGGACGATGACGGCACGCTTCTCCTGCCGCAGGGCGTTTGGCCGCAGGATCAGATCGCGGACATCGACATGAGCCGGTGGATGGCCAAGTCGATCGCGTACGTCGTGGATAAGCAGGGGACGCGTGTGAAGCTGGACGACTACAAGCACCGGAACCTGCACCTGATCATTGGCGGGATCGCATCGCGGCTGTATCCGGAGGCTTGGGATGCCGAGGCCAAGCAGATCAACGCTGACGAGCCCGAGGGCGAGGAGGCGGCGAACGAGCCGCCAGCCATCGACGACGCGGGAGCCGGGGGAGCCGCGGCGGCGACGCGCCCGGGCAGCGAGCCGTCGGACGTCATTTCATAGGGCCATCGCCGGCGGTGTGGTGTCAAGCCGGCGAAACCTCGCAAAAAAACTTCCCTCCCAGCGGCCTGATTTCGTGCAATTCCTGCCCGCCGGCCCGGAATAAGGTCATGGTGGAGGGTCTACCATGAACGTTGCCATGCCGGTCGCTCAACCCAATCGAATCCACGGCCAATCGTCCAGGCAGCGACTGCGCGACGAGGGCCTGACCGAACACGATCGCAAGTACGCCTTGGCGATCCATCTGACCGCCTTGCTGGGTGTCTTCATTCACCTCGCGCTGCTCGTGCCACTTGTGTTGTGGCTTGTTCGCAAGCAGGAATCAGCCTACGTAGATGATCACGGCCGGGAGATGATGAATGTCTTCTTGACCGGCTTAGTCCTCGTGCCGGTCTGTGTGGTAACCATCATCGGCATCCCTCTTGCCATTGCCTGGGCCATCGCCACCTTCATCGGGTTCATCCGCGGTGCAGTCGCCGCCAGCCGAGGCGAGTACTTCCGTTACCCGATGACGATTCGATTCCTTTCATAGCTGGTATCGAGCGTACCGGCGCCCTCCAGCCTGTATTCGTAGCGTCTGCGAACCCCCGCCGGGCAATAGCAGTACACTTTGTGCTGTGCCGCTTTTGATCGCCCAACAACTTGTGAAGTCCTACTCCGGCCGCCGCGTCGTGGACGAGGTCACCCTCAGCGTCGAGGCAGGTGAGATCGTCGGCCTACTGGGGCGAAATGGGGCCGGAAAAACCACGACCTTCCGCATGGTCATCGGCATGATCACGCCCGAAGCGGGCCGGGTCGTCTTCCTGGACCGCGACGTCACGACCGATCCGATGTACAAGCACGCCCTAGCCGGGATGGGGTATCTCAGCCAGGAGCCCAGCGTCTTTCAACGCATGACCGTCGAACAGAACCTGCTGGCGATCCTGGAGACGCAGCAACTGACCCGGGCCACACGCCGGCGACGCGCTCAAGAGCTCCTGGCCCAATTCTCGCTCGAACACATAGCCAAGCAACGGGCCGACTCCTGCTCCGGCGGGGAGCGCCGCCGCCTCGAGATCGCCCGGGCGTTGATCACCCGCCCCAAGCTCATGTTGTTGGACGAGCCCTTCGCCGCTGTCGACCCACATACCGTCGAGGATCTTCAGCAGGAGGTGCGCGCGCTCGCCCGCGACGGCATCGCCATGCTCGTCACCGACCACAACGTGCAGCAGACGCTGCGCATTTGTCACCGGGCCTACATCATCCACGAAGGCAAGAATCTGCGCGAGGGCACGCCGCGTGAGATCATCAACGACGATTTGGTGCGAAAGACGTATCTCGCCTCGACGTTCAAGGGCGACGAGTTCGACGAACAGCACCCGCCGCCGCAAGTGACGCGCTCAACCGCCCCGTGAGCGCACAAGCTCCCACCGTTTCGCCGCCGCGCGATCCTCCCGTTTAGCGGGTGACGCGCAGCGTCCCTCTTCCTCATCCCTCATGGCTGATCCCTCGGGCCTACTGCCAAGTGTCGAAGATCCGCCGGGGCGGGCCCAGTGCCAAGTGCCTTCTTCTTCCCCTTGATGCCTTGCTTATCGGACACGGATCGTTGCGCTGCTTGTCACCGCCATTCGCCGGACAATGCGCGCAAACGCTTATGATACAAGCGATAAGAGTACATCGGAATGCGGCGGCCTCGGCCGATATGCGGCCGTTGTGCCCTGCGTGATCCGCGTTTGACCGTTACCGCCCATCCGACCGATACGGCAGTCGACTGGCAACGTGACGCACGGCCACGGTGCTGTGCTCAACGAAGACTACGGTAGTCTGTACGTTGCCCAAGACCATGAGGAGTCACGAGCGTGACCACGTTCCGGCATCCACGATCGATCGCCGTCCCGGATGATCTCAAACCACTCACCGCCCATGATGCGCGGATCGCCCGGCTTTCTATCCTCGCAGCGTGTGGGTTGTTGTTTCTCTCAGCCCTCCCTGATGCGATGGTCGTGCCGGTCCTTCGGCAATTGCTCGTCGAGCGCTACGGCGTAAGCGTCGGGGCAGCTCATGCCTTTATGAGCGTGAACCTCATCGGCGCGCTGGCGGGTATCGGCCTGGTCGTATTCATTCGGCGTCGATGCAATCTCGTCAACTCGATCACGATCGCCGCGCTGGCCAACGCCTCGCTCCTGGCGATGATGGCGGTACCCATCGGTTTTGTGCCCACCTTGGTGCTGCGCTGTATCGAGGGCGCGGCTGACCTGACGGTCTACGCGGTGTTGTTTGCGTTCATTGCGCAGGCGGGGTCGCCATCGACGCGCGGCCGACGCATGGGGGCGGCGGCGACGGCGATGATGCGGGGCATCGCCAGCGGTCTCGGCGGGGGCGGGATCGTCGGGGGCCAAACCGCGGTGCTGTGTCTGTGGGCCGGCGCGCTCGCCTGTGTAATCGTTGCCGCGGCGGCCGGGCTGACGCTCCGGCCCAATCGTGCGCAGAGAACCGGGCTCAGTTCACGATACACCACGGCTGAGGGCGGAGTTGATTCCCGTCCGATTTGGCGGCCGCTGGCGATGATGTTCAGTGACCGTTTCGTCGCGGCGCTGTTGGCGACGACCGTGCCGCTGTACCTCGCTTCGGTAACGGACTTCAGCCCGGCGGCAATCGGGGGGCTCGTGGGACTTGCGATGTTGATGACCGCGCTGGGAACCTGGCCGGCGGGACGACTGGCCGATCGCGTGGGATCGCTGCGCCTGCGGTTGATCGCAGGATGCGTCTTCGCCCCGGGCGTGGCACTGATCCCCCTGGTGGTCTCGGGGAATCTGGCGATCACTATCATCGATTTCGTGCTGATCGGGTTGGCGGGAGCGGCGCTTTTCGCCTCGTCACTCGTGGCGGTCTGCGACAGCGGGCGCGGCGCCGTCGGGATGGGCGCGTATCACGCAGCCGGCAATGCGGGATTTCTCGTGGGACCGCTCGCAGCCGGCGCGGCACTGAGCCTGCTGGGCGGGTCCGAGCCGGGCGCGTCGGTGTATCTGCTCGTGTTCGGCGCCTTCGCACTGATCCACGGCGCCGTCACGGTTACGACGGTGTTTATCGCAGGCTATCGCAGCGCATCGCAGGTCGAACGACCGTCCGCAGCACCCGCGCCGGACCTTGCTGCCTAGTTCAATCGCCGCTACACCCCCAGCTCTTTCACGTCCGAAAACGATGATCTCTTGCGGCGAATAGAGTCATCTCGGTATTGACCCAGCCTGATGCGCGAGTCATGCTTGGTTGCATGCGAATCGCCTGTCCTACCTCCATCGTGCTGCTCTGGGCATCGTCGTTCTGTTTTTGGAGCGTTGGCTGTTCGAGCCGCAGTTACTTCGACCGCCATTCGCCGCAGCAACTCGCCCAGCCACCAGCTTCGTTCGAGGCGGCCGAACCCCCGCGATCGCTTCCGATGTTTTGTTCAAACGGTGGCGCAGCGATCGACTGGCAGGATTTGCTCGAGGCGATCGAGTGGGCCGACGTCGTGATTCTCGGGGAACAGCACGACGATGCCGTGGCGCACGCCGTGCAACTGGCCGTGGTGGAAGATGCGATGAAGCGTTATCCCGGCACGGCACTGTCCATGGAGATGCTCGACCGTGAAGAGCAGGCGCTCGTCGATGACTATCTGGCGGACATCATTGACCGCGACGCCTTCCTCGAGCAGACGGCGTCGACGAAGTGGCTTCGCATCGCGCGCGACTACCTTGCTGAGGAGATCGATCGCAAGACGTTCCAGAAGCGCATTCTTCGGATCGGCTGGCCGGATTGGGAGAACAACTACCAGCCGATCATCGACGCCGCCAAAGCCGCGGGTTCGCCGGTGGTTGCCGCCAACACGCCGTGGCTGCGATACATGAGTGTGGCCAATCGAGAAGGATACGACCGCCTCAGTTCGCTAACTGACGCGCAGAAGCGTCTGTTTGCACGTCCAAAGCACCGCTCATACCAGGATTACCGTGAGCGCTTCTGGCAGGTGATGGTTGACCGTGCCGAAGGCGAGCCACCCAAACCCTTGGAAGATGACACGGAGGACGAATCTCAGCATGCGCAGATGACGGATGAACAAGTTGCCAGCGCCTTTCGCGGGCAATTGATTATGGACGCAACCATGGCTGATTCGATCGCTCGCGCCCTGCACAACGGAGCTGACAAGGTCGTACATCTTGTGGGTCAGTTTCACAGCGACTTTACCGGCGGCACCGTGCAGGAGCTTCGCCGTCGCAAAAGAGGCGTGAAGATCCTGACCGTGAGCATGCAACGAGCCGATGCCACATCGCTGCGCGAGGAGGATCGCGGCCGGGCCGACATCGTGATCTACACCGGCGAGCCGGATGAACCTGAGGACGAAGAAGCGGAAGTGGCGCCGGTAGATGCTGCGCCTGCGCGAACGACGCAACCAACGACGCAACCAACGACGCAACCAACCAGTCCGCCCACGACGCGCCCAACTACGCACCCGACCACGAAGCCCAACGACGATTCGTTCTGACGCAACGCATCGGCATCCCGCAACGAGATATGTGCTGAGGTTTACGACCTGAATTGGTGTTATTGATCGTTGCCGTCAAGGTCGGCATGTCCCGTAGCGCGACGAAGTCGATCGTGGATCGCGACCCACGGTCCGTGCGTTTCTTGCGGCTGTTCGATGATTATCCGCGACACGCCGGTCGCATCGGCCGTGCGGAGTGCATCATACAAACGTGCGGCGTACGGTTCGGCGGATCGGGGCATGGGTACGGGGACATGCGGCGGGTTCACGCTCGCCGGTTCGAAGCACAAGACGGCTGCGGGCACACCGCCGGCCAGACGTTGGGCGAGTTGGGTCGTCTCGACAAGCTCGGCCGGAGTGCGCGGCGCGTAATGCCAAAGCGACGTCCCGGGGCTCGCCAACTGGGTCGTCACCGGCGGCGCGCCCACTTCACCAAGAACCTCGCGCAGACGCTCGACCATGATCGCCCCGGGTCGCAGCACGCGCGGGGTCGGATCGGTCAGTTCCAGCACCGTGGACTCGATACCGATCTCACACGCGCCGCCGTCCAGGACCAACAGCTCATCCGCCTCGGGAAAGTCGGCGACGACGTGCTCGGCCGTGGTTGGCGACACCCGCCCGGAGCGATTGGCCGAAGGCGCGGAGATGGATCGACCGAAGGCGTGCAACAGCGCTCTGGCCACAACATGTCGAGGCGCGCGGACCGCGATCGTGTCCAGCCCCGCCGTCGCGGACGCCGGCACTTCGCCACGGGCAACAACGAGCGTCAACGGCCCCGGCCAGAAATGTTCGGATAACCGAGCGCATCGATCGTCCCACCTCGCCACGATTCGCCGAGCTTGTACATCGTCGAGCACGTGGGCGATCAGCGGGTTGTCGGCGGGCCGGCCCTTGAGCGCGTAGATCAACTCGATCGCTTTAGCGTTCGTTGTGTCAGCGCCGAGTCCATACACGGTTTCAGTCGGGAATACGACCAGCTGCCCGCGCTCCAACAACCGAGACGCCTCAGCGATTGCATCCTGGGTCGGCTCAACCAGGCGGGGCATAATCGAATCCGCCAGACGATCCGTCATCGGCAATCTCAAGCTCGATGTGATTCATCGCCAAGCTCACGCCCATCGCCCGGTACAGCCTCGCCACGGATTTACTGTACTGGACCAGCGAGCGGACCTCTTCCTGCTGCGCGACGGCAAGCGTTTCCTGACGCTGGAACTTCAGGTTCAGTCGCTCGGGGGTCAGCCCTCTCAGATCTTCTTGAACCAGGAAGGTCCGCAGGTTCTCCGCCTGGGCAACGCGGAAGGATCGCGTGGCCTGGATGAGCTCATAGTTCGTGATCATGTCTCTCAGCGACGATTTCACTTGCACTACGACGTCCTGAACCGCCCGCCGGTAGCTGATCATTGCCGCGGAACGCTGGAGCCTGGCCTTTCGATACTCTGCCTCAGCGGCGCGGTTACCCAGCGGCCACTCGAAAGCGAACCCCAGGATGTAGTCGATGAAGTTACCCTCGAACAGATTGTCGTACGCATCGCCGGGTTCTCGATCGAGTCCGAAGTACGCCAGCTGCGCCGAGAGGTTCAGCAGAGGCAGGCGCGCGTTGTCGGCGAGGTGCTGACGGATCTCGGCGTCGTTGATACCGAGCGCGGCCAGCGGTATCTCCGGCCGATTGCCCACGGCCGTGATGATCGTCTCGCGTAGGTTGTAACGGATCGGGGTTTGGACCATCTGATCCACGGGCAGCAGCAGCGCTTCGGACCCGACGGTCAACTGCGCGTCGTTGACAAGGACTTTCAGCGCATCAGAGGCCCCACGAATCGCCCGCCGAGCTTTGATCACATTGGCTTTGCGTTGCTCCACGCGAGCGACGGCATCGGATTCCTCTGCGGGGGTGACGTCGAAGTTCCGCCTCCGCGCCAGCACATCGCGCACTTCAACGCCAACTTCCAGCAGCCACTGTTGGATCGCCAGGTCCTGCCACGCGAGCACGAGGTTCCAATAGGCGCTCTCGACGTCCACAACAAGTTGCAGTAAATCGGTGCGAAGCTCGTGGATTGCGCGCTGCTCGGCGTTTTGCGCAAGACGAATGGTGCTCGTGTTCACCTTCGAGCCGAACCCGCGCAACAACGGCTGGGTGAGCCCAAGCCTGATCGCGCCGGTGTAGGCCGGATCAGGCGACAGCGCGATCCCCGGCGAAAGATTGCGGAACCGCGTCAGGTCTGTGGAGATTGACGCCTCGGCGCCACTGGTGAAACGCTTGCGGACGCCGGTCTCGAAGCGGAAGCGCTCGCTGGCCGAGAACGGCGTCCCGAGCCGTATCCCGCGAAGTATGGGCACGGTCGTCGGCTCGTCGGTCCTGGTCAGATCGACATTGCTCACAAACAGCGCATCGAAGA
>JAZFYE010000334.1:0-5638 GCA_036475395.1 Phycisphaerales bacterium
TCTTCGGTCATCTCGTTGGACGGAACGTTCTCGAAGAGGTGGTCGTTGGCCCATCCACCCAGGAAGATGTCCGGATCACCGTCGCCGTTGGAATCGAACACGGCTGCGTGCCAGCCTTTGTGCACACTGCCGTTGGGGAACTCATCGCCGGGGGTCCAATCGACGAAGGAGATTTCGCCGTTGACGGTGGTATTGCGGAGGATCGTGGGGCGGCTGTTCGACCCACTCTCGGCCCCGACGACCAGATCGACGCGGCCGTCGCCGTTGAGGTCTAGTACCGTCGGCTTGCGTGTGATCCTGGTCGCTACGGACCGCGGTAAGTTGCCAATCGTGACGAAGTTAACGGTTCCATCCTTATTGACCGTACTGCTCAGGACACGATCGCCGGGCCCGACCACATTGGTCCAGTAGATGTCCATGTCGCCGTCGCCGTCGAAGTCGCCCGGCTCCATCGCGTTCTCTTCCGTGCTGGCGTTCCCCAGCACCAAGACACTGCCGGTGTAGTTAAAATCACCGTCGAAGCTGCCCAGCCCATTGCGATTGTTGTAGTACAGCTTGTTAGGCCCAAAGTTAAACCCCCAGTTCGAAATCAGAATGTCCATCGTACCGTCGCCGTTCATGTCCGCGGTGGAGATATCCACCGTGTAATCGCAGTCGTTCGGCACAAGGGCGCCCGCCCCGAGCAATGAGAAGTTGCCGAAGCCATCGTTGAATCTCAGGAAGTCCTGGGACTGGTTTGGATAGTTGCCCAACCACAGATCGATCGTTCCGTCGAGATCGAAGTCAACGGCCACACTGCTGCACTCGGGAGAGCGGGTCAAGTTCCCACAGTTCGCACCACCGTCCCCCGCTTGGTTGATCGGTTCGAATTTGACGACCTCGCCCTTCACGACCTGGGCGACATACAGCTTGTCCGTGCCGCCGTTGCCCGAGGTGTTCCCGTCGTTGGTCACCCAGATGTCCAGAAACCCGTCACCGGTGAAATCGCGAAAGAAGATGTTTCGGCTGACGTCGGTGCTGGAGAACCCCGGGATCAGCGGAGCGCCGCTGACCTCGTTGAAGACGCCGTTGTTGTTGCGGTACAGCTTGTTGCGGCGCTGGCCGAAGTCGCTGTGGGCGACGGCGATCACGACATCCAGATCGCCGTCGTTGTCGAAGTCACCAAAATCCACTTCCTTCTCGTTGCTGGCCTCCTCCGCAACGGCCTGATTGATACGGGCGCCGGTCACATTCTCGAAGTTCAGCGTGCCGGAGATCTGGGGTTCGCCGGCGAACACGGCCGATCCGCCTCCCATACAGGCTGCGGTGAGAAACACAATGACTCGATTCATCATTACCTCCTGGCAACGGCTTGAGACTGGGTGAGATCAACAGTGACAGACGCAGAGAATCGGCGGGGCGACGGCTTGCCGTCAGGACGAGCGCGGCGCCGGGTTGAGCGAAACCGTTAGCACGCACCTGCCTTTTCCTGCGCCGCCGGGCGTCAGCGCACAGGCGAAGTGTAATCCACTGGCGGCGGAAATGCCAATATTCTTTTTGTCGGTTCTGGACGGCCTCTCGCGGGGGGGGGCCGACCGGGCCTCGCCCCAGATCGCGTGCCGAGCCATGCCGGTGGGGCCTTTGCAGCGCCCACCGGGTCCGTCACGCGCCGTCCCGCCGGGGCACACCCCCTGGCGGGCAGGACACGTGGCCCGGATCAACCAGCCAGTATCGTGTCTGACCGAGCCTCGTCAGGACGCCAATCTTCGCCAGATTCACAGCCGGCGGACTGAGTCCTGCCATCGCCCCGCCGTCCGAGCCGGATCCTGACTGATAACTGACCGGCGTCATCGGCCTGATGCTTGTCATTGTCCGCCCGGCTGACGGTATGGCTGGGCCGTCTGATACAGCTCCAGCCGCCGTTGGATCTGGTCAGCAAGTTGCTCATTGTTCCTGGCCAGGGCCGCTTGCCGCGCGCGCTGGGCCACGACCACGGCCTCGTCGTATCGACCCAGGTTCGCCAACGCGGCCGCCTTCGTGTCCAACGCCTGCGGCGCCTGGTTGTTTGTGCGACGGCAGACCTTTGTCGCTAGCTCCAACGCCTCAGCCGCCTCTCGCACATCATCCCGCGGACACGTGGCCAACACCCAGGCCAGGCGGTCGGCGATCGTGACCTCCTCGGGCCGTCTCTCCAGACCGAGCCGCAAGGCCGCGATCGCCTCCTCATACCGAGCCAGCGTGGAGAGCACCGAGGCCAACCTTCGGTACGGCCGCGGATCATGCGGACGAAGCGCCATCGCGCGGCGAAGGTGCTCAAGGGCCGTCGTGGTCTGCCCCAGCTTCGGCAAATCAGTTCCGAGCCCAAGATGCGCGTCGAAGTGCTCAGCCCGCAGTTGGACTGTCCGTTGAAAGAGCGCGATTGCTCCAGCGTAATCTTGGCGGCGATGGGCGATGAGTCCCAAGTGATAGATCGCCTCCACGTAATTTGGTTCCAGTTCTAGCGCGTGCTCGAGCGACCCTTGGGCCGCCGGCAAGTCGCCCTGCTGAAGAAGAGCCGCACCGAGCTGGGCGCGTGCCTCGGCCAGGTCCGGGGCGGATCGAATAGCCGTTTCAAACAGGTCGATCGCCTCATCCACTTCCCCCGCTTGCAGCAGATCGATCCCGCGATGCAACGCCTCGATCGCCCCAATCCGTGCGCGATCCAGAACCCGGGCCAGCGGATCGTCCAGCGTTGGTTCCTGATTTTGGTATTCCTCAGCAAGCTGCAGCTCGCGCCTTGCCTCGTCCGGACGTTCACGGTTGCGAAGAGCCTGGCCGAGCGCATAACGCGCCGTGCCGTATTTCGGCGCGAGGCGAACCGCGGCCTTCAAGTACTCCACCGCCGGCTCGAATTCGCCGAGGCGATAAAGAATCTGCCCAGCCCCGCAGTACGCCTGCGCGATCTCCGTCGATCGCGAGATCACCAAGCGATATCCATCCAGCGCCTCTTCGAGACGGTTCGCCGATCGGTAGGCATCGGCACGATGCAACAGCGCGGGAATATCACCCGGTACAACGGCGAGGTACTCCGAGAACTCGCCTGCCGCCTCGGTCCACTCGCCGCGCTCCAACAATACGAGACCGAGGTAATAGCGCCATGGCGCTACCGTCCCCCCGACGCCAATCGCCCGGCGGTAGCATGGCTCGGCCAGTGCGTAGAACGCGTAAGCGTGGAACAGCAGCCCGAGCCGGCCGTTTGCTCGGGCGTCCAACGGCGATGCGGCCACTCGGTCGACCGCCGCTTGGAACTGCTGCCTGACCGCCGGCTCCAGCGCATCCAGCGGAAAGTTTGGGATCGGCGGGAGATTGATCGGCTGCTCAGGTCCCTGCACACCGGCGACGCCCCCGTCCAACGACGATCGGCGCACCCACATGATCGTGACGACGCTGATCGCTATCACCGCTATCAGCCCCAGCACGAGTTGAGCTTGGACACGCCCGCGAAGAGCGTTCATGGCCTCGCCTCGCCCTCCCCCTCGTGCAGTTGGACATGCTGCATGGCCGGCAGTCCCGAGAACCGCTCGATGACACCACTGGGCCATGCCACGACCACCGTCTGGGGGCCACGATCATGACCGAGTCCAAAATGGGTCCGCAGATCGTTGGCGCTGCAATAGCTGCCGTCGCCATGTACACGGCGCACCAGGTCGAGCCCGTTGGGCCTGATCAGGCGCACTTCAGCGCCGATCGCATCGCGGCTCGACCCGTTGCCGACAAGTCTCAACGACAACCAGGATTTGCAGCTGCCAACCTCATTGCGCAGCAGGCGCAATAGCCCGTTGCTGTTGGACAATAGAATGTCGATATCCCCGTCGTTATCGATATCGCCGAAGGCAGCTCCACGTGACGTCTCGATCAGTTCGAAGACGGAGCCCGCTCGATCGGAAACGTCCTGGAATCCGAAGTTGGACGGACCAAGGTTGACAATGAGCTGATTGGGATTGCCGTAGGGATAGGGCTCGTTGGCCCGCTGTTCGACGATCTTCACCGCCCCGTTCGCCAAGAAGAGGTCTAAGTAACCGTCGCTATCAAGGTCGGTCCATTCAGTGCCGAACCCGGTGTACGACCAACTCATCGACGCCAGGGCGAACTGCTCGGTCCGATCGTCGAAGGAGGCCGTGCCGTCGTTGACCAAGAGCGTATTGTGCTCGCCGAACAGATGGGCGAGGAAGATATCCGGATCACCGTCGAGGTCGAAGTCGCCGGCCGTAACGCCCATGCCCGCCTCGGCCATGCCGTTCGCGTTGTAGGCAGCGCCGGCCAACAGCGCAACATTCTCGAACGTCCCATCGCGCTGGTTGAGCCAAAGCTGGTTGGCGTTCCCGTCATTGGCGACGTAGATATCCGGCCAGCCGTCACGGTTGAAATCCGCGCACACGACCCCAAGCCCGCTCCCAAAAGCGAGATCAATTCCCGCCTCGACCGTCGCATCACGGAACGTGCCGTCGCCGTTGTTGACAAACAGGCGGTCCGAAACCGGGTCGAATGATTGCGGGCCGCAATAATCCCGCCGACCACCGGGGCTGAAACAGATCTTGTTTTCGAGCAGGGAGAAGTTGACGTAGTTGGTCACGAACAAATCAACGTAGCCGTCCCTGTTGTAGTCCACGAACGCGCAGCTGGTGCTCCAGCGGTCCTCCGGCGGGATCGCCGCGTTCGAAACGTCGGTGAACGTGCCGTCGCCGTTGTTGCGATACAGCCTGTTGGGGCCGAAGTTCGTAACGTACAGGTCCAGATCGCCGTCGTTGTCGTAGTCGCCCACGGCCAGGCCCATGCCGTAGCCGCGGTCGCCGACTCCCGATTCGTCGGTTACGTCCACGAACCGCTGGGTCAGGACGCCGTCCGACCCAACCTCCAGATCGTTGCGGTATAGACGGTTGCTTCCCTCGGCTCGCTGCAATCCATCCGCGTTGGCGCCATCGGCGTTCGACAATTCGCTAAGCGAGAACGCCTGCACGGCATACACATCCAGGTCGCCGTCGCCGTCGTAATCAAACAGCCCGCATCCCGATCCCGCAATCTCCGGGAAGTAATACTGACCGGTAGCGCCGGTAGAGTGAACGAAGTCGAGACCGCTGATCTCGGCGATATCAACAAACCAGTCGTCACCGGTAACAGGCGGACCACCTGTATTCGGGGTCGCGGATTGTTGATTCGAATTGGCCGGACCGGGGATATCGTTCAACTCACCACAGCCGGCTCCGACGAGGGCGAGCATCCCACACGTGATTGACACCAATCGGCCCAGCACGGCCATCAGGATAGGCACCAGCCGTCCATCCGCCCGCACGCCCCACGTCCCAACCGTCCCTCGTCTTGGTCGCCCGTCTTGGTCGCTCGTCTGGGTGAATCAGGCCCGGCGGCGCCCCTCGGCGCTCACGTCCGCCCGGATCAGCCGCTCGCCCTGTTCGGGCGTGATAGATCCCTCGGCAATGTAGGCCGCAATCTCGCGCCGGCTCTTTTCTCGGGCACTAGTCGTCAGCACGGCCGTCACCGCCCGAATCAGTGACCCCAGCAGCAGGACCACGCCGATCACCGACACCACCACGACATACATGTGATCGTCAAGTAAATCGATGAACTGCTCCATGCCGAAGCTCCTTTTCCCCCGTATCGCCAA
>JAZFYE010000335.1:0-7876 GCA_036475395.1 Phycisphaerales bacterium
CGTAGATCGCCATACCCACGGCGGCGCCGATGATGCCGTTCTCGGCCAGCGGCGTGTCGATAACGCGATCCTCGCCGTACTTTTCAAGCAGCCCTTTGGTGATGCGGAACACGCCGCCGTTCACGCCGATGTCCTCGCCAATGACACAGACGGCGTCGTCGGCCGCCATGCTCTGGTCGAGCGCGAGGTTCAGTGATTCAGCCATGGTTAGTTGCGGCATGGTGAAAATCCAGAGGCATTAGGTCCGAGCCTCTCTGCGCGAGCGATTTTATTGTCTATTGCCTAATGCAACGTGCCTATTGCCTAGCGCCTCTCTTCTTTCCGATCTAATTTTGCGAGATACTCGCGCTTCTGATTCTCGATCTCCGGCGGGAGCTTCTCGTACACATAATCAAACACCTCGCGCGGGTTGGCGGTCGCACGCGCTCGGAATCGTTCTCTCCCCTCGATCACTTCCTGCTCACATTCGGCGGCCGTCCGCTCGATCGCGGCATCATCAAGGAGGTTCTTGTTCTTCAGGTAGATTTCGAACCTCGCCAGCGGACATCGCGTCTTCCAATACTCGACCTCTTCTTCGTTTCGATACACCTTTGGATCGTCGGCGGTGGTATGCAGACTCATGCGATAGGTGACGGCTTCGAGCAGCGTCGGCCCTTCGCCCTTGCGGGCGCGTTCGACGGCATCGGTCGTCGCGACGATCATCGCCAGGATGTCATTGCCATCAACGCGCATGGAGGGGATGCCGTATCCGATGCTCCGCCCGGCCAAGTAGTCAGCACCGGTTTGCCTTTGCACGGGCATCGAGATCGCGTAGCCGTTGTTCTCGCAGACAAAAACGATCGGCGCCTTGTCGACCGCGGCGAAGTTGAGGGACTCAGCCACGATCCCTTGCGAGAAGGCACCGTCACCGAAGTTGGTCAGCACCACCGCATCATCGTCTCGCCGCTTGATGCCCATCGCCACGCCCGTCGCCGTGGCCACGTGCGAGCCGATCACGATCGAGAACGGCAAATCCTTGACGCCGTCAGGAATCTCAAACCCTTCGGAGAATCCATCCCACAAGAGCATCAACCCCTCGATCGTCCAGCCGCGCCACAGCTGCGCTCCGAACGACCGATACGACGGAGCAAACCAATCCTTTTTCGTCAGCGGATAGATCTGCCCGATCTGCGTGGCCTCTTGTCCCATCCCCGGCGCGAATGTGCCCATCTCACCTTGGCGCTGCATGGTCAGCATGCGGGTGTCCAGCTTGCGGGTCAGGACCATCGCCCGGTAGATCCGCAGCAACTCGGCCGGCTCCAGCTTCGGCTCATGCGTCGGATCGCTGATCTCGCCCTTCTCGTTGAGAATCTGAAGATTCGGAATCTCGCCGAGTGCGATCGTCGGCGTGCTGATGTCTTTGCGGGGTTTGGGCGGCGTGATCTTCGGTCTCCGTGGTATGTGCGAACTCTTCACGGCAAGCTCAGGAGCGCTAGGCGTCACCTTCGTCCCTCGATGAAGCGTCTCTTTGGACATGATTCGGTGCGTCCCATCGTTGGTGAGATTCGCGCGGGCCCGGATCGGACCGAACCGATGCACCGCTCAAAAAGCCGGCCAGTTCATGGTAGCGACGACCGCCTGTTCTCTCCAGTTGACCGCGATCAGCCCGGACGTCCCATCACACCCGTTTCATGTGTTCAAACGAGTTTCGGCACGCTTCACAGTAATAGATCATTCGGCACCGCGTCGGGCCGAACGGGCTGTCCAGTCGCGTCTCGTTCGAGCCGCAGAACGGGCAGGTGATGGCGGAGGTGCGAAGCTCGACCTTCGCGCCGTGACCGGGCACGTCCAGCTTGGAGCCATGTTCGGGAACCGTCACGCCGTGCGCCGCCAGGGATTGGCGGCCTCCGTCGCTGATGCGATCAACCGACCACGGCGGATCGTAGATGAACTGCACCGAGACTTCGCCTACGCCCTCGACCGCCCCCACTTTCGTCCTGATCTCGTTCTCGATCATCGGCAACGCGGGGCAACCGACGAACGTAGGAAGAACGTCGATCGACACCACCGCGCTGTCGCCGTTCGTTTCAATCCGTACATCTTCTACCAACCCCAGATCGACGATGCTGATCGGCATCTCCGGATCGGGTATCTCACGCAGCACGTCCATGATGGATTCGGTATCGATCATTGGTCGAGATATCATACGCCGCACGGACGTTTAGACGCGAGCCAAAGGCGAGCGCGAGGACAAGGGCTGCAAGGGCTGGAAGCTGACGGCTTCGCTCACCACGCGGCGCCGGGTTCGAGGCGATACACCTCGCACATCTCATCGAGCAGGGATTTGAGGTACTCGCTGTGGTGGCCGCGTCGACCACCATGCGCGTCTTCATCCGGCGGGCTCAGCTCGATTGACAATCCGCCTTCGTGCGCGACATGCTGAAGCACATCGCGCCAAGCGTGGAACATGTCGTCGTCCGCCCGGGGGTAAAGGTGGGCGTCGACCAGCTCATCTTCGGCGTCGACCTTCTCGAAGAGCATCGGCGCTAACGGCGCCAGTCCGTCCATCGCTGTTTGTACACGCCGTTTCGACTCGTCGTTGCCGCGTCCAAGCCGAACGATCCACGCATCAACGTGATCCACGTGAACCTGCTCCTCCGCGGCCAGGCGATAGGCCAGATCCCGCAACGGTTTGTACGAGGATCGCGCCAGCCGCCCAAGGCGCAAACGGTCGAAATGATCGCAGAAGAACTGCCGGGCAATCGCGATGGCCCAGTCGAAATTATCCGGTAGCTCGACGATTTTGGCGCAGCGGTATTGGTCGGCCGACCGGCCGTAGGCAAGCTCATCGGCCGTTTTGTTGACAAGCGGGCTGAGCAGCTCGTAGATCGCCTGGGCATGAGCGATCTCGTCCTGGGCCAACGACGAGAAGGCGATGTCCTCTTCGAGGATCGGCCCAAGCCCCGTCCAATCACTGTTGCGGTGGCCGAGCATGAGCTTGTCATCGGCCACGGCCAGCAGCAGATCAATCGTCGGCTGTTTCAGATTCTCAGGAAGCCTGTCCATATCGCGCTAGTAAACTCAACAAGCGACGCCCCCAGATACCGACGCCCACGGATACCAATCCGTGGGTTCCGATCGTCAGAACATCTCCTTCAAGTCTTCCTTCTCATAATCATCGAGGTCGTTCTTGGCACGGATCTTTTCCCACTTCTCACGCACGCCCTTGGCGTAGCCGCGGGCGAGACGATAGGTCTGGTCCGTGTATCGCCAGATCAAGTCCTTGTCGTATTCGGTCGCGGCGATGGCTCGCTTCGGCACGACCCAGATATTCACGCACGGTTGATCCTGCCCATAGTGCTCGCGGGCAAATTGAAGCGCCATCTTGGCATCGGCCGCATCAACACACCCGGCATAGGTGTGCGGATCGCCCCGTTGGAGCTGGGTGAACACGGCGAAAGCCTCGAGGTCTCCCTCCTTGGGTGAAGTCATTTCACCGTCGGCGTCGGGTGGATGTTCTCTGATCTTGGACATCGCAATCAGTAGTGATCAGTTGTCAGTTGTCATCAGTTGTCAGTCCTAAGCGGCGGGCGGGAGGCCCACGCGGCCGTTCATGATCGCGCTTCGAACCCACCGGCCTTGCTCATACGACAGCCGGCGCAGACCAAGGCGCTGCTTGTTGCACGGGCCGCCGCCGCGAATCACTCGGTAAAACTCCTCCCAGTCCGGCTCGGTCACCGTCCAGTTCTCAGTCGATTCGTCGTAGTGCAAGTTGGGATCGAGTTGCTTTTCGATGACCATGCCGTCGTCGCTCTTCTTGACAACATGGATCTTGAGGCCGAGATCCTTGGCGGCCGGCGCGAAGCGATTGATAAATCGTTGCCGTAGATCATCGTTGGTCACCGTCTTCATGCGCCAGCGCATCGGCGGGAGGTTGCGGCAGTTGGGTTTGTCCGGCGGGCCGAAGAACATCAACGACGGATACCACCAGCGATCAAACGCGTCCTGGCACAAGGCCCGCTGCTGCGCCGTGCCGCTCATCAGCGTCAGCACCATGTCCTCGCCGCACTTGAAGTGGAATGCCTCCTCCATGTTGATCCGCTTCATGGTGCGCACGTACGGGCCGTAGGCGCCATCGGCGAGCGACTTCTGATTCATGATCGCCGCGCCGTCGATGAGCCACTGGATCATGGCGATGTCGCCCCAGGTCGGCGCGGGATAGTTAAAGACGTTGTGATACTTCGTCACGCCCGTAATCAGATCGCGCAGCATCTGATCTCGCGTCTTGCCAAGGTCCTGCGACACGCGATAGAGCATCTGGCCGTGGCCGACCTCGTCCTGGACCTTGGCCGTCAATGCGAGTTTGCGCCGCAGACTCGGGGCTCGTGTAATCCACTCACCTTCGGGTAGCGCCCCGATGATCTCGGAGTTGGCGTGGTGTTCCGCCATCTTGAGCATGCCGGTGCGATAGGCCTGAGGCAGCCAATCGTCCGGCTCGATGAGTTGGCCGGCATCGATCTTCGCCTCGAACTCAGCGAGTTTCTCGGGATCCTCCTGCACGTTGTGATCGATGTGCAGGCCTACGTTGGAACTACCAGACATACGGTCGAGTCCTTTTATTGTCTTTCAATAACCGTCGCGACGCCTTGGCCGATGCCGACACACAGTGTAGCGAGGCCGTGTGCGGCGTTCGTCCGGTTCATCTCGTGGACGAGTGCCGTGACGAGCCGCGCTCCGGTGCAGCCAAGCGGATGGCCGATCGCGATGGCGCCGCCGTTGGGATTCACCTTTGCCTCGTCCAATCCAAGTTCTCGTATACATGCGACGGCTTGAGCCGCAAACGCTTCGTTGAGTTCGATGATATCAAGATCGTCGAGTCCGAGTTTAGCTCGTGCCAATACTTTCTGCGTCGCTGGGATCGGCCCTAGGCCCATACACGCCGGATCAACGCCCGCCGTCGCTGACGGGCCGACGAATCCAATCGGCTCAAGCCCCAGGCTCTTGGCGAGATCAGCCTCGACCAGCAGCACCGCGGCCGCGCCGTCGTTGATCCCGGAGGAATTGCCGGCCGTCACCGTGCCCTGGTCATCCTGCGCGAAGACCGGGCGCAACGATGCGAGTTTTTCGATCGTCGTATCAGGACGAGGATGTTCATCGGTGTCAACGATGAGCGGCCCACCCTTGCGCTGCGGTATCTCGACCGGCACGATTTGGGCCTCGAACTTGCAGGATGCCTTCGCGCCCGCCCACTTCTGCTGACTTCCCAGGGCGAAGCGATCCTGATCCTCGCGACTGATGTTGTGCTGGCGGGCGACGTTCTCCGCCGTTTCACCCATGGCGTAGGGGTGATACATCTCAGCCAGTTTCGGATTCCTAAACCGCCAGCCGATCGTCGTGTCATACATCTCAGCATTTCGATCGAACGCCGCTTGCGGCTTCGCGATCACAAACGGCGCGCGGCTCATACTTTCGACGCCGCCGGCAATCATCACGTCGCCGTGACCGGTCTCAATCATCCGCGCCGCGATGTTGATCGCTTCCAGCCCGGAAGCGCAGAGTCGATTGACGGTGCACCCGGGGACGGTCTCAGGAAGCCCGGCCAGCAGCGCCGCCATGCGCGCCACGTTGCGGTTGTCCTCCCCAGCCTGATTCGCTGCGCCGAAGTAGACATCCTCGACGGTGGCCGGGTCGATGCCGGATCGCTTGATCACTTCGCCGATGACCAAGGCGGCCAGATCGTCGGGCCGGACCGCCGCCAGCGCACCGCCATACCGTCCGATCGGCGTTCGGAGGGCGGTAATGATCGCGGCTCGTCGCATGGGAGGTATTGTAGCTGGCTGTCAGCGGTCAGCGTTCAGCCTCGCCCCCTCCCTGAGAGGGAGGGGGAATGAGAAAGCGCACGCTTTAGGGCATCGATGGATTCGGGCCCGATCTGGTCCGCCCATTCGAACGGCCCTTTTGGATAGTTCACGCCAAACTTGAGCGCCGTGTCGATGTCGGATTTCTCCGCCACGCCCCGCTCGTTGGCCAGTGACGCCTGTGTAATGAGCGCGACAAGAATTCGCGCGAAGATGTATTGCTCTAATTCGTTGCCGGTCTTGTTCGTCGCCTTTCGCACAAAGCCGCTTGCGGCTTCGCGCAGCTCATCGGTCAAATTCAGCGGCCTGTGATCGACCTGCAACGTAACGACCGGTTCGTCGCCACTGTAGTCGTATACACCTCGCCCGGTCTTCCTTCCCAGATATCCATCGGCAACAAGCGTTTCCTGCAATTGGCTCGGCGTAAGCAATGCCGGGCGGTCCAACTGCTCCCACACCGAGCGCGTGGTCGCGGTGTTGACATCCTGGCCGATGAAATCCGTCAATTCCAGCGGGCCCATGCGGAATCCGCCGAGCGACTTCATGGCGCGATCAATCACGTCCGGCGAAGCGTAACCGACCTCAAGGATGCGAAACGCTTCAAGGTAGTACGGCCGGGCCACATGATTGACAATAAACCCAGGCACGTCCGCAGCCCGCGCAACCTTCTTGCCCCAGCTCACAGCGATCTCAGCCACGCGATCGACGACGGCCGGATCGGTTTCCGCGCTCTGGATAACCTCGACCAGCTTCATGATCGGCGCGGGGTTGAAGAAGTGCATTCCGACGGTACGGCGCGGTTGACCGACTGTCTCGCCAATCTTGGTAATCGATAGGGACGAGGTGTTCGTGGCGATGATGCAATCGTCGCGCAAAGCCGGGATGACATTTTCGAGCACCCTCGACTTGATATCGAGATCCTCGACAACCGCTTCGATGACCAATTCGCAACGGCTGAGGCAATCGGGTGAGCTTGCCACGAGCAATCGACCGGCCGCGTCGTCTCGCTGTTCCTGCGTGATCCGCTTCTTCTGCACGAGGCGATCGAGGCGTTTGGCGATACCATCGATGGCGTTGCGGACGATCGATTCATCGACATCCATCAACTCGACGTTCCAACCGGCCGTGGCAGCGACCTGGGCGATTCCAGCGCCCATGGTCCCCGCGCCGATGATGCCGACGGTTGAAGCGCTTTCAGCCATCAGCGGTCATTCCCCCTTGAATTGTGGCTTGCGTTTTTCGAGGAACGCGGAGACACCCTCAAAATGGTCCTCGGTCTTGCCGGCGGTGTCCTGCGCGAAGGACTCCGCTCGGAGCTGATTTTCCAGATCATTATCGAACGACTGGTTGAGCAGGCGTTTGGTGAGCGCGATCCCACGACTGGGGAGCGACGTCAGCTTCCTTGCCAACGCTCGCGTCTCATCCATCAACTGATCCGCTTCAACGACACGGTTCACAAGCCCGATCCGCAACGCCTCCTCAGCCTCGACCTTGTCACCGGTGAAACAAAGCTCTTTGGCTTTGCCAAGCCCCACGAGGCGAGGCAGGGTGTACGTGCTGCCCGTATCGGGGATCAGCGCGACGTTGATGAACACTTCGATGAGTGACGCGTGTTGCGACGCGATGCGGATATCGCAGGCCAGGGCGAGACTGCAACCCGCGCCGGCCGCCACGCCGTTGATCGCCGCGATGACGGGCTTTCCCATGTTGATGATGCGCTTGGCGATCGGGTTGTAGCGACGATCGAGGTCCTTGGCGAACTCCGGGACATAGCCGGGTACGTACCGCTCCTTGAGATCACCAAGGTCTTGGCCGGAGCAAAAGGCCTTGCCCGCGCCGGTGATGATGATCACGCGCACGTCGTGATCGCGCTCGGCCTGCTTGAGCGCATCCTGCAACTCAAACGTGAGCCGATCGTTGAAGGCGTTGTAGACCTTGGGGCGATTGAGCGTGATTGTGCAGATGTGATCGGAGGTCTCAACGGTGAGCATTTCGAAGGATGTTGCAGTGGCGGTGGCGGGCATGATAGGTGTCCTACG
>JAZFYE010000336.1:0-5858 GCA_036475395.1 Phycisphaerales bacterium
TCCGTGACGCGAATCCGCGCCGGGGCGAACTCGTCGAGCGGGGCGAAGAACCCGCCGTAGGGGCAGCCATAGGTGCAGAATCCCTTGGCGCCGAGGAAGTAGACCGCCCCGAAGCCGCAGATCAACAGGAACGGAACGGCCACGAACAGGCCGGGGAAAGTCTGCCAGAACTCGGCCGTGGCGAGATGAACGGAAAACCCAGGCCAATCCGGGAGCGGTCTCGGCCCCGGGATAGCTGAAAACACACTCGCCAGCTTCTGCCAATTGGGCAGCACGCCCCAGCGAAAAAACGCCGGCCAGACGAACATATAGAGCCCAAGCATCAACGGCACGTAGAGGAGCAGCCGTGAACGGAACGGCTTGGGGCGCACGCCGAGCTTCTTCATGATCCATCCGCAGAGGTCCTGGAGCATCACAAGGTGGCAGCCCCAACCGCAGAACCACCGGCCGAGCACGAGCGTGGACAGCAGCGCAACCGCGAAGAAGATGAGCCCCGCGTTGATCACGCCTTGCTTTCCGAACTCCATCGCTTCGGAGGGTTCGATCGGCGTGGTGGTCCGGCCTGTTATGTACCACTGAAGCACGTGCGCGATGATCAACACCTGAACGACCGCAAGCACGATCGCGCGACGCTTGCCGGACTTGGATCGGCGGATGGTTCCGCGTGGATTATGTTCGTCAGCCAGGACGTGCAGAGGGACAGTCCGGCGTGTTTTCACGTCGGACCCGGTGCAACGAGATCGCTTGAGGCTGTCGGCTGATGCCATAGGTTTCCCACCAACATCGGTGTCTGCGCAGCCGTATGGTGACTCTATGGCGCAACCCGTCACTGATCCACGGCACAGGACGATGGTCCCGCTGAAGTGAATCGGTCTTGTGGGCAACGCGATGAAAAAGAAAACCCCAACCCAGAAGGTTGGGTCGGGGATGGGGTTTCATCTGGCGGTTGAGCGCTCAGGCGGCCGGGGAGCTCGCGTTTTCCTCCTCCTGAGCTTCCTCGTCGTCCTGGCGATTGGCGTACAGCTCGAGCGTCAGGCGGATCTTCTCCAGTGCCTTATTCTGGATCTGGCGCACGCGTTCCTTGGTCACGCCGATGATCTGCCCGACCTGCTCCAGCGTCATGGGATCACCTCCGCCGTCGTCGCCCAGACCGAAGCGGTGGTGAATCACCGTCTGTTCGACGTTGGTGAGTTCAGCGTCGTTGGACAGAACGATGTACTTGACCTCGGCGGCGGCCTCCAGCTCATGCGTCCGGCGCAGCGTCTCCAGATGATTGGACTTCTCCAGAGCCGGGTCGAAATCGGTCGGGAAGCGCTGGCGGTACTTGCTCAGCTTCATGCCCTGTCGAGAGAACGCCTTGAGGATCGCGCGGCAGGCGTAGGTCGAGAACTTGAAGCCTCGACCACAGTCGAACTTGTCGACCGAGCGCAGCAGGGCCATGTTGCCCTCACTGACCAGGTCGGCGAAGTCCACCTCGCTCATGCGGGTCCGCTTGGCCATCGCCAGCACGAGCGCGAGGTTGGTCTCGGCGATCTGCTCGCGGTATCGGGACGCGTTGCTGTACCAATGAAGCAACTCGCGGGCCATCTCCTCAGTCGGCTCGGCGGGACCGATCTCCAACTGAAGCTGGCTCACGCGGTGGCGGGCGTAGTTGTACTTGAGGAACAACACCCGCTCCTGAGCCGCGGTGAGCAGGACCGTGCCGGTGTTCTTCGCCGGTCGATCGGGCTGGGGGTCGTCCATGAGCGGGCGATACCACGACACGTCCGGTCGGGCGATCTCCTCGGCATCATGGTAGATTCGCTTCTCGGCCTTGGGATGGCGGAACTCCTCGGAGTCGATGTAGTCCATCGGCTCGGACAGGATCTGCCGCAGGAGACGCTCCTCGTCAAGGGTCAGGCCACCGAAGCGAGAATCGGCCTTCGACTCATCCTGCACCGACACCCGCTGCCGCTGGCGCAGCCGACTGAGCGGTGAGTTTTTGCCGATCATGGCCTGAAGCATTGCCTGCGTCCTCTGCTGGTCCGAGAAGACTTCACCTCCGTTGGAGGTATTCCTCGCAAACCCAAGATCATTTCATCGCCACAAGATTGTGAAGAACGTCACAATCCTGTCCCGAATCCCGACCACAGGGTAGTCCTATTACTCAGATTCCCATAAAACGGTTCATTGTCTTAGAAATATTCTAAAAAACTTCGCACGGGATTTCAAGACACTTCTTTATCGGGACCAGGCCGGTCGTGGGCCCCCGTAGACCGCAGCGACCTGTGCCCGGCGGGGCCGGATCCGCCCCTGATCGATGGGGAAGATCGGCCGAACCGCCCTTTCTACAGCCAATAATCCTTCGAGTTTTGGCCGTTTAAGGTAGGACGCTCCAACCGTCCGGGGGGTTCCCCCGAAACGGACCCCTATTCGGGACTGCCTGAGGACAGATCGTAGACCCAGCCCTCGATCGTCCGGTCGATCTCGAGCAGCTCACCGGCGTCGAAAAAGAGCGCCAGCTCAAACTGAGCCGTTTCCGGGCTGTCGGAGCCGTGGATCAGGTTGAAGCTCTTGGAGATGCCGAAGTCACCCCGGATCGTCCCCGGCTCGGCCTGGGAGCCGAAGGTCGCCCCCATCAGTTTCCGGCAAACCTCGACGGCGCCCACGCCCCGGACGGCCATCACCAACACCGGCGAGGAGGTCATGAACTGCACGAGCCGTTCATGGAAGGGTTTGCCCCGGTGGACCTCGTAGTGCCGCTGGGCCAGCTCCCGGCTGATCTGGATCATCTTACACCCGACGATCTGGAGGCCCTTGTCCTCGAAACGGGACATGATCCGGCCCATGAGGCTGCGTTGCACGGCATCCGGCTTCAGGATGATCAACGTGGTCTGGATCTCAGCTTCCATTGGCGGGTTCCGATCCATGCGCTGGGCGCGGGCGAGGAGCATAGTCTCGGTCCGGCCGGTCAAGCAAACCCAGGCCCAAGCGCCAGGGGAGTCGCTTGCCGCTCGCTCGGCCTGCAATGGAGTGCCCCGGTGGCGACATTTGGTTTCTAGCGAGCGCTTCTCCTGTTGGAGGGGAGAGAGAGAGGGATCGACCTCGGGTCGATCTGATTGTCGCGAGGCGGTTCGGTGTGAGCCACGGGCGTGCTCCTCGCCCAGTTCACACCGGGCCGGTCGTATCCGACGCCGACATGCACCAACCTGCGGCCTGCCGGAGCGCCGGAGCCTGAATCCTCCCCGACTGCGACCAAGCCCACGGGCGCCGGCCCACGGGCTTGGTCGCGTTGGTCTGCGCCCTACATTGCGCGAGTCGTGTTCGGACACGCACGCCTTGAAGTCGATTCGACGTCGTGAGACACCATCCGCTTCTTGCCCTACAGCCACCCCACATTGATGGTTGCTGTTCGCACTGTGATCGCTGTGTGCATAGCTCTGGGGGTGGCCGGTTTGTTCTTCCCGGCGCTGAGACGAGATCGCAGTCAACGGAGATGGATTCTCGTCGGCTTGTCGGTTTGTATCTTGCTGCTGCCGATGGTTGTACCCTCGGAAGCAGCGCTCATGCGATTCGTGTCAGCGGCACTTTGCCTTATGATCGTGGGAAAGTTGTACGACCTACACCATGGCGAGACTCGTTGCGAGCCTGTCCAGCTCACCTCGTTCGCTTTGTTCATGGTCAATCCCTTTACGCTCGTGCAACGGCGAATGAAAGACGAACCCACGCCCCCCGCGCGAACGAACTTGATCCGCCTTGGTCGCGGCGCGGTGATCTTTGCGCTTGGTGAGGGAGTCGGTGCGCTCGCTTTTGGCGCTCGCTGGGAAACTCACTCCTTCGCGCTGGAGCACATCGCAAAGATACTGTGCTCCATGATTGCCATTTATGGAGGCGCGGAGCTCGCGATCGCGGCGTGGCGACTGATAGGGTTGCGCGGACGGGCGCCAATGCACAATTTCTTCACCGCTCGAACTCCAGCCGAGTTCTGGCGGCGCTATAACCGAATGGTCAGTCAGTTCTTCTTTGAAAATGTCTTCCGCCGGTCTGGCCTGCGGCGTTCGCCGTTCCTCGCAACAATGGTCGTGTTCTTGCTCTTCGGGGCGATGCACGAGTACCTTTTCGTTATCTCGATCGGAAGGATCGAGGGTTTCGCCCTGGCCTTCTTTGTGATCCAAGGGCTTGCGGTCGCTGTCACTCTTCACCGAGATCCTCAAGGAACGCGGGCACTGGGATGGGTCTCGGCGACGATTGGTTTCAATCTAGTGACCTCGATCCTTTACTTCGCAGCTTTGGACCGCCTTGGCCCGTACTACAGCGACGCCTTACCCTTCTGGCTCAGCCCTCGCTGAAATCTGCTCAGCCTCGCCGCTGTTGGGCCGATCATGTATCGTGAGTGGGCGCATGGCATGCCCACGGCCGGCGTATGATCCACGCGGCCAAGGACGGCATCCGATGTCCACGCTATTGGCTGCACCAACGAAAAAGCCCAGAACGACGATGAGCAAGGCTCGCAAGCCGACGACGTCTCCGCCATCGCGCAAGACGAAGACGCGCACGCCAAAGGCCACCGCCCAAACCCTGGCCGGCCAGCAACGCGAGATTTCCGTCAGCGAGTTCTTCGCGAAGAACCGCCACCTGCTCGGGTTCGACAATCCGCGCAAAGCCCTGCTGACGACAATCAAGGAGGCGGTGGACAACGCGATGGACGCCTGCGAAGAAGGCGGGATCCTGCCCGACATCTTCGTGGAGGTGCTCCAGCTCGGTGAGACAAGGTTCAAGGTGACCGTGCGCGACAATGGCCCCGGGATCGTCAAGAAACAGATCGAGCACATCTTCGGGAAGCTGCTGTACGGATCGAAGTTCCATCGTTTGAAAATGAGCCGGGGCCAGCAGGGCATCGGCATCAGCGCAGCAGGGATGTATGGCTTGATGACGACGGGAAAGCCCGTCTTGATCATCTCCAAGCCGTCAAAGAGAAAACCGGCGCACGAGATGCGCATCAAGATGGACACCTCCAAGAACAAGGCGGAGGTCGTCAGCGACGAGGAACATCAGGAGGACGACAAGCTGTTCCCGCAAGGGCACGGCACGCAAGTTGCCATCGAACTTGAAGGCAAGTACCTCAAAGGACGGCAATCGATCGATGAGTACCTCGAGCAGACGGCGATTGCCAACCCGCACGCGCACATCACGTACGTCACTCCGGGAAACGAGACGCGCCAGTTCCCGCGAAGCGTCCACGAGTTGCCCGAAGAACCCAGGGAGATCAAACCGCATCCCAAGGGCATCGAGCTGGGCACGCTGATCCAGATGCTCGAGCGCACCGAGGCCGCCAAGGTCGGTGCATTTCTACAGAATGATTTTTGTCGGGTGGGACCGAGCCGGGCCAAGGAAATTTGCCAAACGGCCGGCATCACCAACTTGACGTGGGTCAAGAACGTGGGCCATCGTGAAGCCGAAGCCCTGTACAACGCGATCCAGGAGGTCAAGTTGACGGCGCCGCCTACGGACTGTCTCGTGCCGATCGGGTCCAAGGCGCTGCTGGCGGGGCTGCTCAAGGGTGTGAAGGCGGAGTTTTACACCGCCTCAACGAGACCTCCGGCGGTCTATCGCGGCAACCCGTTCCAAATCGAGGTGGGGCTGGCCTTCGGCGGCGAGCTTCCCGCGCAAGAAACGGCGCGCGTCATTCGCTTTGCGAACCGGGTGCCGCTGCTGTATCAGCAGTCCGAGTGCTGCTCCTTCAAAGCCGTCCTGGAAGCGAGCTGGAAGAACTACGGATTGAGCCAACCCAAAGGAAGCCTTCCCCTGGGCCCGTTGGTCGTGATGATCCACATGGCCAGCGTTTGGGTGCCGTTCACCAGCGAATCAAAGGAAGCGAT
>JAZFYE010000337.1:0-2790 GCA_036475395.1 Phycisphaerales bacterium
GTCGTCTTCGTAGACGAGTCGATTCTGGTCGCGGATGCCGTACGAAAACGAGACCCGCATGCCGATATCCCGGTACGCCTTGAGGATCTTGTCTATCTGTTCGAGGATCGATTCAGGGCGGCCCGGAATCCACGAGTGGAGGTGCTGAACGGTCGTCACCCCGGACTCGATCATCTCGAAGGCCGAATACAACGTGTCGAGATAGAGGTCGACGGTGCGTCCGGCGATGCGCGTCGCCAACCAGAGCTCGAGCGCGTAATCGCGCGAACCGAGTTGGATCGGCGTTAGCCCGACGTGGTGATGGCTGTTGATCAGCCCCGGGATGACGACATCGTCGGGCGAGCCGATGACCTCGTCGGGCTTGTATTTCTTCGCAATCTCGTCATAGGCGCCGATGTCGACGATCACGCCATCGCGCTGGAAGACTGCGCCGTCCTCGATGACTGTCGCCTCGTGCCGGTTGACGACGCCGCAGACGACGTATTTTCCACGGATCAGGGACGACGGCATGGATCTCCTCCGTGTGGCGCCCGGCGTCCCGCGGTGGTGGACGCCGTGCTCGGATTACCACCCCCGCAGTCCTTAGACCCGGACCTTATCCTTGTCGCTGATTTGCTCCTGCTCGGCGAAGGCCCGGTCGACCTCGTCGGCGAGTAGGTCGATGAGGTGATCGCGCAGGGCGTGGAGTTTGGGATCGCGCGGATCGCGCGGCCGTGGCATATCGATCGGCACGATGCTCTTGATGGTTCCCGGCCGTGCGGTGAACACCACCACGCGGTCGGCGAGCGCCATGGCTTCGTCGATATGGTGGGTGACGAACAGGACCGAGGCGCCGCTGTCGCGCCACACCTGGATCAGGAAGTCCTGGAGCTTGGAGCGCGTTTGCACGTCGAGCGCCGCGAAGGGCTCGTCCATCAGCAGGACGCTCGGTTCCATCGACAAGGCCCGTGCAACGGCCGCGCGCTGGCGCATGCCGCCAGATAGCTCGTCCGGGCGCTTTCCCTCGAACCCGCCGAGACCGACCTTGATGAGCAGCTCCGCCGCTACCTTGCGCCGTTCGGCCTTGGACACGCCGCGCAGCTTGAGCCCGAAGGTGACGTTCTCGACCACCGAGAGCCAGGGATAGAGCGAGGATTCCTGGAAGATCAGGCTGCGATCGCTGTCCGGCTTCGTAACCGGCACGCCGTGGCCCTCGATCCTTCCGTCGGTCAAATCCTCGAGGCCAGCAATGAGATAGAGCAGGGTGCTCTTGCCGCAGCCGCTCGGGCCGAGCAGCACGACGAACTCGTTCTTGCCGACGTCGAGGTTGAAGTCCAACAGCGCCTCGACCGCCCGGTCCGTGCCCAAGCCCCAAACCTTGCCGACGTTCACACAGCGAATCGCCGGTGTGCCGTTTGCCGCCGATGGATTGCTCATCTCGCTCATCGTCCCGAGCCTCCCTGAATTTATGGCGTCCAGTAGAGGACGCGTCGTTGAATTTTGCGGAGAGATACGTCCAGTGCGAAACCCACGACGCCGATCACGAACATCGTGAAGAAGGCCAACTGGGCATCGAAGGTATTCCTGGAGATGATGACCACCAACCCCAAACCGCCGCCAACGCCCACCGATTCGGCGATCAGCACGATCATCCACGCGGCGAAGAGGTTCAATCGCAATACGACGAACAGCCCCGGCAGAATTGCTGGCACGATGACTTGCATGAAAATCTGGCGTCGGGTCGCGCCCATGATGCGCGCCACCTGAATATATGAGGGCGGCAACGTGTCGATCAGGTTCAATGTCGCCAGCGTCATGATGAAGAAGAGTGCGATATAGACGAGGAAGATTGCTGGCGCATTGCCCAGCCCGAAGATCAGCATGGCGATGGGCAACCACGCGATCGGCGAAACCGGTGCCAAGAGATTGATCACCGGCAGGATGAGCCTCCCGAACAGCGGCGAATATCGGATCGTCATGCCGACCGTGAGGCTGCCCACGAGCGCGACGCCGAGGCCAATGATCACGCGAAGGGTCGAGGCCCCGATCGTCTTGGCAATGGTAAATGCGATCAGACCCGCCGAGGGATCCCCCAAACGCGTGGATTTATCGAACAGCCGGCCGACTTCGAGAATATTCTGCAGGAAGATATGAGGCGGCGGCAACAGCATCGGGTTGGCCCAGGTCATATACCAGAAAAACTCCCAAATGCCGGCGAAGAGTATGACCGAGGCGGCCCACCATAGGGCCGAGGAGGCAAACACAGCAGAGCGGCTTGGCGGCACCTTCGCCGCCGTCCTCCTTGTGCCGGCGCGCGAGCCGGTTGCGGACTTTTGGAGCGTGCTCATTTCTGCAGCGAGGCCTGTACTTCGGGGACCCAGTAGAGCATGCGGCGTTGCACATAGCGCAAACCGACATCGAAGGCGAAACCGATGAGACCGATGTTCACCATGCCCAACATGACCAGATTCGTGTTGCCGGTGTTGCGCGCGAGCATCACCAGCGCCCCGAGCCCGCTGTCCGAGCCGGCCGATTCGGCGATCAGCACGATCATCCACGCGGCGAAGAGATTGAGCCGCAAGATCATGAACAGCCCCGGCAGGACCGCCGGCACGATCACCTGAAGATAGGTCTGCAGGCGCGTCGCGCCCATGATCCGGGCAACGTTCAGATACGTCACCTGCACCACGTCGATTTCGGCAATCGTGGCCAGGGCGATGATGAAATAGACGGCGAGGAAGACCAGGAAGATCGCCGGTGCGTCGCCGGTTCCGAAAAGGTAGACCGCGACCGGCAGCCAGGCGAATGGCG
>JAZFYE010000338.1:0-2578 GCA_036475395.1 Phycisphaerales bacterium
GCTAGGTAGTCACGTCCGGTCTTCCGCAACACCGCTGCATAGTTCGCCAGGGTCGTGGCCACGTCGGGATGCTCCGGCCCGAAGGTCTTCTCTGAGATCGCCAAAGACTGTTGATAGAGCGACTCTGCCTCCGCGTAGTTGCTCGGCACCGCCCGGGAACGTCCAAGTGGCGTTGAACTTGGCGTAACCACACGTACGAACTTTGACCTCTGCGGAGGTCGCGCAGGGGACCGGGGCCGAGGACTTGCTCGAAGCGCGGCGGGAGGAGCTGGAGAGAGAGGCGAGCGCGAGCGAACCGCACGCCCCGTGCCGGTCGGGACGGGCCTATTGGGCGGCCTCGCAGTCGTGTGGATAACCTCATGTTCAAGTGCGGTGTCGGATACCGGGCGAAGCGCGGTGGCTGGGAATAGCTGGGCTGGGTCGGACTGCAGGCGTCCTTAATGCCGCTTTGGGCGCCGGAGTCCACCCGTTTTCCGACTCAATCGTTGAATATGTCCTCCAAGGCCTGACGCATGACTGCCTCGTCAGGATCGACCCCCGTCCAATACTTGATGCCGATACGGCCTTGGCCGACGAGCATGCCGAGACCGTCAATGACCGTACAGCCGCGAGTGTCAGCTTCGCTGATGAGGCGGGTGCGTGGCGGATTAGGGATGACATCGGCAACGATCATGTTGGGGCTCAGAGTGCTGATGTTGATGGCAAGCCGCGCTTCGACGTCGGGATACAGGCCTATGGATGTCGCGTTGACGACGATGTCGGTATCGGGGGGGACGTCGTAGTCGCCGTTCCATGGGACGAACTCTGATTCGAAGCTGCCACCCGTAGCGTCACGTACTTTGCCGTTTAGCAGGTTGGCCAATTCCGTGCCGCGATCCGCCGTCCGATTTACGACCGTAGCATGGGCCGCGCCGGCCAAAGCCATCTCGACGCCGATCGCCCGTGCGGCGCCACCGGCGCCGAACATCACCATGTGTTTGCCGGCGGGATCGGTGACGCGGCGCAGGCTGGCGACGAAACCCTTGCCGTCCGTATTTTCGCCAATGAACTTACCATCGCGACAGACGACGCAGTTGACGGCGCCCATCAGTGACGGTGACTCGCCGAGGCCGTCGAGATGGTCGATGACGGCGACCTTGTGCGGGATCGTGCAGTTGAAACCGGCGAAGCCCATGGCGCGGGCGCCGCGCACGGCATCACCGAGATCGTCGGGCGCGACTTCGATCGTCAGATAGCGCCAATGCAGATCATGATGGCGGAAGGCTGCCTCGACCATCACCTGAGTCGGGTTCTCCGCGATCGGCTGACCAAATGCGGCGACCAGCTCTTGCTTGAAATTAATTTCCTGGGTCATTGCTTTCCTCCCAGATATGTGCGGCCCTCGGTGTGCACGGCTTGCCCCGCGACCGGGGTTTTGGCCGTGCGCCACGGCCACCACATACTTGAGCACAACGCGCGTTGCCCCTTGAGGCCTACCCTCCGTTGGTGCAGCTGATGGTGGCCCTAGGCCCTTTTTGTCGAAGCGATATTAACCTGTCGACGGCGCAGAGCCCTCCGCCACCGGCCTGGTCCGTCGTCTATCCTCGGCGTACTGGTCGAAAGCCACGGCCAGCACGATAATGAACCCGATCAAGATTTGCTGGACGAACGAGGACACGTTGAGCAGCACCAGTCCATTGGTCAAGACGCCGATCAACATCGCGCCGATCACCGTGCCAAGGACACTGCCAATGCCGCCGAACAGGCTCGTGCCGCCGATAACCACCGAAGCGATCACGGTCAGCTCGAACCCTATGCCGGCGACCGCCTCGGCGGAACTCAGCCGGGCCGACAGCACGAAGGCGGCCAGCCCCGCGAAAAAACCGCTGATCACATAGACGCTCATGGTTACGCGTCTGACATTGACACCCATCAACTCGGCGGCTGCCGGATTGCCGCCGACCGCGTAGACATGCCGTCCGAAGCTGGTGTACCGCAAGGTCAGATGAGCCAGTACAGCGGAGCCGACGAAGAGCATTGCCGGCACCGGGACCAGCCCGATTCTGCCCTGTCCCCACCACGTATAGTCCGAATCGAAACCGCTGATCGGCCCACCCCCGGAGAACAGCAGTGCCGCACCACGAAATGCGGTCAGGCCGCCGAGTGTCACGACGAAAGGCGGCACCTTGAGCCGCGTGATCGCGGTCCCTTGCACGACGCCGCCGGCAAGCCCCACGGCGATGGCCGCCAGCATGGCAAGCCAAAAGGGGTTTCCCGCGTCGACGCCGGCGCCGACCGCGAACCTGTCGGCGAACCCGCCCTTGGCGACCGCTGCGCCCACCAGCCCCGCGAACGCAAGCAGCGAGCCAACCGACAGGTCGATCCCGGCGGTCAGGATTACGAAGGTCACGCCGATCGCCAGCAGACCGGTGATCGAGATCTGGCGCATGACGTTGAACAGGTTGAGGGGCGAAAGAAAACGGGGTTCCAGGATCGCGAAAACGCCCATTAAGAGGATGAGGAAGATAACGGGCGCATAGCGGGCCAGGAAATCGATGACATCGAAATGCTTGCCCGGCCGACCGCCTCCATCTAACGG
>JAZFYE010000339.1:0-24430 GCA_036475395.1 Phycisphaerales bacterium
GCCGATTCCTGCTTGACACGATCGGCGAGCTGCAGCAGGCCTATGCGCTGGCGGACATCGTAGTGGTGGGCCGGAGCTTTGTTGACCTCTACGGCTCGAATGTGACGGAGCCGGTCGCGCTGGGCAAGGCCACGATCGTGGGCCCGGCGGTCGGCGACTTTCAGGATACGGTTGACGCCCTTGCTGCCGGCGAGGCGATCGTACAGACCACGCGCGAGGGCCTGGCCAAGACGCTGCGTGACCTCCTAGATGATCCGCAGCGCCGATGCACCCTGGCCGAGAACGGGCGTGCCGTCATCCGCTCCCATCGGGGCGCTACGGACCGAAACGTGAAGCGCCTTATCTCGTTGCGGGCGGAAGTATCCAAAGCCAGGCCATGACACCGCTGCAGATCGTCACGGCCGACATCACGACACTGGAGGTGGATGCGATCGTTAACGCGGCCAATACGGCCCTGGCGCCGGGCGGCGGCGTCTGCGGCGCGATCCATCGCGCGGCCGGCCCGGAACTGGCTGAGGTGTGTCGAGGCCTCAGGGGATGCGCCGTCGGCGACGCCACGATCACCCGTGGCTATGCCCTGCCGGCTAGGCACGTCATTCATACCGTCGGGCCTGTGTACGAAGGAGGTGGGCACGGTGAAGCACAAATGCTCGCCTCATGTTACCGGATATGTCTGGAAGTCGCGCACGAGAAGGGGCTGACCTCAATCGCGTTCCCTTGCATCAGCACGGGGATTTTCGGCTACCCGGCGCGGGAGGCGGCTTCGATCGCGATCCAGACGACCACCGCTTGGCTGACCAGTGGGCGGGAGCCGTCCCGCATCATCTGCTGCTGCTTCGCCGAGCCGGACGCGGCGATCTACCGGGAGACGCTGACCAAATCGCTTGGCCCAAAAACACCCGCCGTCCCAACCGAGGTCGGGACGGCGGAGGAGGAGAAAGAAGAAAGGAGAAAGGAGCAATGAATGAAGGACAAGTTTGACGGTGCGTCAAGGCTGGTCACAGGGCCCTAACGCCTACGGCATGCTCAACGCGTACCAGAGCCCAAGCGCTCGCTCTTGGTACTTTACGCTCCCTCGATTAGTACGAGATTCGACGACAGGCTGTTCACGAGCCCCCCGGCATGTATCGCCACCCCAATCGCAATAGGGTTGCGATCCTGCATGGTCATGGATGCAGACCAGAATCCTGCCCATCCTTGCCTCCAGGTCCACGTCAAGGTGGAACTGGTGGTATCGGGCCAGCCCTGGCCTCCACTGGAGAAAACGCGGCAAGATTCTTCAGGATCAACCCTCTCGGGGCGAATGTGGCCCGAGCATGAGGGAATTCCCCGCTCCGAGCTGGGAGGGTCCGTGGCGGCCGCTGAAGACCTTGTGCGGCGGGACAACAAGGGAAACCCGTCGCAGCGCACGGCGGCTTCAGCAGCAGTGGGGGACCCCCTCATGCTGCACAACTCCAACCGACGCCTAGACTTGTGCTTCATGCAGGAGTTCCAACTGCTTCGACATGTCTTGGCGACCGCACGCGGGAATAGCGATGTACTGATCCCGCCCGGCGACGATATGGCCATGGTGCGGGTCAACGGGTCATTGTTCCTGGCGGCCGTGGATCAGCTCGTCGAGGCACGCCACGTGAACCTCCAGACGACCCCAGTCCAGCTCGTCGGGCGCAAGGCCGTGACTCGATGTCTCAGCGACGTGGCGGCGATGGCGGCCCAGCCTGTGGCTTCACTCGCGGCGGTCACCTTCTCGCCGAATCAGACCGAAGATTGGGCGACACAACTCTTTGACGCGATCAGCGAAACCGCCGACTTGTACGGCTGTCCGCTCATTGGTGGAGACATTGCCGTTCATCGCCAAGAAAAGTCGCCGATGGTCATCGCCGTGGCAGTGCTGGCGAGGCCGGGTCCCATACCGCCCGTGCAGCGCAGCGGCGCGCGTGTCGGGGACGTGGTCTATGTGACAGGCCGACTCGGAGGTTCCGTCGATGACCGCGGCCTCGGACGACATTTGACTTTCGAGCCCCGCATTCCCGAAGCGATCGAGCTGGCCCAATACTTAGGTGCGCGACTGCACGCGATGATCGACATCAGCGATGGTCTCGGTCGGGACGCCTCCCACATCGCTCAAAGCTCGGGAGTTCGGGTCGAGATAGACGCCGAGGCGGTTCCCGCCCGTCCGGGCCTGGACTGGCGCCGCGCCATGAGCGACGGCGAGGACTACGAATTGTGCTTCACGGCCGCGGGAGAGGTGCCTGATCGAATCGCGGACCTTGAGATTACAGCGGTGGGGCGCATCGTCCCGCACGACGACCCGCAGGACTCGTCCGTCGTTGTGCGAAACGGGGCCGAGTCCTTCGACGGCTCGCAGCTCGGATGGGAGCATCGATGAGATGAGGATTGTCCTTGAGAGTTCGTCCGAGGCGGCGACCATCGAGCTTGCCACGAAGCTTGGTCGGCGACTGCGGGCCGCTGACGTCGTCTGCCTTGACGGACCGCTTGGCGCGGGCAAGACCTGCTTCGTGCGGGGATTGGCCGCCGGTATGGGACTGGACGGGGACGCCGTCTCCAGCCCGAGTTTCCTCATCTGTCACGAATACAACGGCCGCGCGCCGCTTCGCCTTGCCCACCTTGATGCCTATCGACTTGCCGGCCCCGATGAGCTCGAGACGATCGGCTGGGACGAGCTGCGCACGGCGGGCCAGACCGTACTCGCCATCGAGTGGGCCTCGCGGATCGAGCCGGCCCTTCCGCCGAAGCGCATCGACGTGATGATCCAGCACACGGGCCCGACCTCCCGGCTTATCATGATTGATGCACCTGAAATCCTTGCTTCGCGATTGGAGGGGCTCGATGACTGAGCCCTCATCAGACAGCAGTGAACAGAACGAAGTCGCAAACGGCGCTGGAAGCTCTGGGCGCGATCATTCATGCCGTGTCTGTGGGAAGTCCGTCAAGACAACTGAGGCAACGTTCCCCTTTTGCTCCGATCGCTGCCGTCTCGTGGACCTCGGCAAGTGGTTCAATGAGTCGTATCGAGTGACGCGCCGGATCGATGAGGTTGATGAGGTCGATTGACGGGAACTCTGCACGCGGCGCGTCGTTAGTCCTCGTCGTCGCCTTGCTCGGCGATCATCTTCCGGCCTTGTGGGCTCAGCGCATAGATCTGGAACCGGTGACCGATCGGCTCCCACCCGTGCTCCTGACAGATGCGTTTGCGGATCGCCGCCAGTTCATCATCCGAAAACTCGATGAGTTCGCCGGTCTTCATGCACACCATGTAGTCGCGCGGCGCCTTGCCGTAAATCAGTTGATAATGGGTCTGCTTGGAATCAAACAGGGCCTGCGTGATGATCCCGGCTTCTTGCAGGAGCTTGACGGTCCGGTAGATCGTGGCCATGGACACGCCGTGGCTGCGATCGCGCATGTCCAGCATCAGGTCGTCAACCTCAAAGACGCCGTCCCGCTCGATGATCACTTCGAGGATGTCCGCCCGTTCCGGGGTGTACTTGAGGCTCCGTGATTTGAGGTATCGCCGGAACACCGAGCAAAGCGGCGCCATGGCCGCGATGGTGAGATCATCAGGTTGAGCAGGGGGGATCGGAACCGACTCCAAGTTCATGCTACAAGTGTACGCCAGCCGCCCGCCCCGGCCATGAGAAACCCGGCGATGATGACCGCCGTCCACGCGCCGCTGCGAACCCTGGCGATTCAGCCGTTCGACACGGGTTTGAACCGAGCCGGTCGCGAATCGATTAGCCGAACGTTCAGGCCAAGTGCGATGTGCACTTTGGGCTGACGAGCCTGACAAGCGCGCTCGCGGCGGACTTGGTGATCTTTAACGGCGCGTGGAATCGCCGGTCATTCTAAGGAGGATATGGACTCGATACTCGCCCACAGCACCGATTTGGCGGTGGGGGGGCGCTCGACCATCGAGGCTCACCTACAGTCATCCGGCCGCCGGTCGAACCACCCCGCCCTCACCCCTTGAAGTATGCGGAGTACGCACACGTGACCGGCAGATCCAAGACGTGCGAGTTTTACATAACGCCGTCTGCGCCGTGTGGCCGCACCGCTGGAAGCATGACAAAGGGTGGGGGGCCATCTCTATCATCATGCGCTGAACAGCTCCAATTGCCCGGTCATCTTTGGCCTACGAAACGAAGCGGACGAGAGCTGGGGGAGACGCCGATGAAGTCCGCGCCGATCCGCGAAGACGTGGAACGTCGCGGCGATCTGCTCGGCCAAGGGGCCGGTACCGCGCATCCTCGTCCCGAAGGTTGATCGGTACAGCTCACCCGCGTGCATGCTCCGCACCTGCGAGACGATTCGCGCCCGGCGATCCGGAAAATGCCTCTGCAACCATTCCAGGAAGAGCGCCTTGACTTGATAGGGCAGCCTCAGCATGACCCACGTCGCGCAGGTTGCCCCGGCCTGGGCGGCAGATTCTAAGAGGCGGGGAATCTCGCGGTCGTTGAGCCCGGGGATGATCGGCGCAAGAATGGCCGCCACCGGGATACCTGCCTGCGAAAGCTCGCGCATTGCGCGCAGCCGATCGGCGGGGCAGCTCGCGCGTGGCTCCATCACTGCCGAGAGGTGTGCATCCAAGGTCGTCAAGCTGATCCCGACATACACCGCATCTGCTTCGGCGAGGCGCTTCAGGAGATCGAGATCGCGGACCACCAAACGGCTCTTCGTGACGATCCCCACCGGCTGGCGACATCGGGCCATCACCGCCAGACATCGCCGCGTGATCTGCAATTTCGCCTCAATCGGCTGGTAGCAGTCGGTGACGCCGGACATGACGATCGGCTCACCCGCCCATGTCGGTGCTGCAAGCTCCCGCTGCAAGATTCCGGGGGCGTCGTGCTTGGCCGTGATCTTCGTCTCGAAGTCCAAGCCGCAGGAAAAGCCCAGCAGCTCGTGCGTCGGCCGGGCATAGCAGTAGACACAGCCATGCTCGCAGCCACGGTAGGGGTTCAGCGTCCACTTGAAGCCCAGATCGGGGCTGTCCACGCGGTTGATGACGCTGCCGGTGCGGTCAGCATAGATGCGAGTCGTGACCTGCCTCCCTTCGGGATGGGCTGCCTGAGCCTCGTCCAACTGTTGCCCTAATACGTGCAGCCGCAAGCCGTCGAATCGATTGCCCGGATTCAACCCCGCGCCACGGCCACGCACAGCCCCATCCGGCAACACATCGGCGTACTCAGCATCGATGGCCATATACCAAACATATACCGTACACTATGCGAGGTCAATACTGCGAGCGCTTGTCTACGCTGCGTTCGCCCCCTGGGCGAATACACCGGGGGCGTCTCGATGGGTCTCCGTCGCGCAATAGACAGTCGCCCGCACACCTCGCCAGCCCCCCACCGTGAGCCGATAATGCATGTTATGTAAAACTCCATCCGGCTAGGGGCCGCTGAAATCGCGGTTCGGCGGCGCGGTCCAGGCTAGTCACGGTGCAACGGGTCCACGGCTATGATCCGATCTTTTCGCCGACCCCTGCGGTTCAGGCTCGGGTGGAGCCCCTTGGATTTGCCCACACTTTGGTCACAGACACTGATTCCGACACTGCGCCAGGACCCGGCGGACGCTGAGGTTCCGTCGCATCGACTGATGCTGCGCGCGGGGCTGATCCGCCAGCTTGGGAGCGGGCTGTATACCTACCTGCCGCTGGGATGGCGGGCGTTACATAAGACGATCGAGATCGTCCGGGACGAGATGAACGCGGCCGGGGCGGCCGAGATCCTCATGCCCGCCCTAGAGCCGATCGAGCTGTTCGCCGACACCAAGCGCGACGTCGAGTACGGCGAGAATCTCTTTCGTCTCACCGATCGCCACGGCCGACACGCCGCACTCGCCCCCACCCATGAGGAAATCATCACCGAGTTCATGGCGGCATACGTCGAGAGTTACCGCCAACTACCACTGAACCTGTATCAAATCCAGACGAAATATCGCGACGAGTTTCGGCCGCGCTTCGGCGTGCTGCGCAGCCGCGAATTCATTATGAAGGACGCCTACTCGTTCGATCTCACCGTCGAAGGGCTCGACACAAGTTACCAGGCGATGTACGACGCCTATTGCCGCATCTTCGATCGCTGCGGATTGACGTACGAGATCGTCGAGGCGGAGTCGGGCCCGATCGGCGGCTCGGCGTCGCACGAGTTCATGGTCCTGTGCGACACCGGCGAGGACACGATTCTCAAGTCGGACAAGGGCAATTACGCAGCCAATATAGACAAATGCGCCATCGGTGAACGGGCGTGGACGTTCGACGGCCCCCCCACCGGCGATCTCGAAAAAGTCCACACGCCGGACTGCGCATCGATCGAAGCCGTCGGCCAATTCATGAAGGTCAAGCCCAAGCATCTGCTGAAGACGCTCATTTACCTTAGCGGGAAGATGGATATAGTCGTTGCGGTCGTTCGCGGCGACCACAGTGTCAATGAAGGCAAGCTCGAAGCCGCGTGGGGTGCTTCAGTCACGCTGGACGAGGATCTGTGCGCGCAGCTGTTGTTTCCTATCGGGTTCGTTGGCCCACACATTGCAGCCGAGCGCGGCATGCCGAACCTCGTCGTCGATTACGACGCCGCCCAGGATCAGTTCTGGGCCAGCGGCGCGAACGAGATCGATCATCACGTCAAACATTTCAATTGGAAGCGCGACGTGCTGGATCACATCGATTCATCGCGCATCAAAGTTGCGGACATCCGCAACGCGGCGGACGGGGACCCCTCCCCCACCGGTGATGGCGGCACGTTGCGCGAGCACCGCGGGATCGAGGTTGGCCACGTCTTCAAGCTCGGCACGAAGTACTCCGACGCGATGGGTTTTACTGTACTCGATGAAGACCAGAAACAGCGATCGGTGATCATGGGTTGTTACGGGATCGGGCTGGGACGGATCGTCGCCGCGGCGATCGAGATCGGCCACGACGCGGACGGGATCATCTGGCCGGCGTCGATCGCCCCCTACTCGGTTCACATTGTGCCGATCAAGTACGAAGGCGAGTTATGTAAAACTTGCCAGTCGCTGGCTCAGCAATTGGAGGCGGCGGGACTGGACGTGCTGATCGACGATCGGCCGGAGCGACCCGGCGTGAAGTTCAACGACGCCGATCTCATCGGCTGCCCGATTCGTTTGACCATTGGCGAAAAGGGACTCGCCCAAGACAGCGTGGAGTTCAAGCGGCGGGCTGCCGGTAAGGCGAAGGCTGAATTGGTCAAACTCGACCAAGTTGTTCAGCGCTGCCAGGAAGCGCTTGGTCACAGCTAGAGCGCTCCCAGAGAACCCCGGGCGAGCCCGGGAGCTAAATGGGTTTGCGCACGGGCTGTGATGATTTGCTTTCATCGGTCGTGCGGTTCGCTTGGTCGAGGCCAAACGCATCGTGAACGACTTGCAGCGCGCGGTCGCCATGCTCCTTGGGCACGATGCAGGAGATCTTGATCTCCGAGGTTGTGATGTTGTTGATGTGGATGCCAGCCTTGCCCAGGGCGTTGAACATGGCGGCGGCGACGCCGGTGTGGGTGCGCATGCCCACCCCCACCGCCGAGACCTTGGCCAGGCCGACCTCGATTGACATCTCGCCACAACCGATTTCATCCAGCGACTTCTGCACGGCGGGCTTGACCTCGGCCAGGTCTTGATGCTCGACCGTGAATGAAATGCTGGCGGTATCACCCGCCTCGGTCTGCATGATGTCATCGACCAAGATCGCGGCATCGGAAAGGTTGCCGAAGATCAGCGCCTGGATGCCGGGCTTGTTGGGGATGCCGCGGACACTGATGCGGCCCAGGTCGGGCGTCAGTGCGCAACCAACGACGGCGATATCTTCCATATCCGGAGCCTCCTTGACGATCATCGTCCCGGGATCGGGCTTGGCGCTGTGTCGCACGTGAATCGGCACGCCGTACTTCTGGCCGAAGACGACGGCGCGGCTGTGCATGACGCTCGCGCCGAGTGAAGCGAGCTCGAGCATCTCTTCGTACGTGATGCGGGCCAGCTTGCGCGCATTGGCGACGCGGCGCGGATCGGCGGTGTACACCCCGTCCACGTCTGTATAGATCTCGCAGGCACCGTTGTTCTCGGCGATTCCCAGGGCGGCGGCGATCGCGACGGCGGTGGTGTCCGAGCCGCCTCGGCCCAGCGTGGTGATCTGTCCGTCGTCCGAGATGCCTTGGAATCCGGCGACGACGACGATCCGGCCCGCGTCCAGCTCTCGCCGCAGTCGTGATGTGTCGATCGATCGAATCTTCGCCTTGGTGTGGACCTGATCGGTGAGCAGTCCGATCTGCCGGCCGGTCATGCTGACCGCGTCGGCCCCCAAACGGTGCAGGGCCATGGTCATCAGCGCGATGCTCACCTGCTCGCCGGTTGCCAGCAGCATGTCCATCTCGCGCTGCGAAGGACGGTCGGTGACCTGCACCGCCAACTCACCGAGCCGATCGGTTGTGTCCCCCATGGCGGAGACGACGACGATGACCTGTCGGCCCTCCTGGAACGCCCGCACCGCCCGCTGCGCGCAACGCCCAATACATGGCGCGTCCGCCAAAGAGGAGCCGCCGAATTTCTGGACGATGATCGCCATGTCGAGCGGATTCTAGCCGCGTGCACAACACCCGATCTTTATCCGGGAGGGGTCGGCTTACCGGGCGATTTGTCCGCGCCTCAGTGCCGGTACCAGCTCACGCGGCTCGTCGGGATACAGATCGGCAACGTACTTGCCGTAACCGTTGAAGATCGGCGTGGGGAACCGCTCGCTGGGCCGATCGAGCCAGTACGAACGGGCCTGACTCCACCGAGGATGCGGGATGTGGGGATTGACGTTCGACAGGAACCCGTACTCGTTCGGCGCGAGTCTGGCCCAGAAGGTCGGCGGCTGCTCGCGAAGCAACTCGATTTTCACGATCGACTTGGGGCTCTTGTAGCCATACTTCCACGGCACGATGATTCGAATCGGTGCGCCGTGCTGCTTGAGCAACGGCTCGCCGTACACGCCGGTGACCACCATAGCCAAGTCGTTCATCGCCTCGTCAAGGCGCAGGGCCTCGTGATACGGCCAGGGATTGCCGGGCCGGCGTCGCAGGCTCGGCATCTGCTCGGGCCGATTGATGCTGACAAAGCGGACGAACTTTGCATGACTCGTCGGCTCGACGCGCTCCAAGAGCTTGCGTAGCGGGAAGCCGCTCCATGGCACATTCATCGCCCATCGCTCGACGCAGCGGAAGTGGCACAGGCGCTCTTCGTGAGCGAACTTGAAAAGCGCGTCAAGGTCGAGCGTGGTCGGCTTGTTACATTCGCCGGTGACTTCGACCGTCCAGGGTTCCACCACGAAATCGCCTGTCAACGGCCATACATCTCCCGCTCGGCCATAGAGGAACTCATAGAAGTTGTTGTGTGAGGCAGCGGCGAGGCGCGGCGTCAACGTCTGATCGATCCCAAGGGGGATGCCCGGCTCGGTCGCGCGCTCGGGAGGAAACACGTCCGGCCGGTCGATCGGCGGTGTCAACTTGGCGGGTGTCCCGGTGTTCGGCGGCGCTGCCGAAGGTTCCTGTCCACAGGCGACGGGCCCCGCCAGCAGTCCAACCGTTGCCGCCGCCTGTTTCAGGAAGCGTCGACGGTCAAGGAACACCGCCGGATCGGTGACGTCGCGCCTTTGGATTTCGCTCGGTAGTTCGTATTTCTGCATCGCAGCGCCTTTTGCCGTGTCAGCCCTCTGATCGTAGCTCGGGGCTGGGCGATCGCGACCGTTTATCGCGACGAATCCGGCGCGGTCAGGGTCAGTTGGGCCTCGAGCAGGACCTGGTTGGCGGATGGGCGAGTCATCTGCCAATCGCATCGCTGGATTCCCTGGCCGAATGCTGAAAAAAACAGCAGCGCGCTGCGCAGGTCATCAACGCGTCCGGGCTCGGCCAGTACATCCGCTCGGTCACCCCACGATCGCACGATCGAGGCGAGGCGCGGGCCGTCCGCCGTGCCGGAGCTCTCCCACGGGCCAACGATCGGCTCACCTGCCGGCGCAACGGACAGCGCCTCCGTGATGGTCGCCAGATGACCGGGGTCGCTGGCGATCACGCTCCACGATCCGAGTTGACCTTCTACGACGGTCCAGTTCAACGAAACACGCTCCACGCCTGGGATGTCGCCGAGCAACCACCGCGCCGCTGGTCCAACTTCCACACGGCGCGGTCGCCCCGCCTCGAACAGGGCCGGATCGGGCACGTCAAGCTCAAACGCGTTCTCCCCCAGATTATTGAATGTGGCGACGAGCCCGACCATCTGTTCATCCAACTGCGCCCACGCCTGATCGCCGTCCATTACTTCATACACACGGGCGACCGTCGGTAGCAGCAGGTCGAACCGCCGATTCTCCAACCGGCCATCGAGTTCGCCCAAGACGGTGAGCCGGCGGGGTCCGAGATTGCGGCGCATGTCCGGCGTGATCAGGGCCTTGCCCAGTGCGACTTGAAGGAAGGCATCCAACGGCCCGCCGGACACGTCGGTCGGCTCCATGAACGCCAGCGCTGTCTTCCCCCGCAGATTGTGGATCGGCGTGAGATCCCATTGCAACTTGGTGGGGGCTGTGGTGAACGGCGCGTGGTCGAACCTCGCCGCGTACCGGAGGCTGATGCGCGGACCGTGCAGGTCGGCCACGGCAACGGACCACCCCCCCATCGGCGGTTCATGCCGCATGAATAGACCAGCCCCGCCGCCCCCGAGTTCGCGGGCTTGGGCTATGGCCGGATCGTTGGCCAGACAGTCCTGTGGCGGCATGACGAGATTGGGAACCATCTCATCGAACAGGCCCGACTGCGGCTCGGGACCGATCAGCAGTAACCGCCCACTGAACGCCAGTTGCAGCTCATGCTCAGGCAGGTGCATGATGGGAAGCCGATGCCTCGGCCCCAACACCCGTGGATCGAGCCGACTCAGCAGCAGGCGGGTGTCGTTCGGATCAACCTCGGTCAGCACCGCCCATTCGGCCGCTTCCTCCCTACCCCGAACGACAACGGTGAAGGCGTTTCCGAGGAAGGTATCGAACAACTGCGGACCGTCGAGTTCCACCGCCTCCGCCAATCGCGCCCACGCCTGCGGTGCCTGCCCATCGCCGAACAGGTTCGTCGCCCATGTGGCGAGCGGCCGGTCGGCAACCTCAGCTCGGATCGCAGCTGCGCGGTTGACGTGTATGTACAGCCGCACATCGGGCGGTGTCAGGGCCGCCGCTCGGAAGGGATCACCAGGTCGAACGCTCTCGGCGCCGTCCGGGCCGAGGACGGGAGCGACCAGCGCCAGGAACCCTGCCAGCATAATCATGCTCATCTACCTATTACACCCAACGAAACGGGCGCGGCGTCGATCGGCCAACTGCGTTGTTCGGCGGTTCGTTGCCCTGAGGCGCCGGGGGGTGATTCGCCGGTAATTGGAGGCCCCCGTGAGGCGACAAGTCACGGATCGACTTGAGCGCCCGATTGATCGTGGTTCCGTGACGCAACAGGTCATGCCGTACCGCGCTGGGAAGCGTAGGCCCCGTCGGCGTGCGTGCCGCTGGGCTGTGGCTGTGCAACTCCAGTCCGATGCCGACGACCGCGAGCAACAGGACCATCGTCGCGCCGCGAGCGCCCCAGCGCCGACGGCGGCGTGATCTGGCCCGCCGTGACGACACTCGATGAAACCCCAACCGCCGCATGATGGGCTCGGTCAGGTCGGGACCGTCGATCGGCCAACTCACGCCCAGATCTCCTGAACCTGTTCGAGCAGGCGACGATCGGCCTCGAGTCGCCGCCTCATGCGCTTGCGGGCCCGGTGAAGGTGGCTCTTGACCGTGCCCTGCGGCATGTGTAGATGAGCCGCGATCCGGGCGATCGCCCAGTTGAGCTGATGGTAGAGGACGATGATCTCGCGCTGCTGCGGCCCCAGGCCGACCAGAGCCGCCTCCAACGCTTGCCGGGCGTTGCCGGCCACCTCTGTCCGTGCCACCAGCTCCGCGGGGTTCGAGTCCGACCCCTGGACCAAGCCCACCGCCTCCGAGTCATAACTCGGCTGGTGCTTCTGGACCGAGTTCACAAACAGGCGCTTGGCGATCGTGAACAGCCAGGTGCTGAAACGGTAGCGCGTATCAAAACGGTTGAGGTTGGACAGCACGCGAACAAACGCCTCCTGGACAATGTCCTCGGCCACTTCGGGCCGGCCACACATGCGCAGGATGAACGCGTACAAGGCCTGCTGATGGGCGCGGATCAGCCCCTCCATCGCCTTTGCGTCGCCCGCCTTGGCCTTGCGGACCAGGTCGTGTTCATCCGCCTTGTTCATCGCACCGCGGTGCATTGTACATACCGTCCGCCTGGATATCGGTTGCCGTCTCCAAGAAACGGCCAAAACGGCCCGGCCCACGCCGACACCGCCCTCCCGGGGCCGACCGAGGGCCGTCCGGGGGACGTCCGGGGGACGTCCGGGCGGGTTCTCGCGAGTTCGACCGGACCGGCCGGCCCTCCCACCCACGCCAGATGTTGGTGATTCCAAGGCGGAGAGCAAACGGCCGTCTTACGCGGTGTCCCCTAGACAGGTGACAGCTTGTCAGCTGACGCCCCGGTAGGCGTCTAGCGTCAACGTCAAAGACAGATATGCTAGGAGTAAGCGACTGGAATTTGGGTTTCCGGGGGGAGCGTTCCAGTCGTGCTTGGAAAGCTCGGCGGTGGAGCCGGGCGAAGGTCGAACGGGAAATATCGGTTCAACGATCTTGGGTGATCCGTTATTTTCTTGCTCTTCGTTGCAACTTAGATGACTCAACATTTCCAAAGGAGATAGAACAATGGCTACGGATGATCGGTACGTTGTGACGTTTTCCGAAGCAGAATGCAACGAGGGAAAGGCCGCGACTATTCTAGATGTTCAGAAAAAGTCGGTCAAGGATGGTTACGAGATACTCGGCTTCGCCGAAGATGTGGATGAAAGCCAGACCCTTCATTTTGAGCAGCTTGGCACCAGTGTCGTTACTCTGGATGAAGAAGGAGTGAAGCGGTTGGAGGACGACGAACGAGTTGCAGAGGTGGTGCCCGATTTCGAAGTCGAGGCACACGGTGACTGCGGTTGTGGAGGATCGGCCGGCGGGAACAGCGGCCAGGATTCAGTCGACGTTTACGCACCGGACAACCTTGACCCCTTCTCGGCAGGGTATCAGCAGGCAATTAACGATCTGGTGGCCCAGCTTGGTTCTGATGGCGGAGGTGGGGAAACCGAGTTGATTGAACCGACGGCGCACCGATGTCCTCCGGGACAACGCGAAATCTGCTTCTGGATCTTCGGACGCCGATTTTGCTTCTGCGTTCCGGGCGGTCCTCCCGGGCCCCCTACACGTCCGTCGCCTTCACCCCGCCAGGCGATACCCTGGAATATCCAAATGGTGCGGGCGAACCGAGTTTGGCACCGGGTCGATGGATCGGGCGTCGACGTCGCCATCGTCGATACGGGAATTGACAACAATCACCCGGACCTGTCCGTAGCGGCCGGCGCGTCATTTGTTCCCGGCGTCAACGATTGGGATGACGACAACGGACACGGAACGCACTGTGCGGGGATTGCTGGAGCCCGCAACAATAGCCTGGGGATTGTGGGTGTCGCACCGCGCTGTCAGTTGAACGCCGTCAAGGTGCTGAAGCACAATCCGGCGACCGGCCGAGCCAGCGGCCGATTGAGCTGGATCTTGGCTGGCATGGGTTGGTGTGTCAATAACGACATGGACGTGGTATCAATGAGCTTGGGCAGCTGCGTGACGCAGGCGTTTGCTGCATGCACGATGGCCTATCAACGTGCCGCGGAACGTTTGATCGGGAACGGCTGTTTTGTGGTGTCGTCGGCCGGAAACAGCGGGCGTTGTCCCGATCCGCCGCAGCAAGGAGTATGCCAAGCCCCTGGCTTTGATCCATGTGGGCCATGGGTCGGACGCCCGGCACGCTGTCCCGGTTTTATGGCGGTGGCCGCCGTCGATCGAAGCCGCAACCTGGCAGATTTTTCGTCCCGTGGACCGTCGGGCCTGTGTGACGACTGTGGAGTCGAGATTTCAGCTCCTGGAGTCAGGGTCAATTCCACATATATTGGTGGCGGCTACAAAGAATTGTCCGGTACAAGTATGGCATGCCCGCACGTTGCCGGTGCCGCGGCACTGCTCAAAGAGCTGCATCCAACCTGGACACCGGGTAGAATTCGCGGCAGACTACGGACAACTGCAGATGATCTCGGTGTGCCGGGGAACGATACGGGGACCGGCTCCGGATTGCTCAATTGCCATCGCGCGGTCTTTGGCTAACCAAAGATGACGTCAAACCTCTTATATTCTGGAACGAGTGGACGCCATGGGGCGAATTAGTGAAGAACTCGATCAGACGTGCCGAGCCTCTCCCAAGCGATTACTTCGGGTTGTCATCACCCTGAAGGAATCATGCCAGGAATTGACGCCGCAGCAACTGGGTATTGACGCCGAGCCAATCGAGGGGATTCCGGGAATGTTGGCTGGCAGCCTCCCTGGCGAGTCGATCCTCGAATTGTGCAAGCGAGACGAAGTTCAGGAAGTGACGGAAGACTTCGAGGTAAGCACATAAGACCATCGCGGTTCAGCATCGTCACAATCGGTGCGGATCGGAAAAAGGGTCGGGAGTGCCCTGTAGAAAAGCTCTTCGGGCAGGACTCGGCCTGTCACCCCCGGATCCCCAGCACCGTCGCTTCGGGTCAGAAGCAAGCGACTGGAACTTGGGTTTGGAGGGCAGGCGTTTCACTATTGCTCTAAGAAAAAGCCCGGCGGTGGAGGCGGGCGAAGGTCAAATGGGGACTCTCTGGTATTGCAAACAAGTCAGATATTTTTGCGGGAGGTACAGAAGATGACGAGTGAACGAGAGGAACATATTGCCGATCTGAGAGACCGCCTAGAGAAGGTTGAGGGCAAGATTCGTCAGCGTCGCAAGGACTTCTGGGACAAGTTTCAAATCCTTGCCGCCATGCTCACGCCCGCGGTCATTGCCCTTGTCGGCTTGTTGGTTCAACGTCAGCTTCAACAAAATCAACTAGAACTTACTTACGAGGCAGAGAAGAGACGAGAATACCAACTCGAGCAACAGAAGCGAGAAGAGACCACCAAACTGGTTCTCGATGTCATCGCTGGGCGGGAGCTGGCCGATACGCAGATCCGGGCGCAGATGTTCGAGGCATTGCTCAAAGGATTCTTCGAAGACAAACCCGAGAACATTAAAGAGCAGGTAACGCTCCTGCATCTGATGCAGACCAACTTCGTCGAGTACTTCAACACCCGCCCACTCTTCGAGATGATCCATGAACAGATCGAAGGCATGGAGGACCCCGAGGAGGCGGACAAACTCAAGAAACGAATGAAGCGGGCCGCCAAGGCAATTGTCGAACGCCAGGAGGTGCTTCTGGGTGCCGGTAACGTCAAGGTTATCGAGCTCCCGGTTAGTGAGGAGGACTGGGAAGGTTGGTCCGAAAAGAGGTCCATCGCCGGACACCTTATGACGTTCAAGGTCACAGAGGCAACCGAGGACTTCGCGCACTTGATTCTGCGGCCAGAGCATGCAGAGGAGGCAGGATTTAGCGAAATCAACTTCGACGTTCATTATTATGACATGCCGTTCGTCGACTATGTGACGCTTGCAGATGGGCACCGTTTTGCCGTGACGTTCAAGGGCCTCAAGAATAGCCAGGACCGCGAAGTGCCTCCAAGCGAACGGGTTGCAATACTTAAGGTCTTCCATTTTCCAGAGAACCGGCTGCTGTCGCGTGATCGTCCGACCATGGAGATGGTGTACTCTTTCGTCAAGGATCTGCGGAAAGGAATTGACGATCATGATGACGATCATGCCCAGGACGATGAGCATGGCGAGAACGAGCCAGTGGAGGATGTGCTGGCCGATCCGCTCACCTCCCACGACCCCGTCTTCGGGCGAGAACCAGGCCTGTACCTGAAGGAATCCGTGCGCCGCGGCGAGCCGATCGTGGAGACGATGCTCTCGATCGAGACGGCGAACGGTGATGGACGGGCATTAGATCGCCCGGCCGACTTGGCCCACGTCCTCGGCGGGTGCTTCGCACGAGATATGGAGGAAGGCGAACGACTGGAATGGACCGATATCGAAGCCTGTGAGTGAGGTGTCGACCGGTCGGCTCCACGCGCGGGCGGCGTACGAACGAAAGGAATCCAGAATGAACCGATCAATGAACCGAACGTTGTTGGCGCTTGGCGGTTGTCTGTTCCTCCTCGTTGGTGTTTATGCCACCGGCCGCGGCAGCCAGGAGAGCATCCCCGAAGCCGTGGTGAGGTTGTCTCGAGAAGTCAAGGAGCTCAAGACGCTGACGAGCGACCTGCAGACGCGAGTGGACGAGCTGGAGCAGAGCGGTGTGGCGGGTCCGCAGGGTCCGCCCGGTGAGAAGGGCGATACGGGGGATCGCGGCCCGGCCGGTCCGCGAGGGCAAGACGGTGACCGGGGTGACACAGGACCAGCGGGACTCCAGGGACCCCGCGGACCATCCAGACCCACGGGGGATACGCTGGCCGTACGGTCCTTCAGAATCGTTGACGAGGCCGGAGTCACGCGCGCCGCGCTTTCAACGCGTGGCCAGGCCACGACGCTCTCGCTGCACGATGCTGCTGGAAATCCCAAGATGCTCTTCCAGGTCGTAAACGGCAACCCGTCCGGTTTGTTCTTCGACCAGAAGGTGAAACGTGGCCGACCCCCCGCCATACGCGGTCCCAGCATCACCTTTATTGGCGCCGATGGCAATCCCATCGGGCGGGTGCCGGCGAGGCCGACCACGCGGCCTCAAAGAAGAAGACCTTGACCGAGCAACCTGGAATCCAGTGCTCCATTGTCCGGGCAAGAAAAGGGGACGGGAGTCTTTTTCGGAGGCGGCCTATCGCCGTCGATTCCGGTCAGATGTAAGCGACTGCAACTTGGATTTCCGGGGGGGCGCGTTACGCACGTGCTCCGAAAGCTCGGCGATGGAGCCGGGCGAAGGTCAAACGGGAAATGTCGGATGAAGCGCCACGGACTCACAGACGCGTTTCCCATGGGCATCGCCGATCGGTACATTGCGGATCATTTGACGGAACCCGGAGGATTCGGTGTTGGCCCGGAGTACAACGACAACTGGCGTTCGCCGCCGCCCGCCGTCGCGCACAGGCATCCTCGGCGGCGCTGCGCTTGTCGTCGTCGGGGCATCGGTCTGGATCACCGTCGACAAAGGCATCGGGCAATCTGAAGATACGACATCGGCAGATCCGTCAACGGTCAATGATCGCGCGGCGCAGGTGAGCGGTCGCATCCAACTGCGTGTAGTGAATGAGCTGGCCGGCATTCAGTTCACGCATGTCGCCGAAGCGAATCACGAGCTTGCAGGGATCATGTCCGGCGGCGGCGGATTCCTTGACTATGATGGCGATGGGTATCTTGATATTTTCCTCGTCCAGAGCGGTCATTTGGGGCAGGACCAGCCGGATTCGACGAGCCGGCTGTATCGCAACAATGGCGACGGCACCTTCACCGATGTGACGGATGAAAGCGGTGCGGGGGTCGGCGGTTTCGGGATGGGATGCGCTGCCGCCGACATCGACGGCGACGGTGATGTGGACCTGTACATCACGCGCGTCGGCGAGGATGTGTTGCTGGTCAATGACGGCCATGGCGGTTTTGTCGACCAGACAGCCGCCGCGGGCCTTGCGACGCCCGGGTTCTCAACCTCCGCCGCGTTCTTCGACATCGACCAAGACGGCCTGGCGGATCTGTACGTCGCGCGGTATGTGCGAGTGACCCCTTCAACGGCCAGGTCCTGCTTTGGGATCGACGGCGATCGCGATTTCTGCAACCCCACCGTCTACCCGGCACAGACCGATCGGCTGTATCGAAACCTTGGCAATGGCCGTTTTGAGGACATCACCCGCCCGGCAGGGATCGACGCGGTGGCGGGATATGGGCTTGGTTTGCTGGCGAGCGATTTCGACGGCGACGGCTTCATCGACATCTACGTGGCCAACGACCAGTCTCCGGCGTTCCTGTGGCATAACCGGGGCGACGGTACGTTCGATGAAATAGCAGTGATTCGCGGCTGCGCGTTCAACGACAACGGTGAAGCCATCGCGGGTATGGGGACCGCCGCCGCAGACTTCGATGCCGATGGCGATCTGGACCTGTTCGTCACCAACATCAATCACAAGAGCAACCTCTTTCTTCGTAATAGCGGCGGCATGTTCGAGGATGTCTCACGCCTGTGGGGCGACTTTTCGTGGCTCGTGCCCTTCACCGGATTCGGAACTGTCGCCGTTGATCTGGATGTTGACGGCACACGCGAGCTGCTCATCGCCAACGGCGCCGTGGCGCGAGCCGGCAGCGGTTATGGTCAGCCGGATCAACTCTTGCAACTCGATACCAACGGCACGTTCCGCGACATCTCGGGTTCACTGCCATCGCAGGTTCGGCAACCGGCGATCTCGCGCGGCGTGGCGCACGGAGACTACGACAACGACGGCGATATCGATCTGCTTGTGATGCGGAACAACGGGCCGGCGCTTCTGGTCCGCAACGATCAGCAAAGCTCAAATCACTGGCTTATCGTCCGGACCGAATCGGCCAGGGCGAGTGGGAGTGTTCTGAACACGCGGATCGTCGTTGATGACGGCCGCCGCCGGCACATTGCCGAGGTGCGACCGCATGACAGTTATCTTTCGACCAGCGATCCGCGCCTGCATTTCGGCCTTGGCGATGCGACGAGCGTGCGCCTCATCGTGTCCTGGCCGGACGGGTTGACCGAGGCGTTTGCGGATGTCGGGGTTGATCAGATCTTCACGGTCCGGCGGGGGAGCGGCGAAACAGTGGCGGGGCCATGAGCAAAACACCGACACCTCATCGAAAAACGCGGCGCTGGTTGTGGCTGGACTACACGTTCGGAGCGATCATCCTCGCCGGCGCGGTGTACATGGTTTGGGTATGGCGTGGCGCCGACGCACCGCCGGTGGCGCCAAGGGCACAGATCGAGGACGGCGCGTCGGTGGGCACGTTCGATCCTGATGCGGTTTCGGCGTTTCTTTCGTGGCATGGTCTGGCCGCGCCCCGGTCGCCGCTGCCGGAATTAGAGGCAGGGCTTGCACGGCGCGTCGAGGAGGTGCTTGGAGGACTTTCCCAAGACGGTACCGCCGCCAGCTTTGGCCGCGCCGGTCAGGTCTTTGAATTCCTCAAGCGACCGGGTGTTGCCCGGGATTGTTATCGCCGTGCGGGAAGTATGGACTCGACGGATCACCGTTGGCCGCACTATCTGGGACGCTTGGCGTTCGCTGCAGACGATCAGCCCGAGGCCGAGAGCGAGTTTCTGCAGGCGATCGAGCTGCGACCGTCCTTCGCCGCCAGCCATGCGCAGCTTGCGCGAGTGTATGTCGAGGCGGATAGATTGAGCGATGCGGTCGCTGCGCTGCAGCGCGCCATCGAGAAAGCCCCTGAGAATGCGTTTGGTCACGTGCTGCTCGCGCGAATCGCGATGCGGCAAGAGCAGTATGAGGAGGCGATCCGCCACGGTCTGGACGCCCTGCAGCGCGATCCCGATCACGGTCAGGCCCATGCGATTCTTGGCCAGGCCTACGCGCACACCCCCGATCACGAACAGGCGGTCGCGCACGCCCGACGTGCGGCCGGAGCGCGCCCGGAAATGGCCGATGTCGGTGATCCGTTGGTTACCGAACTGCTTGAGGCGTCGGGGTCGACGACCTGGCTGTCGATACTGGCCACGACCCAACATGCCCGAGGCGACTGGCCAGCTCTGATCAGGACGCTTGAATCGCTGGTACAGCGGGAACCGAAGAAGATCTCTCACAAGCTCGACCTGGCGGAAGCGTACGTTGCCGCCCGGCGTCTGGATGACGCAAGCACAGTCGCCGAGACGGCTCTGGCGGCGTCGGGCGGGACCCCTCGCTGCTATCTAGAACTCTCGGTGATCGCCCTCTTTGGAAAGGACTACCGCCTGGCCCTGGCGCGCGCCGACGAGGCGATCGAACTGGACGGTGAGTATGCAGCCGCCCACAAATCGCGCGCTGCGGCGCTGGGTGGGCTTGGCCGACTGAACGAAGCAATTCAAAGCGCAGAAACGGCGGCGAGGTTGAGTCCGCAGGACGCACAGATTCGTGCGCTTGGCGAGTTCCTGCGGACGCAGCAAGCGACAAGGCAATCCGGAGGATCGTGAATACGATCGCTGACACGGGTCCAGGCTGCTTGGCGCGCGGGCATGCGAACCTTAATGCCTCTGGAAGAGGAACGTAGGTCGACGGCAAAGATCACACTCCGACTCGACCTCTCACCCCCGGATCCCCGGCACTGTCGATTCCAGTCAGAAGCAAGCGACTGGAACTTGGGTCTCCGGGGGGGAGGCGTTACACTCGTGCTCGAAGAAAAAGCCCGGCGGTGGAGCCGGGCGAAGCTCAAATGGGAAATGTCGGATGAATCAACCGTTAGGCGGCGGCGGTCTTCTTGGTGCGGCGGTGGCGTCCGACGGTGTGTTGCTCCGGGGTGGCGCGGCGGTCGGCCTCGCTGGCGAGCTTGCCGATCAGCGTGGCGGGATCCTTGGCCCACAGGTCGGCGCCGATTTCCTCGGCCAAACCGTCGGCCCGGTTGAACACGCCGCCCCCCACCACGATCTGCATCCCCGGACATGCGCCGACGCTGCGGATCGTATCGATCAACTGTCGGATATTCGGGGCATCGCTCGGGCCGGAGGCGAACATCAGCAGGACGTCGGGATTTCGTTCCCCGACCTCGGCGAGGATCTCATCATTCGCGACGCCTCCCCCGCCGAAGTAGATCTCGTATCCGTCCGCTTCGAGCAGATCCGCGACAAGTTGCCCCGCCAACTCGTCCGCCTCGCTCGTCCCACAGAAACTGACTATTCTGCGCCCGCGTGCCGGCTGTTGGGAATACCGAACCTGTGCCTGATCCACGAGGCTGCGCAGCAGCCTGACGCCATAGTGGTGCGCGAGCGTACTGAGCTGATCAGCGCGGTATAACGAGTTGATCATCTCCAGGACCGGCCAGTACACCTCGTGCGTGATCTGCTCCGGCGAGATTCCTTCGCTAAGGATCTCCTGCACGATCCTGCGAGCGCTGATTCGATCGCCCGAAATCAGGGTTTGAAACAAGTGTTCGACAAGAAGTTCCTGGTCCACGTGACTGCCTCCAAGGTATTCAGCCTTCCCGGCCGTGAGCGACCCGAGTCGCGGATATGCGCTTTCTTGCGCGACCGATCAGCCTGCGCGCAGCGAATCGGTCGTGGAGATCGTCATCGAACCCAACCGGCTTTGACCTGGAGAATTCACGATGTCGCCTTGAGTCGGCCCATATCGGACGCCGTCGACCCGCGGCCTGGGCGTCAATCGTCATCAGCACCGCCCGATAAGTGCAAGGTTGATTCTCGGACAGCGCCCAGGCAACCTACGGCGGGACGTGCCCGAGATATGCGACGCACACGCCGAACGTCATCGGGTGCTGGGTGATGTCGGCGAACTCCGCGTCAGCCAACATAGCGACCAGCGCTTGGCGGTCGGCGAACGTCGCGACGGACTTTGGAAGGTATCGATAAGCGCCGGACCGATCGCCGGAGAGTATCGTCGCACTGAATGGCATGATGTGACCGCAGTAGATCGAGTTGACAAAGCGCAACACGCGATTCGTCGGGTGGCTGAATTCGAGGATTACAATTCGCCCACCTGGACGCAAGACGCGCCGAAACTCGCCCAGTGCCGTCGCCGGGCCTGTGACATTGCGAATGCCGAACGCAATTGAGACGATGTCGAAACTGGCGTCCTCAAACGGAAGATCCATGACATCAGCCTGGACGTAGCGCGGCGAGACACTCCCGGCGCGGCGGCGGACTTGTTCGGCCTTGCGTCGAGCCAGCATCAGCATTGGTGCGGTGAAATCCGCGCCGACCACCGCGGCCGCCCCGGCGGCGGCAAACGCTTCGGCCAGATCGCCTGTGCCGCAGGCGGCGTCCAGCACGTGGTCCGTCGGCTTCACCCGGCAAAGCGCGACCGCGGCTCGCCGCCACGCCTGATCTCGCCACAGCGAGTGAACGCGGTTGTTCAAGTCATATCGATGGGCGATCGCCGCGAACATCCGCTGTACCCGAACCGCCTTGTCGGGCGCCTGATGCGGATCGCCGGTCAGGTCATTTGCAGACCACACGACATCGGAAGAAGATGATGTCCGGCGGGTCATATGATTGGGATCATACCCGCCGCCTCGCGGTCCACGACGGAGATTGTCATGCGCCGATTACTCATCCTTGTTCTCATCGTCTCGTGCGGCGCGATCGGCGCCTGTAAAACGAATCCTGCGACTGGTCGAAGCCAGCTGATCCTCATCTCGGCCGATCAGGTCAACGCCATGGGCGCGTCGGCGAAGCCGGAGCTGGTCGAGCAGTACGGCGGCGAAGTCGAATCTGAGGCGCTCCGCGCGTATGTTGCTCGCGTCGGTCGGCGTGTCGCCAAGCAAGTCGAGCCCGAGTACGCCCACATCGAGTGGGAGTTCATCGTTCTGGATTCGGAGATTCTCAACGCGTTCGCGTTGCCCGGCGGTCATGTCTTCGTGAGTCGCGGGCTATTGGCTAAGTTCGACAACGAGGCGCAGGTTGCTGGTGTGCTCAGCCACGAGATTGGTCACGTGACGGCCCGGCATGTTGATGAACGGCTGAGCCAGGTTGTCGCAGCGGAGTTCGCGATCGGCGGTGTCAGTCGCGCATCCAGCTCGGAGCTCGCCGTGCTTGCAGTCAAAATGGTCAGCCAGGGCACGCTTTTGAAGTTCAATCGCGATCAGGAGCAGGAGGCGGATGTCCAGGGCGTCAAGTACATGACCCGGGCCGAGTACGATCCGCACGGGATGCTTGAGGTGCTTGAGGTACTTGCCGAGGCGAGCGAGGGCTCGCGCCGGCTGGAAATCCTCTCAACTCACCCAGACCCCAAGCGACGGATCAAGACCGTGCGCGGGCTGCTGGGGGGTGAGTACGCGTACACCCAAGGTAACCCCAAATACAAGAAGCGAGCTGGTCGCTTCGCCCGGGATGCCGCACCGCACCTTTAGGGAGCGATGGCCGGTCGACTCAGCCCACCGCGGCTGGACGCCGCCATGCGGCCCAGACTCCGCTGGGGCCACCAAACCCGCGGGTCTGGCGGGCCTGTGAAGCTCGATATCCGCGCAATGCTTGTACCCCACCCTGGGAGAACGGTACCATATGCACCGCTTCGACCGGGTTGGGATGGATAGCCATGATCATCGACCTTCACACGCAAGTCTGGGCGAATCTGGAGCAGCTCGGCTGTGATCTGGCGGCCCAGATTCGCTCGCGGCCGGTGATGGCGGGCGCCGATCCGCTTCAGGGCACGCCCATCGCCCACGAGCAGGCCATGGCCTGCGTAGACGGGGCGGTCGTACTTGGATTTCGATCAGAACGGCTCGGGGCTCGGATTCCCGATGAGTTCGTGGCGGAGTTTGTGGCCAAGGATCCGCGGCGACGGGTTGGAGTGGCCGGGGTTGATCCGCTGAGCGGGGATGCTCTGGATCAGATCGACGCGGCGGTTGGCCTGGGTTTGGTTGGGGTCGCGGTCTCGCCGGCCTGTCAAGGCTTTCACCCTGCCCACTCGGATGCGATGCGCGTCTACGAGCGTTGTGCGGAGCTTTCTCTTCCCGTGTTCGTGACGATGCAGCCGCCGCTGACGCCCGCCGCCGAACTCGAGTTTGCCCGACCAGGTGCGTGGGACGAAGTCGCCCGCGCCCTGCCGACGCTACCCATCGTCATCAGCCAACTCGGCCATCCCTGGATTGACGAAGCGTTGCTGCTGTTGGGCAAGCATGCGCGCGTCTTCGCCGACATCTCCGGCGTCGCGTCGCGCCCTTGGCAGTTGTACAACGCCTTACTCAGCGCTTCCAGCCTCGGGGTCATGGATCGGCTGCTGTTTGGTTCCGGCTTCCCGTTGGAAACACCCGCACGAGCGATCGAGGCGCTGTACACGGTCAATGCCTTCAGCCACGGCACGCAACTGCCTTCGATCGCCCGCGCCTCGATTCGATCGATCGTCGAGCGCGACAGCTTGGCCTGCCTGGGCATCGATTCGGAGATCTCGGCCCCGCCGCCCAGAACCGAGGACGACGAGCCGCAGACCATCGACGAACTCTCGCCGGCCGGGGGCAGCGCCGAGAGCATGAATGATTTGTAGAGGACGACCCGTGGGCGCGTCAACGCCGGCAGCAACCTCGGTGACCATCAAGGGCGTCGGCCTGTCGATGAGCCTTCTGCTGCTTTGGGCCGGGGCAGGCTGTGCCGGGCCGGTACGGCATGGATCGCTTCGAGCCCAATCGCTGGGCGACGATCCGGTAGCGTTGGAAGGTGAATACATCAC
>JAZFYE010000340.1:0-13528 GCA_036475395.1 Phycisphaerales bacterium
TGTCTTGGTGTCAAAAAAAGGAAGCGACGTTCTGCTGGGAAGGCGTTGGAACCCGACGACCGGTCGCGGACACGTCACATGGAATCTTGGGTTTCGTGTAACCAGCATGCTTTGGTCTACGTGTTGGCTTTGACACGAGGTTTGGGCTTGCTCGTCGTCGCCGCTTCGGTTGTGGGCTTCGGTCGAAACTGGTTGAGCAACTCTTCGGCGGTGAGCGTGGCCTCGGTCGTCAGTTCGTCGATCTTGTTGCGAATGATGGCGTAGCCGGCGAGGGCGGGAATGGCCACGATCAACCCCCAGAAGGTCGTGGTCAGGGCGGTGCCGATCCCGCCGGCCAGCAGCACCGGATCGGCGTTGCCGCCGGCGGCCACGATCGACTGGAACGCCAGGATCATGCCGTAGACAGTTCCGAACAAACCGATCATCGGGCTCACCTGCCCCAACACGTTGAGGTATTCGATCCTTCGCAGGCGGATCGTCGTCAGCTCGTCGGACGTTTGTTCCAGGCTGCGTATGACGGCGCTGAAGCCATGGTTCGCCTGGCGCAGGGCCGCGTGCAATACCTGGCTGAAGAAGCTCTCGTCCCCACGTGTCAGCTCCATCGCCTCTCGATATTTCCCGGCGGCCAACAGGCGCTTTGTTTCGGCGACGACACCCTCCGGCACGATCGACTTGCGCTGGTTGGTCATGGCCATGTGCCCGATCAACCCGATGCTCAACATCGACAGCAGCAGCAGGAACCAAATGATAAAGCTGCCGAGGATCTCGACCGACTTCTCATTGGTCACGGGATTTGTCCTGCGGGCGATGAAGAACATATCCGCAAAGCTGCTGGCGCCGGCGGATTCGCGCGCGCCGGTGGTCGGGTCGTTGCCCTGGGCCATCGCGACGGCGGTGACGGCGAGCACGCATACCAGGCCGACCAGGACCACAGGCAGCGCCGATCGTATTTGCACGCGGTATTTTCGACTCAACGGTGAGGCCCTCTGTGATCGTGGGGGAGGCCCAGCTCGGTTGTGGGATCATTCATCGAGTGTCCCCAGCCGTCTTCGGGCTCGCTTCACGACCTCGGGTTGCCCCTGTGCGGTAGCGGTCGCGACGGCCCGTTCCAAGAGGCGCTGCGCCGTACGTGGCTGCCGGTACACCGTTTGGTAGATCGATGCCGTCTCGATCAGGCTCGGCGCGGCGAAGCTCGAACGGCCGAACAATACCGCGCACCTGGCGAACATGACGGCCCCGTCCCGTTCCCGCCCCACGCCGGTCAGCGCCATCCCATATTGATACAGGAACCGGCTCAGGTCGCGATCGCCCGGGGCCTGGGCGACACGCTCACAGATCGCCAACGCATCCACCGGTCGCCCCGCCGTCAGCATCCGGTCGATCGACTCAGCTGAATCTGGACCGGCGGACGGCGAGGGCGTTGGTGCGGAAGGCGGGGTCGGCTTGCTCGGCTTAACTGTTGGAGGCGGCGCGGGTTTTTCGCCGCCCTTGGGCTGATCGGGTACAGCTGGGGCTGCCGCCTGGCTGGGCGGCTTGTCGATCTGCGACTTCAAGATGCCGGAGATCGTGCTGCTGGGCTCGATCAGCGGTCCCTGGTAGGCGGCGGCGAGTCGATCGTACACCGGACGGATGCGCCGGGTCATTTCGCGAACCGCCCGCTGAAGTTGCGATGACGTGACCTTGCGGCCGGCTTGATTTAACAGATCCATCGCCTCCTTCGCCGCCGCGTAGGGCGGCTCGTTCACCTCGCCCCTGGGGCTCAGCCGCTGCCAGTACGGATCGTCCTGGATCAAAAAGACGGCGGCAGCATGACCGGCGGCCTGGACATATTCACCCTGATAGTTGTGGACCCGGGCCAGTCGCTGTTCGACCCACAGCCGCTGGAGCGTCGTCTGGGCCCGAAGCGCTGCCACCAGCAGATGATCGATCGCGTTTGCATACAGGCCCTCGGCGATCCAGGCCTCCGCTCGGTCGAGTTGCTCCAGTCCGTCGAAACCCAACGCTTCGATCTCGTTCAACGGGCGGTGCTGCTGGTGATTCAGCGAGTCAAGGAAATAGACGCGCCCACTCTGAATCGCGCGGATCGTGCAGCCGCGCAGGGGAATCGAGGAACCGTCCAGTGTGACGCTGTCGGCGTGAGCGCTGCCCGTCAGGGCTAACCCAAGGCAGAGCATGGCGGCGTGTCGTCTCATGGCGCGGTGAGCCCCAACTCGGTCGCGTCGAGGAACTTGTATCCGTTCGGTCCGCCATGCTCCTGGGCTATTCTCAGCAGCGTTTGTAGCGGATCGGGATACAGAAACTGCACGCAACTGATCTGCGTGCCGCGCCGCCCCGTCGCGGGGTCTTTTGGGTTGAGCTGGTCGAGCAGGGCCAGCAGATCTTCCCGGTCGATCTCGAACTCCCCGGAGCCGGTGATATTCTCGCTGAGCAGGAAGATAACGTCCGGCTTGAAGCTCAGCGCCTTTTCAATCGCCGCCAGCGGATTGGACCGCCCCGCCGGAATGACGTTCTCGTCGATCCAGCGCAGCGCCGCCACTTTCGCGTCGGGCGTAGCGCTGAGAAGGCGAGTGTTCGGCGGAACCATGAGCGCCTCGTTGCGCTGAAAGAAGACAAGCCCGAAGCGTTGCTGGGCCGTCAGCCGCGCCAGCGATCTTGCCAATTCCTGAATGACGATCTGTAGCGAGCGGATCATCGAGCCGGACGCGTCGATGACGTACACGATCCGCCGGGCGTTCGTGCTGCGCAGGCCGACGAACGTGGCGGCGTTCTGGGTCGGGTCCGGGGCAAACTCGATCAACGGCGACGGCCCGACCGCATCGGAGATCACGCTCAGGGGATCGACTTGAAGCTCCGCTAATTGCTCCGACAGCAGCTTCTCCAACGGCTCGATCGGGGCTCGATCTTGGGTCAGTGGCTCCTCGGGCGTGTCCAGGTCGTCGTTGAGCGAGGCCAGCGGCTGATACGCCAAGGCGTCGAACTCGGCCACGATCAGCGTCGGCTGGTGGTCCTCCTTCAGCTTGACGACGGTCCACGTCAGCAAGAAGCCCAACGCCACCAGGCCCGCGTGCAGCGCCACCGAGGCCGCCCAGGGGGCGATGCGCTTGACGGCCCGTTCGGTTTCCGACTCGGCCCCCAGGACAGCCAGCCGTTGTGTTGACTGGCCTGGCTGGCTCGAATGATCAGTGGAAGGGGACGATTCTCGCGGCACGGCCAGCGCTCCGACCACCGCGCACTGTGGGCCGATGCAGCGGTGCCTCTAGCATAGGTGTTCAGACCCCGCTTGGCACGACCGCGCTCGCCGGTCAGACCTCCTCGTCCTCGTCGTCATCCTCATCGACGGTCTTGCGGAACAACGCCCGGTCCAGGCTGATGGGCCCCGCCCCGGTCAGGAACACGCCGAACGCCAGGACGAACAGAGCAAGCTGGGCAAACATACCGGTGAACGCGTCCATGGGCAGGTTGAACAGCCCCGTAAATACGTTGCCAACGTCCAGCAGGGCCGGCAACGACGTGACGTAAAAGGCCACGCTCATGTTGATGGCCAGACCCAGCCCCCAGACCCGGCTGAACAATCCGACAAATACCAACCCGCCTCCCACCAGCTCCGTCAAAGCGGCCAAGAGCGCCAGCCAGTTCGGCGCCGGCAAACCCTTTGCGTCAAGCATCAGCGTCACCTGATGGAGCTTTCGTGCTTCATACGTTCCGGCCGCTGTGTCCGCAGGCGATTCGGCGGCGGCCGTGTCGTCTTCGGCCAGCGGCTGCGGATCCTGCGTCTCGGCCGGGGCCGGATCGGCGGTCCCAGCGTCCTGCTGCCACGATGCGGCAACGATAAATCGACTCAGGCCGATGTTCGCTTGCGTCGGCGCGTCGATGACACCAAGTTCGATCAGGCGTTGCGCTGCGTCGCCTGAAAACTCGGTTTTCTCCATAATCTTGCCCCACCCGGCTGGGAGAAAGGCCGCGCACAGTACGAGACGACTCAGGGTTGGAATGATGCAGGTTCCTGATGCAGTGCTGAAACTCATGGTGCTCACTCCTGGGACCGAAACCTCTAGTTGCCCATGCGACTCGACCCGTCCATAATCCTACTCTGAATCGCTGCGGGCGTGGCGGAACTGGTAGACGCGCGGGATTTAGGTTCCCGTGGGGCAACCCGTGCAGGTTCGACTCCTGTCGCCCGCATATGTGGGCCTGGCGACCAAAACTGATTGGCCCGGGCCCCGCTTCGATTTCATCGGCTGAGCCCTGCAACCTCCTGGACCAACGCTGCGAACAGCCTCGCAAGCCCAGGTGTTATCGCCACTTCGAGGCCTTGTATTGTTCCCCGTCGCATTGGCAGAGTCGGTCGGGCGTGCCGGACTCTGGCGACGGGGTTTTTTGTGCCCGCCTCCGATCCCCCCTCCTCCGAAGCTGTACGTAGCCAATCCCCACCCCCGAAGCCGGACCTGACGCTCCCGATTCCATCGGGAGAGGAAGGTCCGGGTCGAGCGAGCCCAGCGAGCGAGGTCGAGCACCCCCCGGCGGAGGGAAGGTCCGGGTCGTACCGCCCAGGAACCCCAAGGCCTCTCCCTCAAATCACCCTCCTGGGCGTGCACCGGCCATTCCCGTCTAAACTGATCCACCGCCAAGCCGGTTCTGACGATGGATCGTGACAGGCCGGCCGGGCCGAAGCGGGTTGTCGTGCGATGTCACAGCGTTGGTCTCCCACATCCTGGCGATCGAGGAAGGCGACCCAGCAGCCCAGCTATCCTTGCCCCGAGGCTGTCGATCGCGCCGTCCAGCAACTCGCCAAGCTCCCGCCGTTGGTCACCTCCTGGGAGATCGAGTCGCTGAAATCGCAGTTGGCCGCGGCCGCGGCCGGCCGACGGTTCCTGCTGCAAGGCGGCGACTGCGCCGAGAGCCTTGTGGAGTGTGAATCAGCCAACATCGCCGCCAAGCTCAAGATCCTCTTGCAGATGAGTCTGGTGCTCGTCCACGGCACGCGCAAGCGCATCATCCGCGTGGGGCGATTCGCCGGGCAGTACGCCAAACCCCGCACCGACGACACCGAGACCCGCGACGGACTGACGCTCCCCAGTTATCGAGGCGATTTGATCAACCGCTCATCCTTCACCGAAGCTGATCGCACACCCAACCCTGAGTTGATGCTGCGCGCCTACGAGCGTTCGGCCCTCACGCTCAATTTCATTCGCAGTCTTATCGATGGCGGCTTTGCTGATCTGCATCACCCTGAGTATTGGGATCTGCGCTTCGTTGAACACTCACCCCGCGCTGCCGAGTATCAACGAATCGTCGAGTCGATCGGCGACTCGCTTCGGTTCATGGAATCGCTGGCGGGAACGAGCATCGGCGAGATCAACCGCGTCGACTTCTATACCAGCCACGAAGGTCTGCACCTGCTCTATGAACAGGCCCAGACCCGCCAAGTTCCGCGCCGCACCGGATGGTATAACCTCTCGACGCACTTTCCCTGGATCGGCATGCGCACCGCCGACCCCGAGGGCGCACACGTCGAGTACTTCCGCGGGATCGCCAATCCTATCGCCGTCAAGATCGGCCCGACCATGACGCGCGAGATTCTGCTGCGCCTGCTGGACGATCTTCATCCCGATGATGAGCCGGGGCGGTTGACGCTGATTCACCGTTTCGGCGCTCACAAGATCGCCGAGGGTCTTCCGCCGCTCATCGAGGCCGTCAAGGAAACCGGCAAGACCGTGTTGTTTTGCTGCGACCCCATGCATGGCAACACGCAGCGCACCGCCAACGGGGTCAAGACGCGCAACTTCGATCACATCCTCGCTGAGATCGAGCAAGCGTTCGAGATTCACCACAATGCGGGGACTTATTTCGGTGGTGTTCACATCGAACTGACCGGCGAGGATGTGACCGAATGTGTCGGCGGCGCGCGCGGACTCGCCGAAGCCGACCTCTCCCGCGCGTATAAGTCGCAGGTCGATCCGCGTCTCAATTACGAGCAAGCGCTCGAACTGGCGTTACTGATCGCGCGCCGCGTGAGTCGGATGAACGGCAACGCACCGCGTTAGGTCTTCCTGCACCAAACGATTTCTTTGTCGGGAATCCTCGATCGTCCACTCTCCGATCGAATAGCTCCCTTTTTGATTAGTGCAGTGATTGTTTGCCTTATCTGCGTCGACGAGTATTCGCCGATGGCCGCTCTGATAACGTCGTTAATGAGTGTACCCCGTTGTTTCTGCCCACTGAGTTCCGCCAGTATTATATCTGGCAAGCGCGATTCGTCGGGAACTAGATCAAAGGAACGCGTTTCGAAAAGCGTTGGCTCAGTAGGCTTTGCAAGATCAGCGAGCATCTTGCTGCTCTTCACCATTGCATCGTTAATAAGGCGAAGCGCGTGCGAAGAGCGAGACCCGAGGATAAGGAAGTACTTAGGGATCGTATGGCTTGGGAGCGCTCTGATGGGATGTGGACACACCTCCCTGAAACGAACCCGCAGACGGTCACAATATCCATCTACTATAGCGTTCACCTGGGCCGTGAACGTTGGCGACTGCCGCAGAACCTCTCGCCACCAAGTCCCACCCACGACGGAATCAAGTCGTGCAAGAGATGGTGGTTCGACGTCGGCTGCATCAACAGGCCGATCGTCCTCGTAATCAGGGTCAATTGGTGGTACCTGCTGCTTCAGTGCTGACAAGCCACGGCGAACAAAGCTCGCCGAATTGAAATTAAGTAGCACCTCAACACTGACACCTTCCCCTACGTACTTGAAGAGTCGATCCATTGTTTCCCAGTCCAACCCCTCTACTGTAAAGGGATCCGCATACAAGAATACGCTATGGGTAGCGGCCTTCTCCTCTATTTCAGGCAGAAGATCAACGAATCTGCCGTGACGAGTTTTCGCAAATGGGAATTGCCCGAGTAGGTTCGCAAGCTGATCGTGCATTTTCTTGACAGATTCGATACAAAGAACTCTTACCTCCACAGGAAGCGGTTTGTCATTCGCAATACGCGCGCAATTACAGATGATTAACGGTGATCCTGCCTCGCCGTTCCCAAATTTCCCCGGACCTGCGAACGCATCGACTATCAAAACCGGTCTTCGCTGTGTAGCAATCTTCGGGAGGTATGGCTTGAGGTAATACGCAAGGATTAGATCCTTGCGCTTTGACCAGTATTTCTTCTTGTCAAAGAATGTGCTATCCGCTTTGTGCGGCATACGGTCTTCTTTCGGCCCCATGTGCCATAGCCAAGGGCATCTCATCCCACGTGCGCCGATCCAACACGCGGCCCGTTGCCTTTTTGTTTGTTCCACCCCATTGTTTGAAGAAGAATGGCACGCTCTGTGCAACACACCGATCACGTATCTGTGTGACCCATTCCTTTTCCATCGGCCGAGCGCCGGGCCCAGATTCGCCGCCCACGATGACCCAATGTATCTTACTTAGGGCCAACTTCGGCAACGGCCCAAGAAGCGGCTCCAACGACAAGAATCGAACCTTCGCTTTGATGCGCGCCAAATCCCGAACGCGATGGGTTGTAAGCATGTTCTCCACGCTCGTGCCCATCCAGATATTGTTCGTCCAATTCAACTTTGGCGCATGCGCTGCCGCGATCTCCGGCCGCTTGGTCAAGATCTGGAACGTGTGTTGTGGCGCGTCGTTCATAGATGCAAACACGCGCTTGATGAATCGCAGCGGAACATCTTTGTGGAACAGGTCGCTCATCGAGTTGACGAAGATCAATCGCGGCTTGCGCCATCGCTGTGGGATCGTCAGTCGATCCTCGTGACACTTGATCACGCCGTTGAAATGGCGCTCGCCTCGGCGGTTGACGGACGTGATGCCGTCGTAGGCGGCGCTGCCCATCTGTTCGAGGCGATAGGACATCCGCGCGGCGTAGCAATTGTGGGACGCGATCCCGGCAGCGATGAATGTTCTGGAAGTTGTCTGGATGTCGACGAGACGCTGGCTGCCTATCCGGCGGATGCCGTCTACGGATGTGGCGGTCTTTCCCGGGAACCGCCGGCCGACGAAGTCTCTGCACTTGCGCTCAAGCGCGGGACAAATACTTGCGAGGAGGCTAATGCGGTCCTCAAGTGTGCCGCGGAGGATGGCTGTCGGGCATCCGCCGCTATGGTGACGTTCAATCTTGACTTGGAATCCGAGCTCGGATGTATACGCCGCAACCCGATCTAATACCGTCGGATCCTTGCGCTGAGCCCATCTCAGGTTCTTGCCGGAGTAGCATCCATCGGTGTCGAACAGGCCAGCGAGCCATCCAGCCCTCCATCTCAAGTTGTTCCGCTCAGGAATCACTGCCGAGGCGATGGCCTTGAGAGAAGCGAGAGCGCGCGTCTCCAAGGCAATCATTGATTGCCCAGCGCAACCCCCATTGAACTTCCTTATCGAGGGATGCGTGATGCCGTGCGCATCATATGCTGCGACGATTCGGTCCAAGATGGGTTGGTCTTCGGAAAGGACGGCCACTCGGCAGTAAGACTGCGGAAACCCTTTCTTATCTGACCGCCAACCCGGCTGCCAGCGGAAAGTGCCGTCACCGCATATTGCTCCCGCGGCATAGCCAGCCAGGTATGTCGGGTCGTCGACGCTTGATGGCAATGAGGGTGCGCCGATATCAACCAGTCGAGTTTGCAAACGTAGGTCAACAGCACGCCGCCAGTTGGGACGCGCATGGGCGAGAAACCGATGACCTTCACTCGCCACTATCACTCTGTTACCGACCGTAATCTCGACGGCCGGTTGCTCCGTCACCCATGCAGCAACGACCGTTGCAATCTCATACGTGCGGTTCTGCCCCACGGCGGGCTCTTCGGTGAACGCGACGACTTGATCTCCCGATTCGATTGTGGCGATGGGACGCCACCTCATGTCGGCCATCAGAATGGGCGTATCAGGAGCGAGGCAATGATCACAACCCATCGACACCCGAGTACAACCTGTGACGGGGTTCCACGTCGCCTCGGTCCACTCGATTGATGATCCCACGGCCATGGCTCGTCCTCCCTTGCAAGCCTAACAAAGAGCGTACAGTCTCACGACGCACTTGTCATCGGCTAGCGTGACTCAATTGGTCGAATCCTGGTCTGTGCTATCCGCCTTCGCTAACGCCAATGCCTGCTTCAATCGGTGGCGATACATGAACAACAGGAAAATGCCCCAGATGCCGAAGCCGAGCATCGGGATGCCGAGCACGACTTGGCCGACCATCCGTGCTATTTCGAACCCGCCAAACGACGTGCTGGTGCTGAAGTACGCTTCGGCGACGAGTTGGACGATGGCGGCAGCCGCGGCGGGAATGGTGTAGCCCCACATGACCAGGCGCGTACTCTTGGCGAGATTGTCGGCTGGGAAGCGCAGGGCGATCGATCGAGCATAGATGAACAAGGCGAACAGTCCGATCAAGGCCGATCCTGCGCCGACCAAACCTAATGTCCATGCGAATCCGGCCTGTATAGGAGCGTCTGCCACTTCCATCGTGGCCATTATGTACGTCTCTGGATCGAGTGCGAGTCCAAGAAGTCCGCTCGCGGCGGAGAGTATCAATCCAACTTTCGCTATTCTTCTTGCCGAGAGCGGGCTCTCTTCGTGAAGGGGATTCGGTTCCGGCGAAGTGATTCTCCAGTAGGCGATCAACTGCATGCACCCGATTCCGGCGAAGAGCAAGAGAAACACGAGCACGAGAGGCAGGGGTGGCTCGCCCGTCGCTCCAACGAGCAAGATGAAGCTCACCCGAAAGATGAATTCGACAGTCAATCCTGCGAAGATTGCGACGATTAGCAGCGTCAAGCCGGACCTGAGACGGCCCAGCCAGACCGGATCACAAAAGCGAAGTAGAAACGCGTGCAGCGTTTTCTCGATCGCCATCTCGCACTCGGGACATTGTCCGTCAAGCGCGAGCCCGCGCAGGTTGTAACCGCAGTGACGGCAGGCCACGTCCTCAGCCAATCGACCATCCTGATCCAACGCTACCGCAATCGTTCCCGGCTCCTGTGAAGCAATCGGCGGGGCAACGATCGGCGGCGGCTCAATCCAGTACTCGCCCATTTTCAAAGCCCCTAAGTGGCCCTCTACTTGCCTTCCAGTGTAACCGATTCATACCCCGTGTCGTCGATGATCTCCCGCCACAGGTTGCGTACCGTACGCTCACGGTTGCCGGAGAAACCTGTCGGCCAGGCGGTCGGCTCGGAGTTGCCCGGCGAAATTGCAAGTCCCCACAGCGGCGCGAAGGCCTCGGGTACAAGGGAGTATCGCATATCCCCGATTCTCACCGGATCGGCCGTCGTATCAGTCACGGCTGAGATATACCCGTCGGCGAAATGCGAGAACGTTTCAAAGCTCGATCGTATGTGCTCATCTTCTTTGAGCCGCGCCGCAAGATCATCGAGCCGCGCAAGTGCCACCGAATCACCTCGCTTTACCATCGCGTATCCAAACCACGGCGCGCGCACCGCATCGGCAAACAGCATCCCGTCCGCTTCGTAGATCGATCGCCAAACGATTTGATTAGCGAAGGTGGGCATGACCCGCCCGCGCTCGATTGTTTGTCCGCGCTGCTCGGCCAGTGTTCGTTGCACGTTCATCACCCGCGCGTGCTGCACGACGCTCATGCCCAGATAGACGAGCGCATAGGCCAGAGCGATTCGAGCCGGGCGCGTGGAACCGCGCGCCAACGCCCACACCACGCCGATCAGAATCGGCAGCGTGAACAGCGGGTCGATGATGCTCATGTTGTCCCAGGCGTAGCGCGCATTCGTGAACGGCCAAAGGAGATACGTGCCGTAACTCGTGCAGCAATCGATCAAGCCGTGCGTGGTACAGCCGACGGTCGCGGCGCCGATCGCCGGTTTCCAGTGTTGACGCCAGTGTGATCGCAGCAGGAAAGGGAGCGCCGCGATCAGCCCGCCGATGGGAATAAACACCAGGGCATGCGTGAACTGCCGGTGCATGTCCCAGGCGACGATGGGGTCGCTGAACCGAAAGAACACGTCGATATCCGGCAGCGCCCCGCCGATCGCGCCGAACAGCGCCGCGCTCCGCCCGAGCTTCTTGTTGAAGATCGCCTGGGCCGCGATCGCGCCGCACACTGTCTGAGTGATGGGGTCCATGATGCTCTCGTGACGCTCGCTAACTGTAGGCGGATGGTCGCCCGCGGATTTCCATCCGCAGCTATCGAATGAGCAGTTGCACAAGGGCAGCTGCCGCAGGTGGCGACCCGCGGATATCTGCGAACGCAGAATAGGCCACATCCACGAATCGCTGCTATCGTATTGTCCGTGAAGGGTTGGATCCTGCGCATCGCGGTTTGTCTCGTTCTTGGCGTGATCACCACACTCGCCGTGGCGTGGGCGTGCGCATGGTGGATCAATGTTGGTCAGAGTAATCCGCGACAAGGTTAGCAAGAGGCACAACAAACGGAATGGATGCGAGGCTGGCGAATCACGCGTCGCGACGCCTTCGGCGCGAATCGAGTTGCGGCCATGGCCCGTCGCACCGTGCCTGCACCCCCAAAGGCCCCCGTTGCAATTCTAACTCGCGAGGAGCTTGTGCCCTGGTGGAGCAATTTGTCCCAAGTTATGGACGAGCAGGTTCGAGCGGCCCGCGGTGAAGAGTCCACACGCAGAGCGCAAGGTGACAAGACCACAGTGCGGCCGACAGTGTTGTATGACGACGCTCGCGGTTGGCCTTTGCCGGCTCTTTGGTGTCGCTGGGATCACGGTCTGGTGCCCGGCGGACCCGAAGGAGGTGAAATCCTCCAAGGCGGCATCGAGTTGGAGCCGGCGAATCCCCAGCAAGCTGGTTCCCTCAGTGTCGACGACCAGCGTGCGTTACCATATTGGCCGATCTGGCGAGGACTCGCGGTCGACACATTGTTCTACGCGCCGATCTTGTTCGTTCTTCTCGGAGGCATCGGTTTTACGCGCCGCGAGCTGCGACGGGTTCGCGGGCGATGCATCAAATGCGGATACGACCTGCGCGGGGACTTCGCATCCGGCTGCTCGGAATGTGGCTGGGGACGGTAGAACGGCCGCGGAGCCGTACGAGGAGAAACGATCTGCCGGAGGCGAGAGAGCAGGCTACACTATCGCCCAATGGCACGAAGGCGCGTGCTTATCACTGGTCTAGGGCCCGTCACCGGGTTCGGCATCGGCATCGACCCGTTGTGGGACGCGATGATCGAGGGGCGCTCAGCGATCAAGCGGATCGAGCGGTTCAATCCCTGCGGTTTTCCGTGCAAGGTTGCGGCGGTGCTGAGCGAGGATCGGCTGAACATCCGCAAGCTCGTGCCCAAGAGCGACCGCAAGGCAACGAAAGTGATGTGTCGCGACACCGAGCTGGCGGTGGCGGCGGCGGGGGCGGCGGTCCGGGACGCCGGCCTCATCACCAAGGCGATCGACCCGCAAGCGGTCCCGACGATCGCGCCTGATCGTATGGGATGCCACATCGGAGCCGGGCTCATCGCGGCCGATGTCGACGAGTTGACCGCAGCGCTGTGGACCAGCCGGGCTGCGGACGGCCGCTTCGATTTGCGCCATTGGGGCGCCTCGGGCATGGAGAACCTCACGCCGTTGTGGTTGCTGAAGTATCTGCCCAACATGCTGGCGTGTCACGTGACGATCATCCACGATTGCCAGGGCCCGAGCAACACGATCACCTGTTGCGAAGCCAGCAGCGGCCTTTCGATCGGCGAGTCGATGCGGGTCATTCAGCGCGGCGCAGCGGATGCGTGTTTGACCGGTGGGGCCGAATCCAAGGTGAATCCCATGGCGTTCCTGAGGCAACACTTCGCCGGGCGCTTGGCGATAACGCGGGATGATGAAGACCCGACGGCGGTGGTTCGGCCCTTCGATCCGAACGCGCGCGGAAGCGTGATCGGCGAGGGCGGGGGTATCTTCGTGCTCGAGGCGTTGGATTCCGTCGAGGCTCGCGGCGCCGATTCGTACGCCGAACTCGTGGGCTTTGCCTCGACGCAGTCACAATGTCCCGATGCGACAGGGCTGGAGGCGGAGCGGGACGGTGGAGGCATCGCTGACGCAATCGAGATCGCCCTGGCACAGGCGGGCCGGTCGCCTGACGAAATTGACGCGCTGGTGCCGTTTGGTTCTAGTATCGCCGCGATCGATCAGGCGGAATCGGCGGCGATCAAGCGGGTGTTCGGCTCGCGGGCGGCCCAGATCCCGATGATTACAACTGTGCCGAATGCCGGCAACTGCAACGCTGGGGCGGGTGGAGTCGCCGTCGCCGTCGCGGCCAAGGCGATGAAGACCCAAGCGCTGCCGGCGCGGTTGAATACGACCGGTGCCGACGGCCTGAACGCCGACGCCGCGCCGTCTCGAAGTGCTGATTTGCGGCATGTGCTGGTATTTACGACGAGCCAGGGTGGGCAGAACGTCGCGCTGGTGCTCAGGGGCATGGACTAATTTGCGGGCGGCGCCGGGTGGCAACAAACGCCGGGTGGCAACAAATATCCCATGATCGATCAAAACAACAACCCGCGCGTCGTCATCACCGGCATGGGCTGGATCACGCCT
>JAZFYE010000341.1:0-26585 GCA_036475395.1 Phycisphaerales bacterium
GGTAAGCGGCGATGTGATCGTGGTCAGCGCTCACCATGCCGATGCTCCGGAATTCCAGAGCGGGGCCGCGTACATCTTCCGTTATAATCCCGACACAACGAAGTGGGAGCACGAGGCGACACTCACAGCCTCCGATGGCGATATGGGCGACATCTTCGGGTGGTCCGTGGCTATCGACGGCGACGTCGTTCTCATCGGGGCTCGAGACGATGAAAACGACGGCCTCGACCAATCCGGGTCGGCGTATGTCTTTCGCTATGATCCCGATACATCCCGATGGATCGAGGAAGCCAAGCTCACCGACCCCAATGCCGAGGAGGACGACCTGTTCGGCGTCTCCGTCTCCATCCGGGACAACGTGGCCCTTATCGGCGCCCATGTCAACGATGATGCGGGAGGGGCAACGGGCGCCGCCTTCGTCTTTCGCTACGACGCTAACGGCGCCCGAGACTGGGTACTCGAGCAGCAGCTTCAGGCGTTCGACGCTAAATGGATCGCGTGGTTTGGCTTCTCGGTCTCGCTCGCCGATGGCGTCGCCCTGATCGGAGCGCCGCAGGATGACGGCCAAACCGGCGCTGCGTATGTGATGCGCTACGACGGACAGACCTGGGTCCACGAAGCCAAGCTGTTGGCTTCCAACCCCGTGGGGCCGTTTCCCATGTTGGGACGCTCGACTTCCCTCAGCCGGGACGGGATGAGCGCATTGGGCGGGGCTCCTTTTGACGATGAGGCCGGCAACGAGGCCGGAGCTGTACATCTGTTTGGAATCAACGGCAAATCGTGGCGGGAAATTGAGAAGTTCACCGCCTCCGACACCGGCGCGGGTGATAGCTTCGGCGGCTCTGTGTCACTCAGTGACGATACCGCCGTGATCAAAGGCGGAGGCAAAGGCTACATCTTTGCGGGGATGCAGGGCATCGATTGTAACAAAAACGGTGAGCCGGACGCGTGCGACATCTTTGACGGCACAAGTGACGACGAGAATGACAACGGCATTCCCGATGACTGTGAGTCCACTCCCGGCGACATTAACGGTGACGGCGTGGTCAATAGCTTGGACCTGCTCATCCTGCTCGTCAACTGGGGGCGCTGTGAGAACTGTGACGACTGTCCGGCTGATCTGGATGGTAATTGCACCGTAGGCGCGAGCGATTTATTGATACTCCTGGTGAATTGGGGGTAGGAGATAACCACAGATGAACACAGATGGCGACAGAGAGAAGGGACGGAGGCACGTAGGCACCAAGGGCAGAGCCGCGACCTGTGGTTGCGGTGGGAACAGAGCAAACGACTGATCGGAGGATGAGAGTCCTCGGATCGGGTTCACGGACGATCGACGGGGCACGGATGGCCTGAACAACTCAAGTGTTCCAAAACCCACATCGAGGTGGGGCGCGATCGGTGCGCCCTCACCCCCCGGAATTGGAAGGAGGTCCCAGCGCAAGACAAGAACGCCACAACACGACGGCTCAGACGAGCCATCCGGGGGTCCGGGGGCCGGGGGCCGGAGGAAAAAGAGCCCATGCCCGGCAACGGGCATGGACTCACACAGAGTGCGCACCGAGCGTTCGGCGCGCCAAACAAAGTCTTTCCCCTCTTAGGAGTGTTCATCATGACACGGAACGTATTTAGATTCAACAAACGACTGATCGGCCCGGTGGTCACGACGGCGTTGGTGGTCCTGGTCGCGGCCGGACCGGCCTGGGGTCAGCCCAGCGAGGTTCTCAAGCTGCTGGCTTCCGACGCCGCCGCGGAGGACGAGTTCGGCTTCTCCGTCTCGATCGGCGGCGACACCGCCGTTGTCGGCGCGCCCTTCAACGACGACGATGGAGACAATTCGGGCTTGGCCTACATCTTCCAGCGAGATTACGGCGGGACGGATAACTGGGGTGAGGTCCACAAGCTGTTGGCTGAAGATGCCGACGAGGGCGACCTATTCGGCTTCTCGGTCGCCATCAGCGGCGACTTCGCCATCGTTGGCGCCCGGCGCAATGACGATAACGGCAGTAACTCCGGTTCCGCCTACATCTTCTATCGCAACCAAGGCGGAACCGACCTGTGGGGTCAGGTCACCAAAATCACCGCCTCCAACGCCGCGACCAGCGACAGCTTCGGACGGTCGGTGGACATTAGCGGCGACCTCGCCGTGATCGGAGCTCCGCTCGTGGGCAGCAACGTGGGGGCGGCGTACATCTTCGAGCGCGATGGGGCAGGCGTTTGGAACGAGGTCGCTATCCTCACGGCCTCCGACGGCGCCGCGGCCGATTTCTTCGGCCTCTCCGTTTCCATCAGCGGCGACACCGCCCTCGTTGGCGCGGACGGCGACGACGACAACGGCAGCCTCTCCGGCTCCGCGTACGTGTTCGTAAAGCCGCCGGGCGGCTGGGTGAACATGACCGAAACCGCCAAGCTCACCCCCTTCGGTGGGGCAGCGTTCGATTTCTTTGGCTTCTCCGTCGCCATCAGCATCGATACGGCCGTCGTCGGCGCAATTGGCGATGACAGCTTCATCGGTTCGGCGTACATCTTCGAACGCGACGCCGGCGGCCCTGACAAGTGGGGTCAGACCGCCAAGCTTACCGCCTTCGATGGCGCCAACTCCGACGAGTTCGGCACCTCCGTGTCTATCCGGGGCGAGGGGGTAATCGTGGGGGCCAAGGACGACGGTTTTGCCGTCGGGTCCGCGTATCTGTTCCGAGAGCCACCCACCGGCTGGCAGAACGCCACGGAGAACGACAAGATCACCGCCTCCGACGCCGCCGCGGGTGATGAGTTCGGCTTCTTCGTCTCCATCAGCGGTGATCTCGCCATCGTCGGGGCTCACCTCAACGATGACAACGGCACCAGCTCCGGCTCCGCGTATATCTTCGACGGCGTGTGTCCGTGTCCCTGGGACGTCAACGGCGACTACGTGGTGGACGCCGCTGACCTGCTCAGCTTGCTCGTCAATTGGGGGTCGTGCGCCGACTGCAACGATTGCCCGGCTGACTTTGACGACAACTGCACTGTCGGGTCGAGCGATCTGCTGTCGCTGCTGGTGAACTGGGGTTTGTGCCCGTGTGTGGAAGGGACGCCTCCGCTGTCGCTTGCGGACGAGTTGGCCAACGTCTGTCTCACCATGGACCACTGGGACGACTTCGTGGACAAGATGCAAACCGGCACCCAGGCGGAGAAGGACAACTACCTGTGCTGGATGATTCACTACCTGGACCATTGCAGTAGGTGCAACTGCGTGGACATCCACACCTGCCCGGACGACGATCCGTTTGATGATTGAACCCCGCCCCCGGACCCCCGGAAGCGCCCCCGGCCGCGAAAGCTTCGCCGGGGGCTTTTCTTAAAGATGGCATCGTGGCATCGAGGCATCGAGGGGCAGGAGAAGGCATCGAGGCGGTTACTTGGCGGGGACACGTTGGTGTCGATGGCGGGGCTGAACTACGCCGTCAGATCGCTCGTCATCGGTCGCTGATCGAGGGGCCGGCTGATATCGCCGAACAGGTCAACGACTCGATTGAACCGGCCGGGACGACACCTCGGCCTTAGTCTCCGCCGCCGCCGCCCATCCCCATATCGTGGTGGTGGTGGAAATGGTGGCCGAAACTGAAATGCCCAAACCCGAAGTTGAACGGGTAGTAGCCATAGTAGTACGGGTCGTAATAGCCGTACGGTCGCCCGTACCGTCCGCGGTAGCCGTACCCAGGGCGGGGCCGGGCGCGGGCCTGCGCGTAACGAGCCAGCGCCACATTGCCGACGCGAGCGGGATCGGCCGGCGGGACCAGCGCTTGCGCTTGGGGGTTGACCGGTGCTTTATCCACCGACCCGGGCGACGTATCGACGACGGTTTGCGGCTGCTTTGACCTCGGCGGCGGCATGTTCAGCACCACCTGAGCGTGGGCCGCCGATCCCATCGACGCCATGACCAACATCCACACCATGAATCGGCTGAAACTTCGCATCCGCAAGTCCTCCATCGCCGACGATTCAACCGTCCGGCAGTGATGACGCTCGGCGTATTGTATACCGGTGCCATCACACGAATCCACTGTATTGGTAGTGTGAGCGGGGTTGCTAGGTGGCATGTCGTGTCAGTAGATGCCAAGAGCAGACACGTCTTGCGCAAGCATGGCGCAAGCGCCACGTGCCACACCTGCACGGCATCCGTCTGGTATGCTCCCGGGCTATGGAACTACAGGAATTCATCACTGAGTCACTCACCCAAATCTTGACCGGAGTCAAAGCCGCGGAGGAAAGGGCAGGGGAGCACGGTGGGGTGATCAACCCTCGGGTGCGTTCGCCAGGCGGGGATAAACGACCAGTGATCGTGTCTGGAACGGGGCTTCGTCCAGCCGAAACAGTGCATTTCGATGTTGCTGTGACCGTGGTTGAAGGAACTCAAGCTAAGGCTGGGATTGGTGTTGTAGCCGGCGTGTTTGGGATCGGGGCGAAGGGATCATCCACGGCGGAGAGTAGTTCTATCAGCCGGTTGAAGTTCAGTGTCCCGATTGCCTTCCCGTTCATGGATCCACAAGAAAACCCGCCTGACGACGACTTAGCAGTTATCTGAGTTGTCGTTCGGTTCACGCCCCCACGGACAGACGTGGCAGGGCGTCGAGGGCGGCTGTCTGGCCGTCCTTGCCAACCCTGGCATAGATATCCATTGTCAGCCGGACCGTTGAGTGCCGCATCCTGGCCTGCATGACGGCCGGGTGAGCACCGCCTCGGACAAGGTTCGTGGCGAGCTGGTATCTCAGGGAGTGGAAGTCGTAGAACTCGCCGGTGACCGGATCACGATATGGAATCTTCGCTCGCTTGAGGTCGGCTTTGAGCATTTCGGCGGTGCGTCCGGGAATTGTGAACGCGGCCGCGCTCGGGAGTTTGCTGGCGAGGTGTGTTCGAAGTGCAGCGGCCAGGTCATCGGTCAGCGAGAGCGTGTCCCGCCGGCGCCGCTTGCTGAAGCCGGCCTCGACCGTGACGGTCGGCGGTGTGGCGACCAGGTCGAAGCTGCCGGCGGTGAGGGAGCGAAGCTCCGAAGCTCTGAGGCCCGTCTCGACGGCCACCCAATAGATCAGCGATCGCTCGATCCCGGTCGTCTTTCCTCGGGTCGGTCCGTGGCGGGTCACGTTGAGCAGGTTGATCAGGTCGTCCAGGCCCAGTGCTCTGCGGACACGCTTCCGGTCGGCCCGGACGTTGAGCATTTCAAGGCCCGAGACGGGCGACTGTGTTGCTCGACCGTGTCGCACCATCCACGTCGAGAACTGCTTGACGGCGTGTGCGGCGTGGTTCCGGGTTTGGGCCGAGCAGGTCAGACCGCTGAGGTAGGTCTGCACCTCCAACTCCGTGATACGAGCGAACCGGGCAAACCCGCAAGCTGTGATGAGCCGGGAGACTTGGGTTTTCAAGCGGTCCGCGTGCGTCTTGGTTCGGCCATTGTTGAGGATGCTTTGGTGCCAGTCCTCGATATGTTCAGCCAGCGGCAGCGTCATCATCGAGGCCCGCTGATCAAGGATGCTCCAGTCGATCAGCTTCGCGCGCACGTCGTCGGTCAGACCATCGACCCATCGGGCGAGATCCCCGCGAGGTGATTCGCCCACGGCCCGAAGATCGTCAAGCTCCCGGACTTTGCGTCCGAAGCTCACCGAGGCCGAGTAGTCGGTGAACGCTGGGAGCCGGCGACGGATGCTGTTGTGATCCCTGAACTCGACGTGATGTCGCGGCGATCGGCGCTTCTTCCCGCTGCGCGCGGTGTACTCAGGTTGGAACACTCTGAAACCTTCGCTGTTACGTCGTCTACTCATTGGATCGTCCTTCCGTTGAAACCCCGGCCGACGGGTGGACGCTGACCGGGGTGCGGCCGAGGCCGCGTTAGTCTGTGCCGCCTTTCGTGTGGATGCGACCACAAACAGGATTCGGTTTCGGCAAGGCGTGATTCTTTTTTGACTGGCTTCGGAAGCGGTTTCGGCTCTCCACAGATGCGCTTCGGTTCGTACAACACCATCGTGAAATCACCAGTCAGCTTCGTTTCCACCATCGACTTACGCAGATCGCTAGGTGACCAATGAGCGGGCATTGCGAGGCGGTCACCGGCGAAAAACCGCAAACCAGCAAATCCGTCTGTTGGCGACCAAGGAACGTAGATCAGTGGCAGAAGCAACACTTCGTTTTCTTGTTTGATGACACCTGCCGGCACTGTTCTTACTTCGAGGCATTCGTGATTGCCATCCGTCACTCGTAGCCGTGGCCGCGAGTCGTCCCCAATGTATGAGGCTACTGCTGCTTGCCTTTTGTCCGAGTCTTTAGGTTTGCGCGGCATCACTGACTCTCCTTATGCGCAGTGCCGTCCGGACCAGCGTGGAACCAGTGACGGAAACTCGCCAGCACCCGGACGGCACAGCTCTTCGGTTGTTTGTCGGGAATGTCACTGGTTCCGACACTCACACGATACCTCATCCGTCCCCGGTGTCAAGGGGGACGTTGAGTACAAAGCGTTACTTGTTTACAACCGGCTTCGTCTCAGAGTCGTCAACCAACGTAAGCTGCTCCTCAAATTCCGCCCTGTTCGACCCGGCAACTCCTATGTCACGGAACGTGCAATTATTGAAGGTGCAGTCATCAGCAACTACAAGCCCGTCCTTCTGCTTGGTTCCGACCTCAAAGAAGAGGCTATCTCGATCCCTCGCATGCCAATGAGGATTACGCATCGTTGTGAATGCCGAAGCCGCCAGGACAGCGGGACCGAGTATCACGCAGTCATCGAACGTTCGCCCGATGATTCGACCATCGATTGCTATGTCCACAAGACGAAAGGTCTTGCCATTGACATACTTTTTTCGGAGTTCCGCTTCTGATAGCGCCCGGCCAGACGGATCAAGAAAAGGCGCCCATTCTCTCAGCCACGGCATCTTTCCGATGATGGCCTTATTGCCGAGGATGGCCCATAGAAGCCAGAATGCCCCTAGGCCGACGAAAAAGCCTATGAACATTTCGTTCTCCATCCACTTTTTCTGAATCGCAACGTATTCCGCTGCCAAGACAACGACTGGCAGCATGATTGGTTTGATAGCGTGCCACATAACAGAACACCTCCGATCAAGTTTGGTGATCGAGGCATCATACCAGCCCTTGAATCTGGTATAGAAGCACCACGTTCTCGCGCCGCCATGTTCTTGGAGCCGAATCATCATTGCCGGGTCCGGATCAATTCATCCTCATCACCCTCGGCCATCGCCCTTCAAGCTAATGCGGGTGCTCGTTGGAGATGGTGCTGTCGCTCCCATTCCACCCGTGGCGGTGCGCCCGCTGACCACCAATCAACCACTTCCTGTCGATCCCATCGAACGCAACCGATCGTGACCCTGATCGGTGCTGGGCACAAGCCCGCCGAATCCCACCGCCGCCACGTGCGAACGGATATCGAAACCAGCGCCGCTGCATCCCTTGCCGTCAACGCGATGGGAACAGACACAGCGGTCATTTGGATGAACCCCCATCTAGCGAAGCCGAATCTGACGAGAGGTAGCGATATCGCGCTGCTCTTGTCTTTGTCCCCGGCTGCACCATTTCGATGATGCCGCAATCCACGAGCAGCCTAAGCCTACGCCACACAGCCATACGTCCGAGGCCAATGACTTCGCTAGCGGTGGAGCAGGAAATGTAGAACGGGGCATCGCCGCTTGCACATTGCAACTCGCGGCAGACGTGAATCAAACGTTTCGTACTAGGCGAGGAGAATCGCTCTGCGATGCCAGGCAACGGCGTTGTTTCCAATTGTCTTAGGACGGTTGCGAAAGGTCCATTGCCGATCGAGAATCTCACACGACCCCATGCGTAGCAGAACTCTGCGAAGTTGTCGTCTTCGTCGTGTTCACCAGACATGAACGGCTTGCCTCTGCGAAACCACTCTGAAACGTAAGGCTGCAACGCCATGACATCTAAATCTGCCACAGATGGAATCGACTTCAGGACCCGGCAGAAAGAAAGCAGCCGGCGGTTCCGTTCACCTGGACGCCGGGGAAGAGTTTTTGAGATCGCCTCTGTTAGCGATACAGAGCAAGCGCAAGTAAGGGTGTCCTCTTCTTCTTCTACTACTCTGTTTGCTCTGCTTGCTCTGTATCGCTTCCCCAACCCCACCGCAAACGGGTTGATTTCAGGTAGAGGTCCGTCCGGAAGCGGGTTGATCCACTCGTAAGTGATGCTGGTTGGATGGATTGACGGTGGAACCAGGATGTAGCCGGCACCTCGAAGTTCTCCATCGTCAAACTTCGTAATCCGGCGATGGCAATTGGAAAAGTAGACGTGATACCCCCGCGCCGTCTTCACCGTCGGAAGAACCTCGGAAAGTTCCTGGTGACTGAGTTTCCAAATCAGGTAGGCATCTTCATCGTCGAAGTCGCGGACGACGAGCCCGCCGCTGATATTACCGCAGATCACGGCCAGGCCGGTCGCGTCATCGCTGGCGAAGAGCCTCCGGAGATCCGACTCGATTGGGCGCCGTCGTTGGTACTGCTTCCAACGCACCGTGGGCTCTTTCCCGTGGACCGGAATCACAGAGAATCCGAAGCGTTGATAGCTCAACGCATGACTGAGCAGCGGCGATGCCTTAGCCTCGGCTTCCAGACGGGTCATGCGGATAGCGCCCTCCATCCGTTCCTAGCGATGGCGTCTAATTTTGCGCTCGCTTCCTCAAACGTACACTCCCCATCCTCGCCGAACTCCGCGAGCTTTTTGGCTTGTGCGTAGGTACATAGCTTGTTATCCCAGCGCCGCTTCAATTCTTCGATCATCTGTCCCGCCGCAGTCAACGTCATTCCTTCGACGCCGTCGATCTTGGCTTTACGAAGAACTTGTTTCATCCTCTCAGATGGCATTCGCCCTCTGTGCCAGCCGCGTTCACGTTCAGGTGTCATGTCGAATACGTCGAACGGACTGATCTCTCGTGTTCGATATGACGAAACCGCCACGATTGACTGCCGCCTAGCCTTCGCCTCTTGCTCAAGCTCGTTGCGCGCAGTCAGGATTTCTGCTGTCATGTTGGTCGGGCCAACAGCTTCCTTCGCTCGTTTCTGCGCACGCCTTAGAACTTCGTCTGATTCTCGACCGCCGAGGATGTCCGCGGTGCAAACGAGTTTGTGTCGGCCAGAGTTACCGGCGAAGTCGATCACGAGCATCGACGGCTTCGGGCTCCCGCTGATGATCGTGCGTCGAGACTCCGCCTGCTCACAGTCATTGATGAACGGGACAATCTCGTCCAGCGGTCGCGTACCGCGGCCGGCCATCTGCGCATAGAGACACCTGCTCTTGGTGGGGCGTGCCATGATGATCACTTCAATACTGGGATCGTCAAACCCCTCAGTAGCAATACCGACGTTGCACAGGAATTGAAAACATCCGTCTCGATAGTCATCGAGGATGCGTCGCCGATCATCTTTGGGTGTCTTGTGCTGGATGAAGCAGGCTGAATCTCGTTTGTGCCGATTGATGATCTCGCACATCCGCTCGGCGTGTGCAACCGAGGTCGCAAAGATCAGCGTCTTGCGATTCCCGACAATATCGAGCATCGGTGACACAACGCCGTGCAGGTTTTTCTCGAAACGCATGATGGCGTCAAGATCACCGCCGTTCAGATCGCCGGCTGTCGTGCGACATTCTGAGAAGTCGAGCCCGTCGATCTGGACGTACTGTTGTTCAATCTGGACAAGCCATCCGTCATTGATCGCGTCGATCAATTCATAGACGAATGCTACTTCATCAAACACTTGGCCGAGCGCTTCTTCGTCAGCTCTATCGGGCGTAGCGGTGCAGCCAAGTGTTTTGAGATTCGGGTTTTGATTGAAGTGGTCCTGGACTTTGCGGTAGGTCGGAGAGGTGGCGTGGTGGGCTTCATCAATTACAAACAGCCCAAACCGCTCAGGGTGAAATCGAGTCATGCGGCCGTGTCCGTTCATCCCTGCGTTGAGCGTCTGGACCGATGAGACGACCACGGGCGCAAGCCCCATGAGATTCTGGTCCGCCCAGTATTCGGCCTTCTCCACGTCCGGCTCGTGGCCGGTGACTAATGTGAGTTTGTTGACCGCTTGGCGGATCAACTCGTCTCGGTGGGCCATGACCATCGCTCGACCGTTAGACTCCATCCGACGAGTGAGATCAGCGAAAGCGATCGTTTTTCCGGAACCCGTTGGCATGACCCAAAGTGCCGAGCGCACGGAATCAAATGCCTCGATCGCCCTTTCGACCGCCGTAGTTTGATAATCGCGGAGGTTCATTTCGGCTTCTTCTCCGCAGGCGCTTGGTCGTAGCTGATCTTGTTGATCCACCCTTGGCCCTTACAGGCTGGACATTTCCTGTCGGAGGCTTTGCAGTAGACGCAGACTGCATGAGGACGCGCGAACTTGAGGAATCTGTGAAGGTCGTCCAGCTCGGTATCCCAGTGACGTAGATCCTCGGCGACTAGGCGCGAACCGATATCCGTACCAACCACCTTCTCCTTGAGGAAAGTTCGGATCGTGCTGACCTGCCGCACCATGCGGCCGAGTTCTTGGGCAATCTCGAACGCCGGCCGGAGTCGTTTGTCGGTCACTGGGTTTCCAAGACCGTCGTTCACCTCTTCGTCGTCGGTCTCCTGCTTCGAGGCGGCGGTTCGAGTCACCTTCCGGTGAGTTTTCTTTGTGACCCGGTATCGCTTACCATCGCGACCCGTTCTAGTGCCAGAATCGCCATTGTCGGTACCACCAGTACCGTTTTCAGGTGCGCGTTCTCGCACCTGAGCCCGAACATCTGCGACAAGGTGATCGCTTACATGCGCTGCCTCAGCGATCCACCGATCGGACTTCTTCTCCCATTCCTCATCCTTGAGCAGCGTCTCGATTGCATGGCGCTTATCCGCATTGCTTCGGCGGAGTCCATGCACGGTGTTCGATCCGACGGCGAACAAGATCGCGTCCCGCCGCGTGCCAGGGCGGACCTCGGCACGAATGGAGTTCGATCCGTTATGTTTGGCTGAAAAGAAACGATGAAATCCATCGCTCAGCCAGTGGTCCGATCCATCGAAGAACACGATGATCGGAGGAAGAATGTCTCCTGCCTTACGGGCCTCGGCATACTCGGCGACCGCATCATCATTGATCTCGACCCGAACCTGGGTACCGCCGTCGATACGAATCTGGTCGAGTTTGAGGGGTTGGACTTTGGAATCGGCGCTATTGCTCACGATCAGCTCTCCATTACAAAATCTCGTTCAGGGCACGTGGGAATTTCAATGGCCCGCGATCATGGTCGGCCTCGAGCCTGGGCAGGAGCTCGCGGCAATCGCCGATATAGAGACCGGTACCGAGCTTGGGTGCGAATCGATCTGCCTTCACACCGCCACCCCCAGCACGTCTCCGCCCTCATCTGCATTGCCGACGCTGAGGCGGTGTGCGGCCTTGATATCACCAAGGCTCAGCAGGTGAACGATCTCGTGACAGATCCCCAGCAGCCTCACGGCCTCGTTTCGCAACAATTCCCCGGTGACCGCATCGGCGTCTTCGATTTGTGCAAGCAAATCGTCGGCGAGACCGGAGAAAACGGCTACCCGGCCTTCCGCCGCCGCCGCTGCTAGCAATTCGTCTGCACGGTTCGTATAGTCCATTGGTTCGTTCCTTTGGTTGTCGCCCTTTCGGCTGGGTAGGCCGGCGACAGCCTTGCTCCCTCTAGGTTGGTGAAAACACCGGTTGCTGGTGATCCAGGCGCGCGTCGATCGCGTGAAGCTCGTGGCGAATCATCGCCAGCGCCGCTTGGTCAAAGACTCGAATGTTCCCAGAGCGAGCAATGGGCCGGATATGTTCGCGTGTGCGCAGTACATGCAACACTCGATGAAGCGGCGTATCCAGCTTCTTCGCGATCCGGCCAGGGGTTAGGAGTTGAGGTTCGCAAGCGTTCATCGTGAATGCACTCCACAGGTCTTACCCTTGTGTCCTGCTATTCACGTGAACAGGCGAAAATCGAGGTTGGTGCTATCGGAAGGCCCGATCCTGTTCACGAAAAGCGACGTGAACAGGAATCGTGAACAAGGAAATTAGCGTCCCTTCGCCGCTTGCCGGGCGGTGTAGCGAGCGTCCTGTTCCTTGGTGTCCTCCGCGGATGCGTCGAGCAGAGATTGGAGTTCGTCATCACCCAGATCGGGGTCATTTAGGTCAACTGCTTTGCCGTCTGGCCTTGCCGCGAGAATCTTGTGGGTCAGTGGTCGTTCGGATGGGGCCCTAGCCCTTGGCTTTGCCTTACCGCGCCCAGTGGCCGCCATTCTGGCCTTCCACCAAGGAGTGTTCGTGATCGTACCCGCCGAGCAGCCGACCTTGATCGCCATTTCCCTAGCGGTCTTGTCTGCAAACCCAGGTTGGGTCTCAGCCAAATCTCGGATGATGTCGTTGGCCATGCTCACGCTCATTGCCGTCACGGGTAGCCGTTTCAAGCGGTCCCTGCGAAGCTTGAGCTGATCGAGCCGTATGGGTTGCTCAAGAGCATCACGACCAGCCGTGCAGCCTGGCCCTGAGAATTCCCCAGCACGATAATAATTAGGACTCATGATCGAGTTCGTAGATCGATTCTGAGCTGGTCTAACTGGCACATAGTTGTGCGAGCGAGCGGTTGCAACATCGACAAACAAGTCTTGCGCCAGCTTTATGTTCTCCCCTAATTCGATAACTGTCGGATGTGGATCAGAACCGAACGCAGCAACGACCGTTTCAGTCAAGCGTACAATTTCATAGTACACCCGCTTGTAGACTCGCGCGTCGAGAGCCTCCGTGGCTTCGATCAATTGACCATAAAGACCATGCAAACCCTCTTGGAGCGATTTGCTGATTTTCCTCGTGTCATTCTTCGCCATGTCTTATCGTCCTAACCGGGCCGCGTTGACTGGCGATGGTGGACGATCAAGCCATCGCCAAGCAACGCCTGTGGCCGGAAGCTACCCGGCAACCCGTTACGGCATTATAGACTCTCGCGAGCACCGTGCCTCGCCGTCTTTGGGGCTAAGCGATCCCCCGGTGCGATTGATGGCGATCTCCTGGCGCGCATCAGAAAACAGGTGGCCGAGATCTCCACTCGGCCCACGATCTTGATATTCAGTGCAGGTGCTCGACCTCCAGCGACTTGATCGATGACCGCTAGGTCGCCGAGTCGTCAAATCCTACGGTTGCGCCTCACGCTTGATCGCGTCGTCGAGTTCATAGAGCAATTTGACGAACTGGTTCACCTCATTCGTCTCAGAGTTGGCCCTTATCTGCCTCGTCAGGATCGCCGCCGCGCGGCGGTGCCGGCAAACATTCATCGAGTCCGCGATCGCCTCTAGCTGCCGCTGCGGACGACCCAACAAATCACAAAGATGTGACACGAAGTCCGGTTCCGCCAAGAGTCGTTGGGCTACGTCGGTCCAAGCGTGGGTCGGCATAGTGGTAATACCGTCAACGACTGAGACCGGTTCGGCCGGGTGAAACCCCCGTCAACCACACGGATCTGCTGGGAGCGCTGTGCGCGCTGGCGGAGTTGCTGGGTTGCGATTTGAGCGATGTCTAACGCCTACGGCTCCCAATCATCCCATTTCTGTATCTCGAAGTCCGGCGCGATTTCATCGGGTCTAACGTGGTCATAGGTGAATGAAAGAGACTTATAGGCCAGACCAAGGAACGATGACGGTTGAGCTTTTTCTTTGAAATGCAACAGCTTGTGGTGGGGGGAGCATAGATCGTCCGCGTACTTACCACTTATGAGCGCCGCACGCAGGAACTCCGCGACCTTCGCACGCCATTCAAAAGCTTCTTCGTGCGTTGGTTGCCACTCGCCACGTTGAGCTTGCTTGCACCGTTCGATACATCTCGCCAATTTCTGCTTGATGAACCCGACGTGAGCTGGCGGTCCCGTTATTCTCTCCTTGATCTGTGCTGCCAACCTATCGCGCTCATTCTCAACCTCGGTTAGTTTGCTTGTATGCCGACGCTCCTGCGCGCGATGGATCAGGTACGGCGCTCGAATGAACTGAACCAGTACCAGCAGCACAAATGCGCTGAGCGGTATTTGCCACGCAAGAGCAAGGAATTGTGTCTGAGGTTTCAATGACGCGATGAACGATCCGACCAGCGCGAGCCCTCCAGCAAGCGAATCAGCAATCAGGAACGGCCGAGTGAATGTGCCTCTGCACCACTGCCAATAGAACGACAACGGACCCGAAGAGATACTCTCGTTGTTAGGCGATGAATCTGGAGATTCAATCTGAGCCATTGCCCGGCCATGATATCAACGGTCGCCCATCATCTCATCGTCTGCACCATCGCCACGATCGCCGTGGGGGGCGACCCGCCTCGCCAACTCAACTCGTCGATGATCGAGATAGAACCTCGTCGATCACGCGGATCACCTCTGCGCCGTCGATGCGGGCTAGCTCCCTCCTGTTCGACCGGACGACGATCCAAACATCGTCAGGGCACTCTGCCCTAAACTTTTGTAACACGCGGACCAACGGCTTCTCGAACGACTCGCCAGGTAACTTGTAAATACGCCTGTCCCCCGGTGCGAGTGCTCGATTGGCTCGCGGGTCGCTGGTAACAAAGGCAAATCCTCGATCCTTCGGTGACTTGCGGTGGCGCAACACAACGTCGCGGATGAATACGTCGCATTCCCCGGTGTTGACGACCTCGACACTCACGTTCCCGAACCCGATCAAATCCTCGCAGAACGCTCTGGTGGTGACCTTCTCCTCGGACATCGTCCTCTCCACGCCAGCCTCCGGCGGCTTCAATTGCGCAGGCGACAACGAGTTGATATCACGGAGAAACTCTCGGAGATTCTCCTTGCTGATTGGCCATTTCTTGCCACCGCCGGTTACAACGTACAGTCGGCGGATGTGCATACCCTTGAACCTTGCGAGCGCAAAATAATCGTTGATGACCATGTGTCGATAACCCGGAAGGGTGGCTGGAAGGTCCGTATGTTCTAAGACCAAAGGTTTGCCGTCGTTTTTTCGGTCAATGTCCCAGCTTAGAACTTCGATTGGATTGGGGCTTTTATTTTCGACGAAGATCGAGAAGTAACGCCGCTCTTGTGCCGCCCCACCTGGGTGATCGAAAGATTTCACCAGGGGAACCGAAGCATATACGTAAAGTCGGTGTCGGCCACGGTACTTCTGGACCCCCCATCGCACCGCCAACACAATCGTGATAACGATCCCCCAAATGGCCGCGAGGCCCGTCAGCACTGGAAGGATGTCGATAAACCATTGTGTCATCTAGCAGCCCGTGGTGAAAGTGGTTTCGACCTCGTACATACCGGGTTCTCGACCCCATCAGTCGCCGTGAAACCTGACCCGGATGATTTCTGCCACGAGATGCTAGGCCCGTACGCCCGCACCATCGCCAGGATCGCCGTGCGGATCGCCCTCGGCAGCGCAGGACACGCCTCAACGATAACGGCCAGTTCGATCGGGCGAAGGTCAGTTGGGAAATGTTGGTTGGTATGATCCAGACATGGCCATTCGGTGGGTGTCAAGCCCCGAGAGCATCAGAGCGAACCAGCCGAGTGTGCTGGCCATCGCCGAAACACTGGCCGCGATGGGTGTGTCCATCTGGATCGCCGTCACATGGGACACCTATCTCCACATTGCGATCGGGGCATCAATCGCGCCGCTCCTGCTGATGCGAACGGATGAGTCGTGCGTACGGGTTGCTCAAATCGTAGGGAAGCTCATGCAGCCGACCGGATTGCTGGTCGATTACACAGACGAGGTTGGCTTGTTCCGGAAAGCGATACTGCTGGTGCCTGTGGTGATTTTGGTCTTGCTTTGGCCGCCAACGATCTTCTTGGTTGCCCGCATGGCGGCATGGGTGGCGACACTCGTTCGGCAACCACTTGTCGCTTTCGCAGCGATTCCGGGCAATTGGACGAATGCGACGGTTGTTCTCGACTCGAAGAAGTGGCCGGACATACTACCCGCGTCCGACAACGTGCCTGCTGCGCATCGGCCCACATTTGATATCCCCGGTATGATCGAAGGGGTCTTTCGAACGACTCCCCGCAACCTCCCACAAGCGCTGATATGGTTGTACGCTCTCGTCATTGCGTTGCTCATAGTAGTCCCCACATTTGCCTACCGCTGGTCGCTCAAGTCCACCGCGATCATCTGGTTTCCCCTGCTCTGGGCGATGCATTCCGTTCGTGGAGCGGGCAAACCACTTCGCACATACCTCGATATCTACCTACGCGATCCGATCACGAAGATTGTGCTTTGGGTCTCGATCGCAGCGATCATCGGCTTTGCGGCCAAGATTGTCCTCTTCAACGAATGGGCCAGCTTCACAGTCTGGTGGAACGCGACGCCACTGCGCCAGGTTCTCTCACTGTATGTCGCCCCGGCGGAGATTCAGTGGTGGCAGGTGGCGATGGTCATCAACTCGGCGATCGCGATCGTCATGTACATCCTCGCCCGCCGATGGCTCGTTCGCATTGAGCACGATGAACTGAGCGATGAATCAATACCTCGCCGCGTGTTTCGGGTAGGATTGTTCATTCGTCCGATTCTGAGTTGCTACACGATCGCCTGCACCCTGTACATCACCATCCGCGCAGCCTCCGACTGGGAACTGCCGGCGCTTGGAACCAAGCCTTTCCCGTGGATGTAGAAGAAACTCACTCTAGGGGCGGCAATCCTGCCCGGGATGTTGGCTAAGAGGGAAAGAGTGGACAAGGCAAGGTGTGATCACGCACCGGACGCGAATCGCGGTAGGATGGGGGGATGCCGAATCGAGCCAGGCGGATGGGTGTCGCAGTACGTCGGACTGTGCTGATAATTCCGACACAAGCCAGGCGATCGATTCAATCACTGATCGTCACCTGTGGTTGGGGTTGGGTTGTGATCGCCGCGGTCGACACAGTGATTGCGATCGCTCAGGGTATATGGAAGAACGAAGATGGACAGCCCGTAATCGATATTTCACCCACCTTGTGGCTTGCGATCATCGCGGTGAGCCTCTTCGTTGGAACGCTGTTCGCTTTCCATCGACTGAGGATTGCTCACGACAGGCTCTTGGATACGAGAAAGAACGACTTGGAACGGCTCAAGTCGATCTTGACAGGTATTGGCGAGCTGAAGGACCGTGTAGAGGCACGTAGTGTGATCGACGTGGCCGGGCAGCATCTTATGGACGCAATTGATGAGCTAGAGGTCTTCAGGGACGCTCGATTTGAACCACTCCGGGCACGGATAAAGGTCGCAAGGGATAGTGCGTTTCGGTGGCAGAAAGACAATCAATCCATCCAAGAGGCGGTGTTCACGACGTTCATCAGTTGGTCCCGAGTCGATGATGACCCGACTGCATCCGGCGCTGACATCGACCTTATGTATGGAATCACGAAGTTTGAGTCTCATCTGTCAAGACGCATAGGCGAATTGGAACGCCTGCTAAACGACTAACTGTAAGATGCGATCCAATGAACATCTACGCGGATCTCCTGTTTGGCTATGCCGTCCATGCCTATCTGAAGATTGGCGACGAGAAGCCGGACCTAGAAGGCGGGCAAGGTGACGCGATGGCCACGATCGTATTCTCGGCCACAGCGGCCGAAGTTTTTATAAACGAGGTTGGCGCCCTGGCCGTGCAAGACGTGAAGAGGCTCGACAGTCGGGATAACATCACCTTGTTCGTCAGGATGTGGAACGAGCTCGGTGCTCGCACTTCGGCAAAGGCCAAATTCATCCTGGCCAAGACGATCCTGACCGATGAGCCGTACGACCAGCAAGCTCAACCATTCCAAGACTACGCGACGCTGCTCACACTCCGAGATGAGCTGCTGCACATGCCGAAGCCGGAAGCAACGTACGTTGACGAAGGCTTGATAAAGACGAAGCCGTGGCAGTTCGTCGAAGAAAAGCTGGGCCCGAGAAACCTCTTGGCTGATTGTGACCCCGCTGTGAAGGGCTGGCTATATCGCGTCACAACAAAGGCGATGGCCCGCTGGGCATGTGAAACTATCGAGGCAATGGTGAAGTCGCTGATTCGCAGTACGCCACAGAGCATGTTTGGGGGGTCACTCGACCTGTTCTACTTCCGCCAATTCAGCCTACCCGATTCCACGTCGACAAGCTCAACTGATTCCACACCACCGGCCAGCTCTCAGTGATCCGAAGTGCCGTCCTAAGTTGAAAGATTCTGTTTCAGCCACTCACGTTCACCAGCAGTGAGTAACTGATCTGGAATCATTTGAGCGTCCTGACAGACCTGGCAATCTACGAAAACGCTGCCGGCCTTCTGCTCAACACGTACGTCCGTGCTACGACATGATGACTGCGAACACCGTGGCGGGTCGGTGCAGTCCGGGTCCGTCAACGTCACTCTCCTGCTGTACTTCAGCTCTTCAGCCATGCGATACACCCTTTACGTTCCTCTACCAATTCGGTAGGAGCCTATCAATCGGCCATCGTTCACCAGCCACAGCAGGCGTCAGGTCATGGGCTGAGTGGTGCCAGACGAAGTGTACCAAGCGCAATCTATCGCGCCACAGCTCCATCCTCAAAGTCAAATTCTGCCGATCTACATGGGAGGTGTGTACCGTGAACAGCCGCGGTCAGGTGAGCGGGACGGATACTCCGTCTGTGCCGATCGATCCCCATAGCCTCATACCCCGGACCCTGAGACAAGCCGCAGCGGGGATCCGCTCACGCTCAGCAGACCGCGAGCTGGGCCATCGCTGAACTGCACACTTCGCGACTTTGGAAATGAGCCGGAATACTGAGGGTGGACCCCCCGCCCCGCCGCCGACCCCCGTTGGGGTCAAGGCCCCTCTGCGCACACACGGGGCCAAAGCCTCGCTCCAGACCAGCCGCAAACCGCCTCCAAAGCATGTCGAAAGCGCGACGCGACTGAACGGCCGTACAGTCGATCGACGTCCGGCCGTGACTCAACAGCCGTTGAGTCGAGCCGCGACACGAACCCAAAGCCATCCCAAACCACGTCGAAAGTGCGTGGTGACTCAACCACGGTTGAGTCGATCGACGACCCGACAGCCGTAGCGCACGTCTCAGGCGTGATTCGGTGCGTGACGGTTGGGTAGAGTATTGCAGAAGAACGCCCAAACGAGCATCAAATCGGGTGCTACGCTGCCCAATGGGTGTACTAAGCTGCCGAATCCCCAGCATCATCCGCGGCCGGCAGTGCCTCGGCCGGCAACCGATCACCGAGGATACTCAGCAGCTCAGGCGAGCGGGTGATCGCCGCCCGCAGCTCCGCAAGCAATACCTCGGGATCGTCCGACTGCGTGTGCTGTACGAGCAGGGATTGCATCGGCTTGCCGACTGTCCGATCCATGATGCGGTCGAAGTCGTCGGCACCTTCACGCCGACCCTTGAACCAGCCATCCTTCAACATTCCAAGCAACGCCTTTGCGGCCCCTCGCTCAAAGATAGGCCGTGTCTTATCGTCGGCGATAGTCCGGACTTCATCCTCGGGCCGATGGCAGTTGTGATTGATCCACTCCAGCATCGACAGACCGCAGGGTTTCCGCCCTGCCAAATTGCCCGACAAATTGCCCGATTCGCCAGGTTGCCACGGGGGGCGAAGGTTCGCAAGACTGTTCGGATGGATTGCCATAACGCGCGCGAACGATAATCGGTAATTCGACACCGATTCTACGCCCCCACCACCCTTGACGTTCACTCCTGGCCTTGGACCCGGTTTCGACATGCTTTGCGGGCGGTATCACGCACGGCCTGTTGGGTCCGGCCCAGCCTCAGTAACGATTTCAGTTTTCTTCGGAATCGGTAGTTGACACGCTGCCCCATGTCCAATATATTAGACACGAACCCTTTACTTCACCCTTTGATATGGAGACACTCATGGACAAGCTAGAGACTCAAGTACAGGTGGTCGTGTTCTGTCGCGATCATCATCTGCCGGCCGAAGTGGTCGGACGCTGGGTATGGATCAACTTCCCCAGCAAACCAGACCGCCCCACGCGTCAAATGCTCAAGAACGCTGGTTTCCGATGGTCGCCCAAACGGATGCAGTGGTATCACACGTGCGGATGCCGATCGTACGGCCGCGGCGGACCTGATCCCCGATACCGCTACGGTTCGATCCGTGTCGAGTCGATCCCGGTCGATGATGAGGTGGCGGCGTGATTCCGCTACACGAACAGCGCCGGCCGCGATCGTTTGACGACGTGATCGGCCAAGCCAAGGCGATCGAGAGAATCCGCACAGCCGGCGAGCCCGGCGGCAACGCTTATTGGATCAGCGGATCGAGCGGGACCGGCAAGACGACACTGGCCCGGATCATTGCGGCCCAGGTCGCGGACCGGTTCTACACGATCGAATACGACTCCGCCGATCAATTCAAGCAAGCCGAGCTGGATTCGATGACCGAGTACATGGAGCTGTACTCGCTCGGTCGTGGCGGCCGAGCCTGGATCATCAATGAGGCGCACGGCCTGCGGAGCGCGATCGTCCGTCAACTGCTCGGCGTCATTGAGCGCTTGCCCGAACACGTTGTCTTGATATTCACCACCACCCGCGACGGCCAGGCGAAACTGTTTGAGGATGACATCGACGCCGGGCCGCTGCTCAGCCGGTGCATCAAGGTCGCGCTCACAAATCAGGGCTTGGCCAAGGCCATGGCACCAAAGCTCCGAGCTGGCGCGCAAGCGGTCGGGCTCAACGGCAAGGCCGAAGTCGACTACGTCAAACTCATGCAGCGCTGTCATAACAACGTCCGCGAAGCATGGGCCGAGATTCAGGCCGGCGCGATGATGGGCTGATCTTCCGGCCGTTCACCTTGACGGGTGAGGCGGCCGATTCCATCGCGGGTACGTTGCTCGCGCCCACCCTTTACACGGAGACGATTATGACACTCTCAACTGATCTGGCTCAATTCTGTGGCACGATGGAATATCACGCCACGACGTTGCGCGGTAAGACGTTCGTCTGTACGGACGGGATGCTGTACTTGGCCGAGACTGCTGGGGCGTACTGGCTGCTCGACGCAGTGGCGTCCTATCAGGGCTCACGACTCGACCGCGCTTGTAACGGCTTCCAGCTCTGGCAACTACGGAAGCTCGACGACAAGTGCAGGAACGCGGCCGAATTGACCTGCTGGCGGGATACGCCCGCCGCCGATACCAAGCCGGCCGTCCGACAACTGATCCCGTTCACCGATTTTCCATTCGATGAACTGGGCGATTCATTCCAGTTCTACGCCTGCGGGACTTCGGCCGATCGCGTCGTGGCCATGCTCAAGAGCGAGTATTGATACCGCTCTCGCTCAGCGCCTGATCCAGTATGATCCCTTTATTGCCTGGTTGTCTCCGGGCAGTAAAGGGTTCCCCGTCCCGGTTCGCCGGGGCGGGGTTCTTCTGTGTCCAATATCTGCTACAGTACCTCAATGAGCCTCACCAACGAATACCGCGACCAGATCAACCGCCAGGCCCAACGGCTCGGACTCAACACCAAAGAACTGGCCCGGCGAGCTGGCGTAGCTCGAACCGGATTGAGCAGTTTCCTCAATGGACATGGGAATCCGAGCCTTGATTGGATCGACAAGGTTCTTGGTGCCTTGAAGCGAGCCAAGCGGCCGAGGAAGAAGCGGAGCGGCTAAAGATTCTTCTAGCCTTGGCCGACTCTGTACACTATACTGGACAGAACAGATAACCCTTTTCTGAAGGAGACATCACCATGGCGATCGATCGCACGAAATATCTCGATGCCGGCGAAGCTCAGCGACTCCGCACCACGACGGAAGCCTGGGCGATCACTGATCTTGAGCGTGGCGCACGCCAAGGCGTTGTTGCCTGGGCGCTGGTGGACACCGCGATGCTGACCGGGCTCCGGGTGAACGAGATCGCCCAGCTCCGTGTCAGCGACCTCAGCTCTGGCCGATCCTCGCTCCATGTCCACCGAACCAAGCGACGCCGGGCCGTCGCCGAGACATTGGCGATCCCGCCCGAGCTGGTCAAACACCTCCGGCAGTTCATCGACTGGAAGAAGTTCGCCGGCGAGTGTACGGCCGTTCACTCAGCGCTCTTCTGCGGCAAACGTGGACCGATGACTGTCTCCGGGATGCAGAAGCTCTGGAAGGTGGCGATCAAACGAGCAGGCTTGCCACGGGAGCTGTCGATCCACTCCGCCCGTCACACGATGGCGGTTCACCTTCTGGCCAAGACGAAGAATCTCAAGCAGGTGCAGCAGCAGCTCGGCCACTCATCGCCCGTCGTCACCGCAAATATGTACGCTCAGGTGCAGTTCAATGAGATGCGGGAAGGGGCGACGCGGCTGTACGCCGGTTGACGGATCGTCCGCAGTTGATACCGTCCGACGCGACGCACCTTAGAAGCAACCTCTCCTAATAGCGGGGGTTGTTTCTTTTGCGCCCCGCCGCTTTGTTAGGTACCCGATGAAGTGAACTCGAACGAGCAGGACGACTGACCGTCCCGCGCGGCTCGTCTACAGTGCAGCTACGGGCACGGCCCCCACGCCACACCCACGTTCACCACCGCCCCGGCGAGCAACAGGAGCACGATGGTGAGGGGGCGGGGTTTCATTGCATCGTGTCGTGGCTCTCTTCAGCCCTCGTCGTCCACGGTGTCGCACTCGCCCTTGACGAGAACGATCGCCGACGGCCAAGCGGAGTTTCGCCTGGAAGCCTGAGTCGATCGCGGCGAGCTTCGCGATAGTCGCCTCGCGCCCGATCGGCCGTTGGGGGCTCAGCCCCTCGCGCTCGGAGTCGCACGGCCGTGGCAGTCCGGCTGCCGTGGCACAACATTCCCCCTAAAGTCATTCTCCCTAGTCATCATCAAAAGTGATGCGAAAGCGTGCCACAAGTGGAAGGTGGTCAGACACCTCGCAGACGTACGCGATAAGACTCATGCCTAGCGCTCGATTCATCGGGAAAATCCGGAGGCTACCGCTGACGTACTCCGACGTGTACTCGGCTGAGACTGCGTACCCGTCAATCAGACTACCGGTTCCGGCGTCGCGCCGAAAGTGAGAACTTTGGCCGACAAGGTCCTCCGACGATATGAACCGGAGGAAGCCGTCAGAACCCATCACCTCGAAGTTCTCGCGGTCATTGTCCGACGTGTCCGACGGCGGGACCATGTTGTAGTCGCCGACGACCAGGATGTCCTTCTCAGCGCCACCAGTGACCTCCTCGATGTAGTCCGCGATCGCGCTGGCTTGGCGGCTTCTAATCTCTCGATTCGCCGACGAACGCCCTGCCTTCATATGAACGGCAATCAAGACGAAGTCGAACTGGCCAATTCTCATTTCGGCTGCGACTGCTTCTCTTAGGAAGCGATTACCGTTGTTCGAGCCTGGCACCTTGGTGAGGTTCGTGGCTTCGACGTCCGTGCCGCACCGGTACACGACGGCAATCTTGTCGGACGCAGTTTGCTCAAGAACAAAGTAACGGAAGCACAGGCCATCACTGGAGAGGTAGTTCATAAGCAGGCGCATTTGCTCCTCGTCCGGCGATTCAATCAACACGTTGACGTCCGCGTCCATGTCGGCGAGGCCGCTTGCGACAAGTGCAAGTCGCTCGTCGGCCGAGTCACGGATGTTCCAAGTCGCAACGGCAGCTGTGGCCCTCGGTGAGATCGGCAGTTCTTCCAAGGCCCCTCTCACTGAATCTGAAGCCTCCTGGAGGCGAATTCTGCGCTCATCCGGTTCGCTATCCCTTGCAAGGACTATCTTCGCCTCGATGTCGTGCAATCTAAGTCGGGCTTGATCGACGCTGCGATGCGCCTCCTCCTCAAGAGCCTCTGCCGCCTTCAGTCTCCGCCCGGCTTCGTCGGCTCTCGCGGAAAGCTCCCCGAGGGAGCGGTTCAGGTCCTCTCGATCTGCCTCGAGCTGCGACTTCTCCTTCGTGAGGCCGGTAATCTGAGCTCTCAGTTCTACCGTCTCGACCTGGGCCATCTTCTTGTCAAGTTCAGCCTCACGCCTGTCGTATGATGCGCTCCGCCACTGCAAGAACAGCCCAACGCCGGATCCGACGAGACCGAGGATTGCAAAGATGGTGACCGGGGCAAGCCAGGCCGAGTGGGACAGCTTCTTCTTGAGGTGCTGAATCTCCAGCCGCGCCTCTTCGACCGCCACCCCTGCGCTCTTATCGTGAGGCTTGGTTCCCGAATGTGACTCCTCTGGCACTGTTTCCCGATCCGACAACTTTGACCTCCACCATGCAACCGGAACGGATGGAACGGTCCAGAACTCCCCGCTGGCCGCGGAAGTCGCTAGCGGTCAGCTTGACAGCGGACCGGACCGTCACCGCTGGTGAACGCGGCATCTCCCATTTGACCTTCGCCCGGCTCCACCGCCGAGCTTTCCGAGCACGAGTGTAACGCCCCCCCCGGGAAACCCAAGTCCAGTCGCTTGCTTCTGACCGGAATCGACGGTGAGAGGCTGAGTCCTGCCCCAAGACGGCCGGCTGGAGGCCCTGTCGGGCCGCTTCGGGACGGGTGTGCCCAGCTTGACAGCGAGGCCTGGTCGCGGGGACACGGCAGCTCGTTGCTGATGCCTCGATGCCTTTTTCTACGGACACGGTCCCCAGTTGACGAGCAGGACGAGGAGGTCGGATGCACCGACGGAGCCGTTGCCGTCGAAGTCGGGCGGGCCGCACGCGTTCGGACCCCACGCCGCCAACAACGCGAGCAGATCCGATGCGCCCACGGACCCGTTGCCGTCCAGGTCTGCGAAGAAGCAGAAAGCGAAGGGGCAACCGTCTAGACCTACACTGGTGTCCGGGTCGGTCTCTGGGCAAAGGTCGCAAGCGTCTCCAACCGCGTCACCATCGCCATCTGCCTGATCAGGATTTGCGAGCCCAAGGCAGTTGTCCAGGTCATCAGGGACGCCATCGTCGTCTTCGTCTGGCGCCACGGATATACCCGTTAATCGGATAGGCCCTTCGACAAGAACAAGACCGACACGAGTCCTCGCTTGGCCTGTGTAGGTGCCGGTGATTTCTTCGCCGAACTTCGTCGTTTGGTCCAGCATCTCCGCAGCAAAATCGATTTGGCCCGTGAACTCCCCTTCTACGACGAAGGGCTCGATCCCCGGAAAATCCTTGACCAACAGGGGTAGAGTGATTTCCACAGCGGTGACGGTTTGCGGCACACAGACGCGGTCGCACACTTGAAGGCTCTCCCAAATGTCAGCCAAATTGATCGCACCCAACACGTCTATCGGAAGCCCGATGTGAACATCACCGAACTTGGTCTCTGCGACGACCTGGAAGTCTTTGGCAGGCAACACGAAATCCTCCTGACCGAAGGTTGGGCTCTGGGGGTCGGTATCAATCTCAAGGTCTTGCTTGACGACGCTTCCAGACAGCTGCCCGGTGATAGGTCCACCCTTTTCCAACGTGAAAGTCAATTGCGACTCGGCGGGGTCAACATCGTAGAATGAAGTCACTTCACCGGCCGGCCCGCTGCCGAGGTTCGTCGTGACGGTGTAATTCACGCTCCTGACGCCATCAGAAACCTTGATCTTCCAACCCTTGCGAGGCGTTGTGCTGCCAACGCCGGAATACTCCACGCACCTCTTTGTCCCTGCTCCAGTTTGGCAGCCAACGAGCTCGACTCTAAGATCCCTCGACGTGATCGTGACATCCCCTGCCACCCCAGTTACCGTGATCTTGAGGACTGTATTCTTGAGAACTCCTTTGTCACTAACACCTAGGTTGGTGAAAGCGCTCTCGCCGCCAGCGAGCGACAGCGACATGGCAACAGATACAGCTATATGCAGTCCAGAGATGAGATTCATGGATTTGCTCCTTTCTCACGAACCAAATGGCCTCGTAACACCTCAAAACCGACATTTCCCATTTGACCTTCGCCCGGCTCCGCCGCCGAGCTTTCCGAAGATGCGCTAGCATTGCAACGGCTGGGTACCTGACGGTCAAGCAATATTCCTGTCATCTGTCATATGTGACATATGACAGATGACAAAGAAAAAGCCGGGAACGGAACGACATTTGCTCAGGTTCGTCGTCCCATTCAGGTGAGCACGCTCCGCAAGATGCGCACCCGCACCCGATTCCCGTACCCGCAAAAATGGAAGTGACCGGCTCCGATTAGGCGGAGTCTCTCGATAGTTGACGCCTGCGTAGGGGACAGAGGAGGGCGGGTGATCGGCTATCTCGGTAGTCTTCCCCCTCGCGCCCGTGATGCCTTGATGCCACGATGCCTTCTGCTACGGACACGGCCCCCAGTTGACGAGGAGGGCGAGGAGATCGGATGCGCCGACGGTGCCGTCGCCGTCAAAGTCGGCGGGGCAGCCTTTGCACGGGCCCCAACTGACGAGCAGTGAGAGCAGATCGGATGCGCCGACCGTGCCACTGTCGTCGAGGTCCCAGGGGCAGGGCGGGGCTTCGCATTCATCGGGTATGCCGTTGTTGTTGTCGTCGTTGCTGAACCCGTCGGTGATGTCGCAGAGGTCGAGTTCGCCGTTCTTGTTACAATCGCCGAGTCCCCCGTAGATATAGGCGGCCCCGGCTTCGATATCACCGTTGACCGTCGTGGCATTCGCGCCGACGATCGCGTGCTCACCGTCGGTGGAGACCGAGATGCCGAAGGTGTGC
>JAZFYE010000342.1:0-20056 GCA_036475395.1 Phycisphaerales bacterium
GACGAAGGCATGAAGAAGCTGCAAGACGAGGGCAGCAAGTACAAGATCGATAATGCCAAGCGCGCGGTCGAAGCGGGCTCGGATCGGCTCAGTTGGTACGCCACGGGCGAGCCGGGCAAGGACTGGGAAGACCTATGCCGTGGTCCACACGTCCCCAGCACCGGCCGCATCGGCGCGTTCAAGGTGATGAGCCTGGCGTCAAGTTACTGGCACGGTGACGCGAACTCGGATCGGCTGACCCGGGTGTACGGCACCGCCTTCGCCGACAAGAAGCAATTGGCCGACTATCTCGACCAGTTGGAGGAGGCGAAGAAGCGCGATCACCGGCTGCTCGGCAAGCAGCTCGGACTGTTCCACATCGATGAGGCGGTCGGGCCGGGGCTCGTGCTGTGGACCCCCAACGGCGCCATCGTCCGCACGGAACTTCAGAATTTCATCTCCGAGGAACTGCGCAAGCAGGGATACCAGGAGGTGTTTTGCCCACACATCGCCAAGCTGGAGCTCTATAAGACCAGCGGGCACTTCCCCTATTACGCCGACAGCCAGTTCGTGCCGATCATGGACCGTGACTTCTTACAGAAGGTTGCCGACGACGGGTGTTCGTGCTCGGACCTGGCGAACCTGATGGCGGCCGGCGATATCGAAGGCTATCTGCTGAAGCCGATGAACTGTCCGCACCACATCAAGATTTACTCAAGCCAGCCGCGCAGCTATCGCGATCTGCCGGTGAGGCTCAACGAGTTCGGGACCGTCTATCGCTGGGAGCAGTCCGGCGAGCTCAGCGGCATGATTCGTGTGCGCAGCTTCACCATCGATGATGCGCATCTGTTTTGTCGGGAGGACCAACTCAGTGACGAACTTCGCGGCTGCCTTAGTCTCGTCAAGGTTGCATTCGAGACGCTCGGGCTGAAGGACTTGCGTGTTCGGATCGGACTGCGCGATCCGGACTCCAGCAAGTATGTCGGCGAGCCCGAGCTCTGGGAAAAGGCTGAGCGAGCCTGCCGCGATGCGGCCGCCGAATTGGGCACGCACGTTTCCGAGGAGCTCGGCGAGGCCGCGTTCTATGGGCCGAAGATCGACTTCATCGTCCGGGACGTCCTGGGACGGGAGTGGCAGCTCGGGACGGTCCAGGTCGACTACAACCTACCGGAGCGCTTCGATCTCACTTACACCGGATCGGACAATCAGCCCCATCGGCCCGTCATGATCCATCGCGCCCCGTTCGGGTCAATGGAACGATTCATCGGCGTGCTGATCGAGCATTTCGCCGGGGCGTTCCCCACTTGGTTGGCCCCGGAGCAGGTTCGCGTGCTGCCGATCAGCGACAAGTCGATGACCTATGCCCAGAAGGTCCTGCGGGCCCTGACCGAGCGGCGTGTGCGGGGCGGGGTCGACCGCAACGACGATCGCATCCAGGCCAAAATCAAGGCCGCCGCCGAGATGAAGGTGCCCTATCTACTGGTGGTCGGCCCCAACGACGAGCGGGAGGGCGTGGTCAGCATCCGGGCCCGGGGCATCCGCCGGAACCTTGGAACGCTGCCAATCGCCGTCTTCGTGGAGGCACTGCGGCGTGAGATCGACTCACGCGGCCGGCAGACCGTCGTCGCGGAGCACTTCCAACCGGTGACCATATAGGGTCGGCGCCGTCGGGCGGTCGGAGGCCCAGGCCGGGTTCAGCGGTCAATTGCAGGTCTTTCATTGAAATATCACTTGCCAGTTGGCCGATGAGAATGTAGTGTATGAGCCGTAGCGGCCGCAGGTCGGCTCGGGCTGGAGGCTCAGCAGACCTTCGACCGCTTCGATGGAGTTTTGATGCTGATCAACAGCCAGCACACATCTGATCCACGGCGCAGGACCGCGTAACCGTATGCCTTTTTGCGCCGCGAAGCTTGCAAAGTCAAAGCCACGTATTGCCGCCGCCTTCGGCTCGGTGGCAGTCGTGCGGTCACCCCAGGTAGCCGATATGAGGGCCTGAGCCATCGCCCGTAGACGATTCTTCCGCGCCGGTGACAGGGCGCCCATCGGACCGCGCGTCAACGAACGCATCCGCGTGACTCCGGTCAGATTGATCGATGAGAACGACGACATGATCGGTGTCGTCGAAATCGACGAGGCCAAGCGGCGTGCCTTTGACGCGGGCCTCGATCTGGTCGAGGTGTCCGCGACCTCGTCGCCTCCCGTCGTCCGCATCATGGACTTCGGGAGATGGAAGTACGAACAGTCTAAGAAGGACCGCGCCAACAAGGCCAAGTCCAAGGGAGCCGAGCTGAAGGAAGTTCGGCTGGGGCGATCGATGAAGATCGATCCCCACGATATCGAGATCCGCTTGGATCAGGCGCGCCGGTTCCTCATCGAAGGCCACAAGGTCCAGATCGTGCAGAACTTCCGCGGCCGGGAAATGGCCCACAAGGAGCGCGGCCGCGTCCGGATGCAGCAGATCATCGAGCACCTCTCCGATGTCGGGAAGATTGAGATGGAGCCGCGGTTCGCCGGCCGGCGGATCACCATGGTCATCGGACCGGATCGTCCGAAGATCGAGCGACTGAAACGGCAAGAGGCGGCGCGAACGTTGGCCGCTGGAGTTGAGGCTGAGTCCGAGGCGGCGCCACCCGCCGAGCCGGCATCGCCCGAAGCCTCCAAGACCGCCAAAACCACCGACGCGACGCAACCCAGACCCGAGCAAGCGGCCCACGTAGTGCCGGCCGAGGGCGCCCACGCCGGCCACGGCTGACGCCTCACCCACGTCCACCGACCTACCGCGCGGCCGGTTTCGTGCGCCGTCTTTGCCCGCTTGAGGCCCCTCTCGGCTTCCGGAGTCGGTGATTGCAGAAATCTGTGATTCATTCGACGAACATTGGTAACTGCGACGTTCGTATTCCGATAGAACGTATGCCGTAAAGGCCCGGGGGAGTCAACGTTTCGCCGCGTGATAGTTGCGCAGCCCGCGCGCTCAGCACGCCCGCGTGGCGGTGTACTTGTCCGGTGCCGACTATGAGCCGCTTCGCCGTCATCTCTGACATCCATGGCAACCTGCACGCCTTGCAGGCGGTGTTGGCACGGATCAACCGGCTTGACGTCGACGGCATCATCTGCCTCGGTGATATCGTTGGGTATGGCCCGTTGCCCGATCGATGCATCGATCTCGTGATGCGCTGCTGCAGTCTGACGGTGCGCGGCAATCACGATGACGCCGTCATCAACCCCAAGCGTGAACTCGAATTCAACGGTGCGGCCCGCGAGGCGGTGATCTGGACTCGTCGCGTACTCGGGCCGCTTCATATGGATGCGCTGTGTCGGCTCAAGGCGATCGACTATCCCCACGAGTCGGTGATGTGTGTGCATGACAGCCCCGTCCCCGGCCCCACCGATTACATCTACGACGCCCGCATCGCCGCCCTCGCGTTCCTCGGCGTAGACCGGCCGATCTGCCTCATCGGACATACCCATGTCCCCATGGTCTTCGAGACGCCGGCGGCGAACGGAGACAGCCCGCTCAACGCGCGCGACGTCGTGGCGTACATGCCGCGCGACGGCGTGTCCATCCCGCTCGATCCGCAGCGGCGCTACATCTGCAATCCGGGGTCAGTCGGCCAACCGCGCGACGCCGATCCGCGGGCAAGCTTCGCCGTCCTCGATCTTGCGCACGCCACGTTCACCGTGCATCGTGAGGACTACGACATCGTCGCCGCGCAACTCGCCACCGAAAAGGCCGGCCTCCCCACGATCCTCGCCCAACGCCTCGCCATCGGCGCTTAGAAGCCCCTCGCCTCAACCCATCGAGGCGTCAGTAGCGAGCCGCCGCGTCCTGCGCGCGCGGTTACCTTCCACCGACAATCAGTCGTCCCTGTAAACGCGATCGTCCGGAGCGGCCCACACTGACGACGCCGCTGGGATTTGCTGTCAGTGGCGCCCGCAAGCAGGTTTCAGAGCCGCGGCGTTTCGTCGCGGAGTCGAGCCCGCGCCTCAATGGCGAGGATTCGACCATCCGCCGCATGCGGACGGCGCGCCGGGCGGATCAGTTCGTTTCTTCTCGCGTTGCGACCGGTCGGCGTGGTATAATGGCCCCCATCGTTCGGCTGTGGTCGCAGAGGGGTTCGTGACCTCCGAGGGCGGCCGGGGCCTCGGCTGACAGGTTGGATCGGGAATGCCGCCAAGCGACCTTCCTCACAGACGAAGGAGTTTGGGCCATGCGTTCAAAGCGAATCGACATGAACACGGTTGCTGTTGTGGCGGTCGTGGCCGCGTTTGCCACAGCCGGACAAGTTGATGGAGGAACGATCATTCCGATCGATCAGGATCGGTACATTGAGGCCTTCGTGTGGTCGGAGTGCGAGTTGGGCACAATTGACAGTGACGTGGCAAAGGGATTCTCTCCCTTCAACAGCTTTGTGCAAACCTTGCAGCAATGTGATGACATCTTGGTCTGGGCGACCGCCAGTCAACAATCGGAAATCGGTGCATCATCGATGACCGCGTTCGGCAGTGCTACTTCCGAGGGCGAGTCTCCCACCGGAATACACACCTATGCCGTGAGCGTCTTCGATGTGACGTTCGAACTGCCTGCGGCGAGCAACTTCGCAGTGGATGGTGTGATCAGTGTCGACGGCGGCCCTCCTAGCCTGATTACCGCGCTTATCAGGCTCACAGGCCCGGGAGATCAGATGATCTTCGAACACACCTTGGTGGGCACCGGCGGGCCTGACTCCCAGGTCATTGAGGAAGCTGGCGTGCTCGAGCCGGGGGAGTACACCTTGTACGCTTATGCAGATATCAGCTATGCGGACATCATCGACCTCATTCCTTTCGGCGAGGCCGTCTTCGACTTCGCGTTTGTGACAGCAGTTCTGTGCCCGGCCGATCTCGACGGCGACGGCAGTGTCGGCGCATCCGATCTACTGTCGTTGCTGGTCAGTTGGGGGCCGTGCAAAGGCTGCCCCGCCGACTTCGACGGTGATGGCACCGTCGGGGCGAGCGACCTGCTGATCCTCCTCGTCAACTGGGGGCCGTGTCCGTGAGCGACGATCGTTCGTGCTGCCTGACAAGGAGATTTACGATGAAACGGAGCCAAGGGTTTGCCGAGCCTTTCACGGGATGCTTGCTCGGCGTCGCAGCGTGTACCGCTTCGTTGGGATTCTCAAGCATCGGGTGGGCGAACCATGAACATGTGAAGTACTGTTTTGACGATATGAACACGACTGGATGGTCTTCCAGGGTAACCTCGACGATCCGCGGCTATTCGGGTGGCGTTTTCCTTGGGGAGTTTGGGAAGGAAACGGTAAGCCTCTTTATCCTGGATGCCCTCCCTGCTGGGGATGACCCCGACGAACGGAAAAGCGATCGCTGCACCACGTTGTCGTTCGACGTTCTCGCCACGGGCACTTGGATAGGGAATCGCGGGAGCTTCTTCTCCGTGACTGCGAACGGGCAGGAACTCGTCTTCACGACCTTCGCTACTCCGGGTTCGGGTTTGGATCAAGCATATCCAGACGACTATCCCGATGGTTCCCATCCAGCCGGCACAGGGGCAGTTGAGTTCTTCGGAAAGAACGCCGTTTATCATTTTGACCTCAGTTTCCCCTTGTTTTGGCAAGAACCGTGCTGCACCGATATTGTCATCGACTTTTCAGCCATGGGCTTCGCGCCAGCCCACTGGGGACTCGATAACGTCGTCGTCGACTGGAGTCAACTTCTTCCCTGCCCAGCAGCGTGTCCGTGGGATATCGATGGCAACGACCTCGTCGGTGCATCCGATCTGCTCGCATTACTGGTCAGTTGGGGGCCGTGCAAAGGCTGTCCCGCCGATTTCGACGGCAACGGCACCGTCGGCGCCTCCGACCTCCTCGCCCTCCTCGTCAACTGGGGGCCGTGTCCGTGAAACTCGGCAGTACCGACCTGCTCATCCTGCTGGACAACTGGGGGTCAGCAGTAACGCCAGCCCATCCCGTGGTGGCACGGTGATCATCGCGGGCATGAGTGAAACAAGAAGGACAATTGACTGACTGTTCTCGGTGTGATAACGTTGAGATGTCGAGCCGAACCGTCCCCAGAGCAGGGCAGAGAGCGTCATTGCGCCGAGAGCGAGATGGGTCTCAAACGGACTTCACCCCAACCTGGAGCAGTTGAAGTGCGGATGCAGCACATCCGAGGGAGGATAGCCATGTCGGTGTCGATCGCAATGCGCGTGAGTTGTGTGGCCATTCTCGTGTGGGTCGTCCGGCCCGTACTGGCCGAGGATGGTAGTTGGCCTACCTTTACGGACGAAACCGCGACCCGTTTGATCGCCGATCGAAGCGTCGGCGTGAATGACCACGAAGAGAAGGATTACGCGTGGGGTGACGTTGACCAGGATGGTGACATCGACCTGGTCTGCGTCCGCAAGGAACCGTGGAACACACCGGGCCGGTTCCGCAACGTGTTGTTCATGAATGAGGGCGTCGCTGAGGGCCACTCCATCGATGGTGTGCTGGTGGATCGCACCGCCAAGTACGCCACCGATTCCACAGACGGCGGTGAGGGGTTGCTGGACCTGACCGCCGACCGCGACGTGGCCCTGGTGGATGTCAACCGCGACGGCTGGCTGGACATCGTCACCGCGACCACCTACGGCCAGGACCAGCCCAAGAGGATCTCCCATCCCCGCGTCTACATCAACAAGGGCTCGGTCGATGGTGTCTGGCAGGGTTTTCGATACGAAGAATCGCGCACACCGACCATGCCGATTGTGCCGAATTTCTGCGGTATCGGCTTCGGCGACGTCACCGGCGACGGATCACCGGATCTGTATTTCGTCGATTACAACAACGACTTGGAGGATCGGCTGTGGATCAATGTGGGCAGCGGCTTCTACATCGACCAGAGCGAAGCCCGCATGACCTATCAGATGCGCGAATCAGACTTCGGTGTCCATGCGGTTATTGCCGACATGAACGGCGATGGGGTCAACGACGTAGTCAAGGACCGGGCCAGCTCAAACTCTACTCCACCACTCCGCATCACCATAAGCTACAACAACCAGGCCAACGAAGGATTCTTCAACGAGTTCGACATCATCTACAGCGGCAACCCTTATCACGTTGAGGTCGGCGACCTGAACGATGACGGCATGCTGGACATCGTTATCGAGGACGACGGCACTGATCGTTACTACTTGAATCTGGGCAACGGCGGCGACGGCTTGGCCAATTTTATCGGTTTCACCTTCCCCAGCGGAGGCGATAGTTTCGGCGGGAACATTGTCATCCGGGACTTGAACAACGACGGGCACAACGACGTGCTGATTTGCGACGTCGATGTCGATTGTTGCGGTTGCTCTCGCCACATGCGCATTTGGCGCAACAACGGCAATGTGCCCTTCGTCGGCTTCCAGGAGGAGACGGGCAGCATTCCGGAGGGTGCCCGCACCGGCACCCATGATGTGGCGGTCTTCGACATCAACGGTGACAACTGGCTGGACCTGGTGATCGGAACGTGCACCGGCACCTCGGTGTGGATCGCCCAACCACCGTGCCCCCCGGGCGACCTGGACGGTGATGGCGTCGTCGGCGCAAGCGACCTCTTGATCCTGCTTGTCCATTGGGGCCCGTGTGCCGATTGCGACGACTGCATCGCTGATATCGACGGCAATTGCACTGTCGGCGCCAGTGACTTGCTCATCCTTTTGACCAACTGGAGCTAGGCACCAAGCACCACGTGCATCTCGCAGATCAGCGGCTGGTTGCTCCACCCGGCGGTCTCGCTATACTGCCCGGCTCGAAATCCGCAACCGCATGCACCACTGCGTCGCCGCCCGCCCCCACCCCCGGAAGTGGGAACCTGGCCTTATGACGAGCGGCACCACCGAAACGGATCGGGGCGTGGTGGGAGGTAGGAGACTCTCATGGCCAAGCGCGTTGTAAAGCAGCTTAAGATCGTCGCCCCCGGCGGACAGGCTACCCCGGCCCCACCACTGGGGCCCGCCCTGGGTGCCGCTGGCGTCAATCCCGGGCAGTTCATTCAGCTGTTCAACGACCGTACGAAGAACCTGGGCGGCAAGGTCGTCGGCTGCCTGGTCACGGTCTATCACGACCGGACGTTCGACATCGAGATCAAGTCCTCGCCGGCCGCGGTGTTGATCAAGGAGGCTGCAGGGATCGAGAAGGGCTCCGGTGTACCGAATACGGAAAAGGTCGGCACGATTACGAAGGACCAGCTGCGGGCGATCGCTCAGGAAAAGTTCGATGATCTCAACGCGGGCAGCGTCGACTCGGCGATGCGTGTCATCGAAGGCACAGCCCGGTCGATGGGTGTCACGGTGGAGGGCTGATCCGATGTCGAAGCAGGGTAAACGAAGCGCCGCCAACGCCCAGATCGCCGCCAAGTACCAGGGGCCGCAGCCGATCTCCGAGGCCGTCAAGGCCATCAAGTCGTTCAAGGGTCCGAAGTTCGACCAATCGGTGGAGGTGTCGGTCCACTTAGGCATTGATCCGCGGCAAGCGGATCAGCAGATTCGCAGCTCGATCTCGATGCCCAAGGGCGTGGGAAAGACGGCGCGTGTAATCTGCTTCTGTTCGGAGGACTTGGTGAAGGACGCGAAGGCAGCAGGTGCGATCGAGGCCGGCGGAAAAGAACTGGTGGGAAAAATCGAAGGCGGGTGGATGGAGTTCGACGTCGCGGTGGCCTCCCCGGACATAATGCGGCTGGTGAGCAAGCTTGGCCGCACGCTCGGACCCAAGGGTCTGATGCCCTCGCCCAAGACTGGGACCGTCACCCCCGACGTAGCCACCGCCGTGAAGGAATACTCAGCGGGCAAGATCGAATTCCGCAACGACACGGGCGGGAACGTCCACTGCGTCGTGGGGAAGACGAGCTTTTCCGAAGCGGACCTCGCCCAGAACCTTCAGTTCTTTCTTGACACGATCGAGAAGATGAAGCCCGCGTCCGCGAAGGGTCAGTACATCAAGAAATGCGTGATCAGCGGGACGATGACGCCCGGCGTCCAGATCAAATTGTGACTTCGCCGACGAGCGGCAAGACGGGAGCAGAACGATGAGCAAGCCGGTCAAGGAAATGATCATCGCCGACTATAAGCGCCGATTCGGCGCCATTGATAGCGCGCTGCTGATCGACATACGAGGCATGGACGCGAACGAGAACAACACCCTGCGCCTGGATTTGGGTGCGAAGGACATCCACGTCACAATCGTCAAGAACACGCTGGCGAGGAAAGCCTTCGCCGGAAGCGGCCTGGAACCGCTCAACTCAGCGCTTCGGGGACCTACGGCGCTTGCCTACGGTGGCGAGTCCGTCGTCGCCGTCGCTAGAGCTCTGGTCGAGTGGGCCACGAAGATCGAGCATCTTCAGCTCAAAGCGGCGGTCCTCGACGGTGAGTACTTCGAGGGCGAAGCCGGTGTCAAGCAGCTCAGTCAATTCCCCACCAAGGACGAAGCTCAAGCCCGCATCGTGCAGCTCGTGCTCACCCCGGCCTCCAACGTCGTCGGGGCGGCCCTCAGCCCCGGCTCGAGGATCCTCAGCATCGTCACAGAGATCCAGAACAAACTTCAAGAGGGAGAAACGATCGCAAAGGCCGGTTGATCACTTCGGCCTCGCGCGATCTCGGTTTATCTCACGAACTGAAACAAAGATGAATTCACCTCGTCTGACTGGCCCCGATACCTAGGGGTTAAACGTCGCAAAGGGCGGCGCCTCTCGGATGATGAAACTTGACCGTGGAGTTGGATAGTTATGTCTGAAGAAGCAACCAAGACGTTCGAAAAAAAGATCAGCAACATCGGCGACGAGATCGCTGGACTCACCTTGAAAGAGGCCGTCGATCTGGCGGATTACATGAAGGACACCTACGACATCGAACCGGCGGCCGCCGGGGCAGTCGTCACGGCCGGTCCTGGCGGCGGCGCGGAAGCCGAGACCGAGGAGCAGGTCGAGTTCGACGTGATCCTCGAAGCCATCGGCGAGAAGAAGATTCAGGTCATCAAGGCCGTGCGCGAAGTAACCGCCCTCGGACTCAAGGAGGCCAAGGCCGTCGTGGACGGCGCACCCGGTCCCGTCAAAGAGAAGATCTCCAAGGAGGACGCCGAGGCCCTCAAAATCAAGCTCGAAGAGGTCGGCGCCACCGTCAGCATCAAGTGATCGCCCTCAAATCACCGTGCCCGGCGCTGCCCGCTGCGGCGGGCAGCGCCTTCAGCGCCTGGAGCCGCATTGCGTATTGCTGGTGCGGCCTAGAATCACCCGGTAAATTACGGACTGGTGCCCCGCATCGCCGTGTCCTAGTAAGGGATAGGCAACGCCCACGATCCTGCTCCTCATTCACTACTGCGGAGTGACCCGCCATGAAGAAGGTCTGTATCGCGACAACTGCCGTTTGGGTCATCGCGGCGATCACGTTCCCGACCTTCGGCCAAACCTTGACCGAGCGCATCGCCGCCATCAAGAAACAGCGCGCCGAAGAGCAACAGACGGCACAGTTGAAAAAGGAGTTGAGTCCCAAGGCCAAACTGCTTCAAGCACTCGTTTACAACACGTTGACCGTCAATTTTGACCAGACACCGGCCCGCGAGGTGTTTGACTACTTCCGGACAACGCTGGGCATCAACCTTATTGCGCGATACAGCGACGACACCATCGGCCATGGGATCGACCCCCAAACGCCGATCACGCTCTCGGCTGAGGATATGTATGCGATCGAGGTGTTGGAGCTCGCCCTAGAGCAGTGCGCCACGGTCGAAGCTTGCACTTGGCAACTTCGCAACAGTTTTCTTGAGGTCGGCACGAAGGATCGACTTAGTTCGCCGTCAGCGCGCGAGGTTCGTGTATATCCCATCGACGAGTTGATCTACCAGCCGCCGCGCTTCAACAATGCCCTGCGGCTCGACCTCAACCACATCTACTCCGGCTACGGCGGTTACGCGCGACCGTATGTCGGACGATTCTCCGGAGCCTACGGCGGCGGATACTACGGCGGATACCCGGGTGGGTACGGCGGCTCGATCGGTCCGACCGTTGCCACACCAACCACCGACCAACGCAAGTCGCAGCGGGCCCAAGAAATCGTCAACCTTATCATCGACACCATCGAGCCGAACGCATGGGCGCAAACCGGCGGGGAATGGGCGACGATTCGATATCGCGACGGCTCGCTCATTGTCAACGCCCCGGACTACATTCACCGCCAGATCAATGGCTACCCGCATGTCCTGCCCCCGAAGACCGAGTCACAAGAAGATCCCCCGGCCGACGATGCCAAGGCAACCCCCGACGCACCACCCTCCGGCGGTCAGCCATAGCTCGCGCCGCCTACCTCCTAACGCCTAATGCCTTCTTCAAACCCCCTCTCCCTCTGGGAGAGGGCGGGGGTGAGGGTTCTTCTGATTCCTCGATGCCTTCCTCCTAACGCCTAATGCCTTCTTCAGGGACACGGCCCCCAGTTCACGAGCAGGGCGAGAAGATCGGCCGCGCCCACGGAGCCGTTGCTGTCGAAGTCGGCGAGGCAGCCTTTGCACGGCCCCCAACTGACGAGCAGCGAGAGCAGATCGGCCGCGCCGATGCGCAATGGGGTTTGAGCTATCGGCCCCGCCCGCCTCCGCCGAAGATGGACCCGCCCTCGCTACGACCCCGTGGACTGGTGAAGCGTGCGTTACTACCGAGCCAGGTGTAGCGATCCTCTTCCCAGGTTGCAGTCAACAGGCCGGTGTTGAACGCGCCGGGCCCACGCGGAATGTATACGTCAAAGTAAACACTGAAATCCCTTTTTTCTCCTATCTTAAGAGACTCGAATGTTCTCGTAGGGGGTAGAGGATAGATATAGAGCAGACTGCCGGCGTAATTGATCCCAACTCGAATGGTAACCGAGGTGAGCTGTTGTTTGCCGACATTCTCGATTCGACCCTCGACGACAAGTCTGTTGCGTCGTCCGACTTGGACCGCGTTGGGGGCATTGACTCTGCCGAGGTTGACGTTGTACATAGGGGCAGGGACTTCGAAAAGCAAAGCTTCCACCACCGATTCGTCGTTAAGAATTCCGCAGAGCGACATATACAGTCCCTTCACTAACCGTGGATCATCGAAAGATGACGTGTCTACGTCCATCTTCTGACTGGCTCGCGTCTTTCCAAGCGTCAAGGTGAGCAAGTTGCGATCAGCCGTGGTGATCCACCCGCCGAGCTTCACAGCTGACCCTGGCGAATTCCTGACCGTGCCGCGTCGTATGTTCAGCGTCTTGGCAATCTCCATATAGGCTTTAGGGTCGAGTTCAGCGAGAAGGATCTGTCCTTTGCGGTGACGCTGCTTGCTCAATTCCTTGAGCCATTTAACGGCGTCGCCCCGGTCCGGCGGTACGCCGTCGCCGTTGAGGTACATTTGTGCTGCGTCCCATTGCGCCGGTGCGAATCCGTGGTAGGCTGCCTGGAGCAGGTACTCCCTTGCACCTTTAGGATCCGGATCAACGCCGCGCCCGGTCTTGAGCATCAACGCGAGGTTGTATTTCGCTTCCGGATATTTTTGGCCAGCCTCCGTATAAATCGATCGAGCCTTTTCATAATCCTGTTTAACACCGCGACCAATCTCATAGTCAATCCCAACCGCGGTCATCGCTGGCGGGTATTTGGAGGCAGCGGACTTCAGAAAATACTCGTGGCCGAGCGGCTCATCGGCATCGGTGCCTCTTGCGTTCATGAGGGCATTGCCAACGACAAATTGAGCGACATGATTGCCCGCATCGGCGGCCGCGCGATAGTGATCAAAGGCGGCCTTTTCATCTGGATCGGTCCCTACGTCATGGCGTAGATGCCAAGCGAGCCAGAAGTGCGCATCGCTATGGTCTTTCTTAGCAGCTTTTGTGAGCCAGGTTACAGTTTCCATCGGGCTCTTCTTCGTGCCCGATCCGTTTTGATGACGCCACGCCTGGCGCACCATGGCTTCGGCGTCGCCGGCCTCTGCGGCCTCCCGGCAGGCTTTTGGATTGGCGTGTTTGCAGGTGATCTTGATCTTGCCATCGTCCTTGATGTCGGGCTTGGCGTGTAACGGGGTAGTCCCACACAACACGGCGGCGACGCTGAGCAACAGCGATCCGATGAATATATTACTTCTGGTAAACCTCATATCGTGCCTCCATTCGTTGATCATACTGCCCAGCCTACCTCACGGGAATATAACGATACTGTCCGCCCGTGGTGGTGTCGAAGAGGTATGCCGAGCCGGACACGTCGCCGTTGTCGTCGTCCCAGTTCGCCCCGACGATGGCGGTGGCGCCGCTGATCGCGACGGAGAGGCGGAAGAAGTCGTACATCGCCCCGTCATCGGGTAGGAGCTTGAAGAGTTGATCGCCGAGGTCGGCGTAGGCTGGGGCGGTGCTCAGGAGTAGTGCCCCTGCGGCAAGAAGAGCTGGCATGATGAGATAGTGCATGTTCGTCCTCTCTGCTTGAACCGAGAGTTCCTAGTTGACTTCATCGGGGGTCGATCGCCCAGCCATTCGCATACCAGTGTAACGGCCCCTCACGATATTCAAGCCCAGATTCTAAGTTTCACGCTTGGAGTGAGTAGGTCAGGTCTTGGCCTGAGTCGCTTGTGATCGGGCAGGCTCAAAGCCTGCCCTACGCCTGGTCGCACCCTGGCCATTGAGGCTCGGGCTCGACTCCGCGGCGAGACGCCGCGGCTCGCTGGGAAAGACCCTCGCCCTTGCCCAGGGGAAGAGGGGGTGAGGGGAAAGTGCCCCTCACTTAAGGCGCGAGCACGAGAGACGGCGACCATCCGCCGCAGGCGGGCGACGCAGGACGGGTGCGTCGGTCACCCCGTCCCGCCTGTACCTCGTTGCATCACGAGCCGCAACGCCGCGAGGCGCCAGGCATTCAGCCAGGATCACGTTCAGAATGGCTACGACTTCGAGGAGATGCAAGATTGTGCCGCATCAACCGGCGTTTCATCTCTCGGTAGCGGACCTGCGTGCAAACAGATCAGCGTTAAATCGTCGGCTTGGTGCAACGAGCCTCGCTGCATGTCGACGCGAGCGCTGATCTCGTCGATCGACTCCTGAGGCGTTCCCTGCCCGCAAAGACGTGCAAATTCATCGCGATACACCACGGTGGGCAAGCGCTGCTCGTATCCGTCTGCCGTCTGCTCCGGAAACGCCTGCTCGAATCCGTCGGAATAGAACATCACCCGGTCGTCAAGTTCCAGCTCTACTTCCACCTGGGCGAAGTCCTCGTCTTTGAAGATACCCAGCAAACCGCCCTCTGTTTCCACCCGCGTCGATCGGCCGTCGGCGTGGAACAGCAGCGGCGGCGGATGGCCGGCGCCCGCGATCGTCATCACCCGCGACCGACAGTTCACCACGGCGTACACCGCTGTGACAAAACGCGAGCTTCGGTCCTGACGTCGAATCATGTCAGCGTTGAGCCGCCGCATGACTTCCGATGGCGCAATGATGCGCAATTCAGATCCCTTGCGCTCACGCATCGCCAACGACTGGCAGATGACCATGGTCATGAGTGCCGCAGGCACGCCGTGTCCGACCGCATCGGCGAGGAACAACCCCAAATGATCGTCGTCCAGTTGCACGACTTCATAGATGTCGCCCGAGACGTAATTCGCCGGACGCCACATCGCCGCCACCGATACGCCGTGCAGCGTCGGCAACTCGCGCGGCAGATATTCACGCTGAACAATGGCGGCGAGCTGCAGTTCCTCGTGAATCTTGGCCATCTCGCCTCGGAGCCCACCGTGAAATCGCGTCGCCAAGGCGACCTCCTGACGCAGCTCCATAACTTCGCCTTGACGATGCAGCAGTGCGTGCAGCTTCGCGCACATGATCTCGGCGGGGCTTGCGGATTCCTCGACCAGCGCGCCGGTCTGCGCAAACACTTTCCGCAACTGACATCCGTCCTCGATCACGGCCAGCACAGGTATGAACTCTTCCTCACAGACCGACAGCACACGCATCACATGGCTGCGGTTTGCATTCTCACTGGCGGTCAGAACCACCGCGTCGATCTTGCGAATGCTCTTGGACGTGATCTCATCGAAGCTGCGGACGGCGAACGTCGCTGGCCGCGGGGCCGACCACGCCTCGCTGAGGCGCGAACAGATCGCTTCGGCCGCAGCTTCGCAGCCTCCGCATTTGACGATAGCGATATTCCACCGGCTCATGAGCCTTCGCACGCTCCGATCGGCCGCTACCCCTCCGGGGCAGCAGTCCCGACGCGGTGGTCATCGGTCTAGTGTGCCATGGCCTTGAGACGAGCCAGATCAAGCTCGATTTTATCGTCCACATTCACCCCCAATCGCTCGATCGATCCCGCGCGGAGCTCGATGGCGAACAGAGTCGCGTACACGCTGGGATAGTCCGCCAGACGCTTCCGATAAGCGAGCTCGGACTCGTCATCCTTTCGCGGATCCTCCGTTTTCATCGTGTGGATCGCAGTAACCCGCCCGTTCGGGTCCAGGAACATGATGTCGATATCGACCACACAGTACCCCATCCAAAACTGACGCACTTGCGGGCTAGAAAAGATGAACAGCATCCCCCCATCCGAGGCGATCTCCGTCCGCCCCATCAGCCCCTGGGCACGCATCGAGTCATCCGACGCCACCTCCAGATGAAACAGCTCACCGGCGATGGTCACTTGTTCCGTGCCTGAGATTGACTGACCGCGCTGGCACCCAGCCACGTTCGCCGCCGCCGACAACATGAGTCCGAGCATTACGCCCCGTCCAGCAGCCATCGATGATCCTCCCGTCGAAACACGACCGGCCCACGGTCCAGCCCATCCAGTATAAGGCCATCCTTGAATTCCTCGGCCGTCAGTTCGGTTGGCTTATCGCCGATCCCGCTCCAGCTCGCTAGCAGCCCGATGATCCGCGAGGCCGATACCCCCGCCTCCCGATACGCGGTCAATCGAGTATCCCCGTGCCGCTTGGCCAATCTTCGACCGTCCGGGCCCACCACCAGCGGCAGGTGCCACCACTTCGGCAGTTGGAGGTCCAGTGCACCATACAGCAACGTCTGGCGAGCGGCGGACGGAAGCAGATCGTCGCCCCGCACAACATCGGTGATTCCCTGTCGGGCGTCATCGACGGTCACCGCGAGCTGATACGAGGGGGTGGCTCGCTTCGTCCAGACCACGAAGTCGCCCACCTCATCGAGCGGCCGGAACACCGACCGCCCGGCAAACTCGTCATCAATCCTGATCGATTCATCGCCCACGATAAAGCGGTAGTTCGTCTCCTGTTCATCGAATACAAACATGCGTGGGTCGGTGGGTCGCAGCTCGCTTGGGAACCGCAGCTCGCGCTCGTCTCGGTGCGGTGCCGCCGACGCCTGCTCGATCTGCCCACGGCTCAACGTGCACTGGTAGACCATTCCTCTTGCCGCCAGTATGTCCATCGCCGCTCGATACGGATCCAAATCGGCGGATTGGTAGGTCGGCTCGCCGTCGTAGTCGATCCCCAGCCACGCAAACAGATCCAGGGCTTGCTGGGCGGCCGCCAGTTTGACCCGCGGCCCGTCCAGGTCCTCGATCCGCATCTCCAGCCGCCAGCCGAACTTACGGGCCATCGCCCAGGTGATCAGGAACGTCCGGGCATTGCCCAGGTGAAGGGCCCCAGTGGGTGAGGGGGCCAGGCGGGTCGTGCGGTTGCTCATCGTGGCCTCCGGGCGGTATAGTGCGCTGGAAACCGCCTTGGGGCCAACCCTATCCACGGAGCGCCGCCGATGGACAAGCTGACGGATGAAAACGTGCAGACAAAGCTCGCCGAACTGCCCCAGTGGACGCTCAACGGCGACTCACTCCAACGGACGTTCGGATTCGACGATTTCGTGGGATCGATGGCCTTTGTGAGCCGCATCGCCGATCTCGCCGAACTGATGCAGCATCATCCCGACATCATGATCCGCTACAGCAAGGTCACGCTGACCCTGACGACGCATGACGCCGGCGGGCTCACCGAAAACGACTTCTCCTTCGCCCGCGCCTCCGACGCCTACGTCCCCGCCACCGAGAAAGCCTGAAACGGCAAGGCTCGGTGCGCGCACGAGATTTCGGGCGGGATAGGGATTAGTTTGCGCGCGCCACAGACGCCGCGCCCCCCTGGAAATTTGGCGTGCCAACATCGACGATGTCCGCATGGAACAACAACTCCTTTCATAGAAGGTCCGGCGGCCGTGTTTGCGCGCGCCGGGGAGGTCCTTTCGGTCAGTCGGTCAGCAGAAAGTAGTCTGATGGCTCGCCAGGCGGGATATTTTTTTGAAAATTCTGCGCGGATCGCAGTGATTTGGCGCCCGGCACATGCGCGCTGGACGGTTTGCGCGCGCAGAACTGACCGCGCTTATTCCTGATTACGGCAAGGGAAAGACGCCGTGGCCTCGACGCGTCAAGGGTGAAGAATACCGAGATAGCCGCGGGTGGTCAGTCAGAAGCGTCCCGAAGTAGCCAGACGTCATCACCGTCCCGTGGCGGACACTCGGCGATTCCGTTCGGTGCCTTGATTTGGAGCGAAACTGCAAAGTCCACACGTCGAGAGCAACCCTCCAGATGAATGCCGTCACCGGTGGGATCATCAAGAATCTTGAGTGACCGACGCATCCAAGAATGCTTGCGAAACTGGGAATAATTCCTCGTATATGCATCTACGAGTTCATCGTGCGAGTACTGGGAGCGAGCCTTATCGTCGCTTGCTGACGAAACGCCAATAGTAACTAACTGAAGTTCGGGCCAGTATGCTCGACCTAGTACCGCTACGGAATCGCCGGCTCTCAGCATTGGACGTCGTGAATCGTGGTCCGTATGTTCGTGACAATAGCGTAGGAAGATGCTCTCAGAGTGTGGTTCGATAGTCTGCAGATAGTCGGGTGCAACCGTACCCAAGCGGATGCCGCGTTGTGTGACATCCTCGAGCTGAGCACGGATGACGCGGCCGATAAGCACGTCATTAACTGCCGAGTACCAAAGGTCTTCTGGTGAACCTTCAACAACCGTCTGCCCGAGCTTCACAGAACGCCGGTGGAGGTCCAAGAAACTCCGGTGGTCGCAGATGTACAGGCCATCACGGCACGCCTCCTCCCAATTCACGCCCGCGTGGGATGCCCTGTCTGACAGTTCGCGGATGCCTCCACCTTGGTACTCCCGCATCGCACGTAGCAGGTCAGTTCCATATACTCGGTCGAGCATTCCACTTCGGTGGGCTGCAACGTAGCGGTTCAGCTCCTTCAGTTTCGCACAACTGGTCGTTCGACGTTTGCGGTGATAGTCGCCGTAGTCGCTGGTTACGAAGATGTCGGCCTTGGCGAGAATAGCCGACGAGAATACTCGAGCATCAGCCTGGTCCAGCACGTGGTCGACAATCAAGGCCATATTCAGCCACTCGTACTCAGGTGCGTTCCTCCACCGGTCGTCGATACTAATCCACGGGAAAAGGTGAAGGAGACCGAAGTGCTCCGGAGCAGGCGAGTCGATTGGTGCCTTTCTCCCAACAGCTCGTTCGGCTTGTCGACGAATCTCTTGGAACACTGTCCGAAGGCGTCGGCGGCCGTCAACGAGCGATGGGTCTGAGACGACTACTTTCAGCATCCCAAAGAACGTGTTTGACGTGAAAAGGTACTCAGTCAAGTTTTTGAGATGCCAATGATGCCGGTCGATTCTCGTTCGTAACGCCTTGCAATAGGCCTGCAAGAAGTCGGCGTCCGTGCATGACACCAAACCCGCCCGCAATCCGCGGATAGGTCGGACACGGCTGGGGGTGAGGTGCGGCGGAAGCGCAAGCTCGCAGTTGTTTAGAGCACCGAGCAGGCAAAGGTCAATCTGAGCACACGAGTCTAGAAAGACGCGGGCGGCAGATTGGTTGTCGTCGTGTCGCTTCAAATCGACCGGGCTGGATTCGAACCAGCACCTCGTCCGGACAAGGGACGCGCGTTTGCCAATTTCGCCACCGGCCGTGCTCGAATATTAGTTGGACCGGATGGACTCGAACCACCAACCTCGCCGAGATATACAGCGGCGTGCTCTACCGTTGAGCTACGGCCCAGAGACAACCATTCTAGCCGGATGTGGAGTCCGACGCGTCACCCAGCATTACGTCCGATACCCAATGTCGCTAAGCTCGTCGCTGTCAGCGACCTACGCTGATAAGGGCCCTTATGCAAAGCCGGGGAAAAGAGTGTCGGGGCAGCCATCGACCCTGACGGCACGTCCGGCAGCGCCCTTCCACTCCCTTTAAGTGCGCGACCTCCAACCTGGAGAAGTGGTCGCAGTATTCATGCCGTCGATTGTGACGGACAGCAAGAAAAGGGGACGGGAGTCTTTTTCGAGACTCGGCCTGTGACCGTCGATTCCGGTCAGACGCAAGCACGTGGAACTTGGGTCTCCGGGGGAGACGTTGCACTCGTGGTCGGCAAGCTTGGCGGCGGAGCCGGGCGAAGGTCAAATGGGAATTGTCGGTTCGGAGTGAAGCCGTTACACTGCCCGCGGCTCGAAGGAGAAACAGCATGTCCATCAAGATTGCCCCTGTGTTCCTTGGTATGTCGTTACTCGTGTGCAGTCGGTCGGCGGTTGCTGATCCACCTTCACCACCGATCGCCGAGAAGAGGCCGGTGTTATCAACACTGCACGGCGATATGCGTGTTGATGATTACGCCTGGCTTCGCCACAAGACCGACCCCGCCGTCATCGCGCATCTCGTGGCGGAGAACGACTACGCCGAGGCGGTCATGGCGCATACTCAGCAGCTCCAAGAGACGCTGTATGACGAGATGCTCGGGCGCATCAAGCAAACCGATCTGAGTGTTCCGTATCGCGACGGGCCGTATTTCTATTACTCACGCACGGTCGAGGGGCTGGACTATCCGATTTACTGCCGTAAGCGCGGATCGTTGGAGGCCGCGGAAGAGATCATCCTTGATGTCAATGAACTCGCCACGGGGCATGAGTATCACCGAATCACGAGTCGAGCGATCAGTCCCGATCATCGGTACCTCGCCTACGCGGTGGACACGATCGGTTACGAGGCGGTTTCCATATCAATCAAGGACCTCACGACGGGCGTGACCTCCGCGGAGGTTATCAAAGACGCCGGC
>JAZFYE010000343.1:0-9037 GCA_036475395.1 Phycisphaerales bacterium
CCCGACGATGAATCACGAATCATCGAAGAGCAACCGGCCCGAACCACGCTCAGGCAACTGGAGCCGGTGATGAGCAGCCAGGAGGCATTAGCGGTCCAGGCGCAGGTTGACAACGTGAAGATGGACCGGGCTCTGGTGGATTATGTGATCGCCCTGGCCGGCGCGACGCGCGAGAACGATGACCTTCAGATCGGGATCAGCCCGCGCGGGGCGCTGGCGCTTTCGCAGGTCGCACGGGCCACCGCCGTGATGAAGGGCCGCGACTACTGCGTGCCGGAGGACGTCGTGTCCAACGTGCTGCCCGTGTGTTCCCACCGAGTTATCAGTAAGACCTATATGCACGCCGGCGATACCGCCACCACCCGCCGAATCATGCAGCAGGTCCTGGAGACGGTCCCGAGCCCGGCGTAGTAGAACTGTCCACAGTCCCCTAGCGAATCACTCGCGGTCCCTAATTGGCCGTGATCGAGTCGAATACCGGCCGCTCCAAGCCGATAGCTTCTAGGCAGAATCCGACAACCGAGCCCAATCTGCCATGTCGAACCTCACCCGACCCATCGTCCGTCCCGGGGCAACTCGCACGAAAGTGCTGCTGGTCCGTCAGCCGGTGAAGTCCGTACGCAAACGGGACGAGCCGGACCGGACGACCCTTCATTTGACCATCGGCGTGATCGTAGCCGTGGGGATCCTGGTGGGCGTCTGGCTGATGGGGCACCTGGGGTTCCGACTCGGGTTCGCACCAGCGGTTCGCCTTCCCGAACTACTCGGCGAACCCGGCGAGGGGCTGGCCACCGGCACCCTGATGCTCCTCTCCGTGCCGCGGGTGATCATTCTCGCCGGCGTGGTCGATCCGTCCTGGCTGATGGTGGGCTTCGCGCTGATCGCGATTCCCGCCGCCGGGCTCAGCGCCGCCAAGGTTCCAGCCCCGGGCGGTCCGCGACCATCGGGGGCGGCGGTCACGTTCAGCTACGTCGGCGCGATCGCCGCCGGCGTCAACACCCTGGTCATGCTCTGGTGGGCCGCTTCGCAAATGCGCAACGACAAAATCGGCGAACTGCCGATCAGGCTCGGCAGCGCCGTTCAGTGGCTTGAGAACCTCCAGACGGTTGCAGCCTTTGACGTGCTGATGGTCATCGCCGCGGCCCTGTGGGCGGTGCTTGTGTTGCGTCTGGGGATTCCACGCTGGCTCAAGGCGATCACCGCCAGCGCGAGCTTCTTCACGCTGGTCGTCCTGGCCGTCGCCATGTCGATCAGCAACGCCGCTGTCGCCCAGATCGAGGCGGACCGCTCGCTCGTATTCGTTGACGACGGATCGCTCGATGAGCAACTGCTGTTGGGATTCACGCGCGGTCACGCCGCACTCCTTCGAATCACGCGCAACAATACAGTGGAAACCCGGCTCATCGAGCGTGACACAAGACTGACCGTGTACGGACGACAGTCGATCATCGACATGCTGCGTGAAGAACGTGTGCCCGGGCCGCAATGAAAAAGCAGCGACGTCGCACTTAGTGCCGGCCGTAGCGCTCGATCGCCTCGACGATGGTTCGATGTACGGCGAACGGTTGGCGGATCATCACCCAGAACGCATCGAAGACGTCGCTGCCGGCGCTGGCGAAGCCGATGCTTCCCAGGCCCAGCGTCCGCTCGCGCAGCAGTTGAAAGACGCTGGTGTGCTGGATGTTGCGCAGCTTCGTTTCAAAGATCGAGGGGCGCAGCACACCCTTCCGCCGAATGATGCGCCGGTCGGTCAGCACATACAGCCGGCTCCACCATTCCAGGGCCTGCCAGGCGAGTCGAACAATGCCGATCGTAATCCCCAACCCGAACGCCAGCCTATCGATCCACGCCACACCGGACAATCGTCCGAGATACATCAGCGCCAACGTTACGACGGCGATGACCAACAGACTGCCCAGTGAGGCGAGAAGGATGTAGAGCGGGCTGGGGCGAAGCAGAAGGATGACGATCTCATCGTCCTCGACCAAACCTGCCGGCAGGGCGTTCGCCAGCGTCGGCGCTGCGAGTTCGGGCGTCTCGCCGGCACTTTGCAAACAGTGGGACGAACGTGCGCGCGGTTGGGCGTTGAGACGCGAGGCATTCACGGCGCATCGCCCTTGAACGTACACACATCTGGCAAGTTGCGGTAATAACTTTGATAATCCAATCCGTACCCCACGACAAACTCGTCAGGAATATCAAAACCGACGTATTCACACGGTGTCCGCATGGCGGCTGGTCGCTGCTTGCGCAGCAGGACACACGCGCGAATCGACTTGGGGTTGCGCCGCTGAAGCTCGTTGCGGATCAGCCGTATCGTCTCGCCGGAGTCGAGAATGTCGTCCACGATCAGAACGTGTTTGCCCTCGACGTTCCCTGGCAGCGCCCCGATGATCTTGGCCTGCTTCACCTTCTTTTTTTCGCCGTAATAACTCTGGACCGTGGCGACCTCGATCCTGATCTTGTGCGGCAGATGACGAATGAGATCGGCAACAAAGATGATCGAGCCGGTGAGAATCGGCACGAGGACGATCTCACCTTCAACCCGGACGTCGGCCAAGTCGCGCGAGATCTGGGCGGCAATCTCCTCGACGCGCGTGGCGATGCGGTCGCGATCGATCAACACCTGAATCGTGTTGGATGGCACTTGTGAAGTGTATCGTGTCGTTGTCGTCATCAAAGGCCCGGTTTACTGAGCACATGGTTGCCTCACGATTCTCAGGGCAAGGCCGACCTCAGCTTACGCCATTGTACCAACCGCGTCACGAGCCGGGCGCGAGAATCTGCTCATAGGTGGTGAAGGACAACGAGAGTATGATCCCGAACGAAACCGCGTCGGTGATCATGATGAGGAAGATCGCGGACGATTGCGCCGGATCAAAACCGAGCCGCTTCATCACCATGGGAATCACCGAGCCGAACAGCGTGCCGACGCTCATGGCGACCATCGTGCCCACCCCGGTGACCGCGCCGAGCAGCCACAAGGGTCTGGTTGAACGCAGCGAAAGCAATCCCACGCCCAGAAGAATGATCGCGCCGAGCACAAAACCCGTCATCAGCCCGACGGACCATTCTCGCAGCAGGAGCGGGAGAATCCGCTCTCGTCTTACTTCTTCGAGCACCAGGCCGCGCTGGGTGACCGCCAGCGCCTGGTGCCCACCGTTTCCAACGATCGCGGCAATCACCGGCATAAGCATGGCGAGGATTGGCGCCCGCCTTATGAGATCCTCGAACATCAGGATAATCCACGCGGTTGGAACCATCATGACCAGGCTCACCATCAGCCACGGAAAGCGTCCGCGGAATTTCTCGATCACGCCCGAATAGACGGCTTCCTGCGCACCGGCGCCGACGGTCTTCTGAACGTCCTCGGTCTGCTCAGCGCGGATGATGTCGATCACGTCGTCCACGGTCACGATGCCAATGAGCCGATCATCCAGATCAATCACCGGCAACATGGAGTAGTCATACCGATCGAACTCGCGCGCAACTTCTTCGCGATCAACATCCGGGCGCACCGCCTTGACCGTCGGGTTCATGATCTCATTGAGCGATTGGTCCGGCTGTCCCAGCACGAGATCGCGCAGACCAACAGCGCCGACGACACGGTTATCCGCGCTCACGACGAGCAGGTGTTGCACGACTTTGGGCAAGTCCTGGGCCCGCAGCCGATCGACGGCTTTCGCCACGCTCAGATCATTGTTCAAAACGAGGAAGTCGGTGGTCATCAACCCGCCGGCGGTCTCGGGGTCGTAGCCGATGAGCTCGCGCAGCTTGGTGGCGGTGGCCAGCGGCATGGCCGCGAGCACTTCTTCACGGTACGAGTCGCCGATCTCCTGGAGCAGGTCCGCCGCATCATCGGGAGCCATCAGCTCCATGAGCTTGGTGGCGTAGGAAATATCCTCGTCGATCTCCTCCTCGATGACGCGAACCGCCAAGGGGGCCTGCATTTCCGCCAGGGCCTCGGCCGCGGACTGATCGTCCATCTGCTCAAGGACCTCAGCCGCCTCCTCCTGGGGCAGCGTCTCCAGCGTGTCGGCGGCGTCGGCGGCCTCCTGCTGCTCGACCGCCTCCGCCAGCACCGGCACGTCGATCGAGTGCTCCAAGAGTGCGGCCACACGCTCGTCGTGCGGCGAGGTCTCGGCTACGTCCTCGACGTGACTGGTCGGCGAGGACTTGACCTGCGGCTCGGCCGGCGATTGACTGGGGTCTTGTTGGTCCTCTGGCGGCGACATCACCGCGAGTGTACCCAACCGGCCCCGGCCCCGTTCGGCGGTGAGTCAAACTGAACCTGCACGATCCGCCCGCGGGGCCTTCTACCGTCTGAAGTCCAGGTCTTCGATCCGTCCCCGCACGGCGGTGCAGATATTGGCCAGGTGAGAGGAAGCTCGCTTGTAGTGACGAGCCAGAAGTGAATAGGCGACAGCCTCGTGCGTTTCGATGCTGGCGGTGTCGCCAAGCAACTGCTCGATCACTTCGTCGCATCGATCCCCGATGGTGTCTGCGCTTGCAATGGCGTCCTTGGCGGCGGCATCATCCGATGCGGCGAACGCACTCCGCGTCTTTTCGAACAATCGCTCGACGTCTTCGCGGACGGCCTCCAACGGCTCGTGGTATCGCGGGACGTTGAAGTCCTCGCTATAGAACCGCCCCACTTCGAAGACGTTCTTGCAATAATCGCCCAGGCGCTCCGCGTCCTTCGCTACGCTCATCAATGCCAGGCACGCCGCGACATCACCGCCCGGGTTGATGGTCAGATGACGGACAATCTTTCGCCGGATGGATCGCAACAACTCGTTGACAGACTTGTCACGTCGCAACAGCGAGTCTTTGACCTCATCCGCGTCGACCTTGCGGCGCAGCACTTCGTTGGCACGGACGAACATCCACTGCGAATGATCGAGCATCTCCGCTAATTCGGAGAACGCTTGATCGAGCACATCGCCGGATTTGAACGCTGCGAAGAGTTGCTTAAACATGAACGGCTCCGATATGACCAGCGACTACGTGACAAGCTGGACGATCAAATATCCAACTCCCGGTATGAGAATAAACACGACGAGGATGTAAAGGAAGTAATACCGCCTGGACGTTGCGGCAAGTTCGGCATACCACCGAGCCAGGCCGATCGGTATGAAGCGAAGCGGATACCAGATCGCGCACCCGATCACGTTGAACGTGACGTGGCAGATGGCGACCCCAACGGCCGCTGCGGCAGGATTGGCGGACGCCGCCAGCAAGCCCGTGACGGTCGTTCCGAGGTTGCAGCCGAGCATGAATGGGAAAACGCGCTTTGAGTTCACCGCGCCCGCCCCGGCCAGAGGAATCATCAGACTCGTCGTCACCGAGCTGGATTGCACGAATACCGTGGAGATGACGCCGACAATTCCTGCCATCAAATCATTTCGAAAGAGCAGGGAACTGAAGAGCCCCTCGACCCGACGCAGCAACGCGCCCTTGAGGTTCGTCACCATCAGCACGAGCATGAGGAACAACAACAATAGCCCCATCACCGCGAGAATCGTCCCCCGAGTCTGATCGCCTGATGAGAACAGCCCTGCGAACCACTCGCATGCGTCAACGACCGGCCTGGTGATCGCCTTGATCGGACTGTTCGGCTTTTGCTGCGGACTGATACCAAGAGCGCCCGCAGCCCACATCGAGAACTGCGTGAGCCAGCCTTGACCGGATGAGTGCAGCGAACCGGTCACCCATTCCAGCGGGAAGAGGATCGCGACGGTGAGTAGATTCACATTGCCATGCATCAATGCCGCTGCATAGCTGCGTCGGAACTGATCGCGAATGCGCATCGTGAAACCAGACACCAGATTGTTGGTAATGCTGGTGCCGATGTTCGCGCCCATCACAGCGAAGATCGCCGTCTCTAGGTCCATTTGGCCCGCAGCGACAAGCGTGATGATCAGCGACGTCGTAAACGATGAACTTTGGATGATGAAGGTTACGAGGACGCCGCCCATCAGGGCCACGACCGGGTTGTGCGCTTGCTCCAGGAAGTTCTTGACCCAAGGCCCGATCGACTTGAGCCCAGCACCCATGACGTTGATGGCGGCGAGGAAAAAGTACAAACAGATCCCGGCGTAAATGCCGTTGAGCCAAGCCGGCGTTTCGCGCGTAGATGAGGGCTGACTTAATGGGGTCGGAGATGATGGGGGCTGCGAGGCGGCGCCCTCGGGCATCTCGGTCGGCCCTCAGTGAGGTGGCGATTCGGCAACGCGAACCGCACGGGGTCGGCATAATACGGTCGGCCCGTCTTCTGTCTACACCGCTTCACAGATTCACGAGAAAAATATTTCGTCGCTATCCTCGTCCAGATGGAGCAGCGGCGGGCACAGGCCCCCAACGTCTTTGAAGTGATCGATTTGGCCGATCCACGCCTCGCCGACTATCGCGATATCCGTGACCGGGGGCTGCGTGGCCGGGACGGTATTCCCGGGCTGTTTGTTGGCGAACAGCCGCTGATCGTCCAGCGCATGCTCTCCATGCCGGGCGTGACCAAGTCCGTGCTCGTGGTGACGACGTGGGCGGATCGCATCGCCCCCCTTGCCCCGCCCGAGGTGCCGGTCTATGTCGCCCCGCCGAACCTGATGCGGCGCGTGGTTGGATTCGCCGTCCATCGAGGCGTGCTGGCCATCGGATACCGGGCCAAGGTCGAGCGACCAAGCCTCCAGGCGATCATCAGCGGCGACGGGCCGCTCACATTGCTGCTCTGTGAGGACATCACCAACATCGACAACATCGGGCTGCTATTTCGCAACGCCGCCGCGTTCGGCGTCGACGGCGTATTGCTCAGTTCCAAATGCCACGATCCGCTATATCGAAAGTCGCTTCGCGTCGCCATCGGGCACGCCCTGACGGTGCCGTTTGCCCGCAGCGAGGATTGGTCGGGTGAACTGGCCAGACTCCAGCAAGAATGGAATGTCACGTTGGTGGCCGCGGCGCTGGACGAGCGAGCGGTCGAGTTGGATACGGCCCCCTGCCCGAAGCGAGTGGGGCTTGTCGTCGGGGCGGAGTTCGACGGCCTGGCGTCCGCGACGCTTGACCAATGCGATGCGATCGTGAAGGTGCCGATGGCCCCCGGCGTAGACTCGCTGAACGTCGCCGTCGCCGCCGCCGTGTGCCTGCATCGATTTAGTACGGGCAAGCGAATATGACGCCTTTGGATCAGCTCGTTGCGGAGGCCGTTGAGGCGTTTACCAGTCGCTTCGGCCGGCCGCCGCGCTTCGGGGCCGCCGCGCCGGGGCGGGTCAATCTCATCGGCGAGCACACCGACTACAACAACGGCTTCGTCCTGCCCATGGCCATCGACCGTTGGGCGATCGTCGTCGCCGATCTCACCCCCGCCAGCAACTCCACCCTCTGGGCGATCGACCTCGATCAAACCGTTCAATGCAACTTCGCCGGCCAGCGCTCGCCCGTCGCCGGGAGCTTCGCCAACTATCTACTGGGTGTCGTCGATCAATTCGCCAAGCGAGGCGATTCGATCCCGAATCTCGATCTAGCGCTCACGAGCACGGTGCCGATCGGGGCGGGACTAGCCAGTAGCGCGGCGATCGAGGTGGCGACGGCGACCTTGTTGGCGGAAGTGGTGGGCGCGAGACTCGATCCGATCGAGAAGGCATTGCTGTGCCAACGAGCCGAGCACGCGTTCCCGGGCACGCCTTGCGGCATCATGGACATGTTCATCGCCACCCTCGCGCAGCCGAACCACGCGCTATTGATCGATTGTCAATCCAATACAGCCGAGCCCATTTCTTTGCCGCCGGCCGACTGTGTAACTGTGGTGATCGCCAACACGAACGTGCACCATGACCTCGCCGCGAGCGCCTATGCTGCTCGTCGAGAAAGCTGCCGGAGCGCCGCCGCGAAGCTCGGTCTGGCCACATTACGCGAGGCGGCGGGCACAATGGGGAGAAGTCCGATCTTCTCGGGACGGGGGCTCACCGATCGCGAATCCCGCTGTGCCGAGCACGTCGTGTGCGAGAACGAGCGAGTACTGTCGGCGGCGGCGGCGCTGGGCAGCGGCGATCTGGAGACGGTCGGCGGGTTGATGTTCGACAGCCATGCGTCATTGCGCGATCTATACGACGTGAGTTGCCCGGAGCTGGACCTACTGGTTGAGGCCGCAGCTCAGATGCGCAGCGACGGCTCCGTGTTCGGAGCCCGCATGACGGGCGGCGGGTTCGGAGGTTGCGCGGTGCTCTTATGCCGAGCCGACGCGGTCACGACCGTGTCGGATGCATTGGCCCATCGCTTCTCGTCCCGGTTCACGCGCCCCGCTACGCTGTTCACGGTCGCTGCCGTTGGCGCGTCGGGCGCATTTACGCTCTGATCAGGCGTCCGGGACGAATAGGCGGCGTTCACCTCGCGCCGTCGCCGGCTTGCTCGTACTTCTCGCGCAGTCGTCCGCCTTTGCGCGGCTCGACGCCGGTTCGCGTGCCTTCACCGGTCTGGACCTCGTCGTCGGAAGCGAACCGCGGAAGCTTCTGGGCCACCTTGCGCTTCCCGGTGAGGTTGTCGTGGATGATGCTGACCGCCTCATCAACGTCGTCGGTCAAAGTGAACAGGTCGAAGTCCTCGGCCACGACGGTCTGGAACCGCTCGCACATCGTGTGCCGCATCCAATCCAGAAGTCCCGCCCAAAAGTCGCGGCCGATGAGGACGACCGGAAACGGCACGACCTTGAGGGTTTGGATCAGCGTGAGGCTCTCGAAGAACTCGTCCATCGTGCCGAAGCCGCCGGGGAAGATAACAAATCCCTTGGCGTACTTCACGAACATCACCTTGCGGATGAAGAAGTAGCGGAAGTTCAGTTCGACGTTCTGGTAGGCGTTGGGCAGCTGCTCCATCGGCAGCGAGATATTCAAGCCCACCGAAGTGCCTCCGGCTTCGAGCGCTCCCTTGTTGACGGCTTCCATGATGCCCGGCCCTCCGCCGGTGATCACGGCGAAGTCCTTGGCAACGAGTTTGGCGCCGCAGGTTACGGCGAGCTGGTAGTAGCGATCCTGCGACGGCAGGC
>JAZFYE010000344.1:0-2076 GCA_036475395.1 Phycisphaerales bacterium
TGTGTCGTACATGCCACGTACGCCAATCCGATCCGCCTTCGGCGATGGCGTAGGCGACGTACTTCCCATCATCGCTAAACGCCATCCCGCCCAGGGCAACGGTCCCGTCCGCCGACCACGTGTTGGGATCGAACAGGACCGCTGGCTCGTCATCGAGCGTTTCCATCCTGTACACGACGGACTGATTCTGCAGGCCGTCGTTCTTCGTGAAGTAGTACCGCCCCCCGGCCTTGAACGGCGCCGAGTACCGCTCGTAGTTCCACAGCTTCGTCAAGCGATGCTTGATAGCCGCGCGCTGCGGGATACTCTCGAGATATTCAAAGGTCACCTTGTTTTGCTCTTCAACCCACTCGGCGACCGCCTCCGACTCGCGCGCATCATCTTCGAGCCAGCGATATGGATCGTGCACCTGCACACCGTGGTAGTTGTCATAATGATCGACGCGCCGCGTGGCCGGGTAGGTCGTCGGTTGACCCAGAAGTGTGCCGGCCGTAACAAAGACGGCGACAAGCGCGACGGTCAGATGCTGAAACTTCGTACGCATGGGCGACCTCCCAACTTTCTTGCGAACCAATGCCGAGGAGCGATCCGGATGCAGGGACCGCACGAGGGCCGTACACCGGTCCAGCAATGATACTGGCTGTCTTGATCGCTGTTGCCGGAACCGGCCGACTCGACCTCGGGTTTTCATCCGACAACGTCCGGCAGCTCGTCCAAGCCCTCCGTGAGGTCGCGAGGCCCATCTTCGGTGATCAGGACATCCGCTTCGTAATGAACGGCCAGGGAGCCGTCGGCGGTACGGATGGGCCATTGCTGGTCACCGGAGGTGATCTCACCCGTGCCCACGGCGACCATCGGCTCCACCGCCAGCAGCATCCCCGGCTTGAACGCCGACCAGGCGTCGGGCCATTCGCGCGGCTGTGTCGGCACGACGTTCGACAGAAAGGGCGGCCCGTGCAGTTTGCGCCCGTACCCGTGACCGCCGAGGCCACGAACGAGATGAAAACCGCATTCGCCCTCGACATAGGTTTGTACCGCCTTGGCCCAGTCGATCAACGGGCGATCCATCTGCATCGTCGCGATCCCCCGCCGCAGCGCTTCGCGCCCGCAGGCCATCAACTGCTTCGCCTCCTCAGAGGTGTGCTCGATCGCGTAGGTCCACGCCGCGTCGCCGATCCAACCGCGGTGAGTTACGCCGATGTCGATCTTCAGGACATCGCCCGGCTTGATCGGCTCGTCCGTCATGTGATGGGTGCCATGGACGACGTACTCGTTGAGCGACAGGCATGCATGGCTGGGGAACGGCGGATAACCGCGCATTCGATAGCGCAAGAACGCGCTGCGGCAATCCAGCGACGATAACGTTTCAGCCGCAAAGCGATCGATCTCGGCCAGCGTCAACCCCGCGCGCAGAAACTCCGCGAGCCTCCGATGCGTCTGCACTACGCATTGTGCCGCTGCGTATGCCCCGTCGATATCATGTTGAGCCGTCGCAATCATGGTTGGATCGTAAAGACTCTCGGCTATTCGTCAAACCGTCCTGGCCTCAATTCCCTGCTCGACGATGCGAAACTTGCCCATTGATGATCGTCAGCCGTGGGCCTGGTGAAGCCAATTCGTAGCCAAGCTCCCGTTCGTCAGTCCCATCGAGCAGTTGCAGATCCGCACGCTTGTTCACTTCGATCGAACCCACTTCCGACGCAAGGTTCAGGACGCACGCAGCGTTAATCGTCGAGCAGGCGATCGCCTCGGCGGGAGTGAGTCCCATTTTTCGGCAGGCCAAGGCGATCACAAACGGCATCGACGGCGTGGGGGCGGAGCCCGGGTTGTAGTTGGTCGCAATCGCCAGGGCTCCGCCGGCCTCGATGAACGCCCGGGCCGGGGCATAACGATCATCCAGATGAAATCCACACGCCGGCAGCGCCACACCCATCGTCTCGCTCTTCGCAAGATACTTCAGATCGTCCCGTGTCGTCGCTTCGAGATGATCGACGCTGACCGCGTTCATATCGACGGCCAGCCGAGTCATGCCAAGGCTGTTGAACTGATCGGCGTGAACGCGAAGCGGCAAGCCGA
>JAZFYE010000345.1:0-10937 GCA_036475395.1 Phycisphaerales bacterium
TTTGACGGCAACTGCACCGTCGGGGCCACGGACCTGCTCGCCCTGCTGGTGAACTGGGGCCCCTGTCCCTGCGGAGACCAGAGTGAGCCGCTGTCGCTCGAAGAGGAGCTGGCCGATGCGTGTTTGACGCAGGACGATTGGGATGAGTTCGAAGACGTGATGACCGATCCCGAGAGCAGCCAGGAGGACAAGGATCGCTACTACTGCTGGATGAACCACTACCTGTTTCATTGCAATAAGTGCTTCTGCAGCCACCCTTCGGAGTGCCCCAGCCCCGATCCGTTTAGTTGACCCCCCCGGAAGTGCGCCCGGAAGCGCGCCTCGCGCGCATGAGAATTGAGCCCATTTTCCCTAGCCCTCGGCAGCGCCCCCGGAAGCTTTGCCGGGGGCTTTTCCTAAAGATGGCATCATGGCATCATGGCATCGAGGGGCAGGAGAAGGCATCGAGGCATTGTGGCATCAAGAGGGAGGAGAATGCCGCGTGGCCGCGGCAGCTAAATGGGAAGATCGTGCGGCGGACGGGGTTTGGTGTGCGGACGCGGACCGTCCCGATTCGATCGGGACGGCTCGCGGTAGCTGACATCCCGATGGAATCGGGAGTTCGGTCGGGGGGAGGGGAGGGCGTGGGGGGGGATTCTGGCGGATTTTGCGGCTCCGTTGCCGCTGGTCGCTCGTACAGGTACGTGTGGCAGCTATGATTCCCTCGAAGGTATGGGTGCGGTCAGTGCACCACGTCAACTCAGGCATTCCCGGACAAAGGAGCGATTGATGAGCACGCGCCTGCCGAGCCGTAATCGTGGGTTCACCATCGTGGAGCTACTGGTGGTCATGGGGATCATCGCGATCCTGCTGGCCCTGCTCGCCCCGGCGCTGGGCGGGGCGAAGCGACGGGGCGACAAGTTCAGGGAGACGAACGCCCTGCGTGAGGTCTCCAAGGCGTGGAACCTGTACGCGAACGCGTTTTCCGGCGCTGCCCTGCCGGGATATCTCGACCCGCCGATGCAGGGACCGTCACCGGGGTGGAACGTCGAGTACGAGTACCACACGCCGCCCCCGGGGGCCCCGGGGACGACCAACATCGTTATCCCGCAGGCCATCGCTGCGCCGTGGACCTGGCGGCTGCTGCCGTTCCTCAGTTACAACCATGACGTGATTCACGGTCATTTGGATGAGCCGAATGTCGATCAGTCCAACATGACCGACATGACCCCGCCGGTGGCGGAGTCGGAGGCGTGGGAGATCGCCGATGAGCCGGGCTTCGGCTATAACGGCTATTACGTCGGCGGGTATTGGGAGATGGTGAATATCGGCGGGGACGAGATCCCGCGGTACCGCTTCTTCGGAGCCACGGTCGATCTGAACAGTGACGGCTCGATTGGTCCGAGGAAGTTCGCGAGCGTCGTGGTTCGATCGATCAGCCACATCCGCCGCTCGACGGAGCTGGTGGTGTTCTGCTCCTCTTCGAAGGTTGTGCCCGGGGTGTATAAGAAGTGGAACAACGACCGGCCGGGGCATCACATCGTCATCCCGCCGTGGCTGGCCGACGTGAAGCAATGGGGCTTTCCGATCGGTGGCCCCGGCGGCCCCGGAGGCCCCGGAGGCGGCACCCGAACGGTGGCGGCGGCCGGCGACATCTGGACGATCGAGGCCTTCGTACCGACTTCAGTCCCCATCGCCCGCTACACCAAGTCCAGCGTCGTGGTCTACGCAGACGGGCATACGGCGAATCAGTCGGCCAGCGATCTGATGGACATGCGCCAGTGGATCGACACCGCCGACAAGAAAGACTACCAGCACCTGCCTGGGGACCCCGGGTAGACGCGCTTCGAACTCTTGCGATCGGGGTCCGGATCAGCGGTCCGGCTGACCGGGGGTGTCGTTGTCGCCCCATTGCCGTTGTATTTGTCGCTTGAGCATCCGGCGGAGGAACTCGAGCTGCCCGGGCGGGACGGCGGAGTGCCTCAGATCCACCTTGATCGCCGTAACCCACGTCTCGCCCGTCGCCTGATATCCCAGTTGTGAGGTCAGGCGATCAGCCATGTCGCGCATGTGAGCCGCCCCGTACAAGACCGCGACGGATTCGACCTCCGGCTCCAGTTCGCGGATGGTCCTGAGCTGGTCGATCACGATCTGGTTGCGTTGGCCGACGATGACCTCCTCGAAGCCGGCCCCGAACTGCTGGAGGCCTTGCTCGAGGATGGTCTCGTCGCTGAACATCTCGATCAGGATGACCTTGAAGGTGTCGGATATGGCGCCTTCCATCCACACGTCCATGGTCTGCACGAGTTTGAGGATGAAGCGGACGAACTTCGCCGGCCACGACGTGCCGGCCAAGACGCCGCTGATCGGGCCGAAATCGACACCCTTGTCCTTCAGGGCCTGCTCAAGCTGTACGACGGTCATGTCGCTGCAGCGCCAGCCCGGTTGGCCGTAGTCGATCGCCTCAAGCTGGAACTGAAGTCCCAGGGCCGATGCGAGCTGGGCTTGAAGATTGTCCTCTTGTGGGAGCAGGCCGGCCGTCTCGCCGGCCGTTTCGTGACTCATTTGCAGATCGGCATCCGCCCCCTCACCGCCGACCTTGCCATCGGCACCGAGGCTGACCAAGGTGTACGACTGCTGATCGTCGGCACTGGCATAAACGAGCGGTCGATCCCACGCATCGACGCTTGCCGTCGTCAGCCAGTCCTCCAGTCGTGGATCGCGGCCGGCGGCAAACGAGAGCAACTGCGTCTGATCCTGGGGATACTTGCCGAGTTGGTCGTGATGCATAGTGATGGCCGCGGTTACGAACTGCATCGCCTGGGTTGTGCTGGCCCGGCGATGCTCGTCGTCATCGCCTCCGGCCCCGGCCGCGCCGGGCGGCATCACGGACTCGTAGAGCACCACGTCGTACTCCCCGAGGAGGGATTGGATCTGGTCGTACAGCTCCCGCTCGCCGATGTGAGACACGCCGACGAGGCCGATCTTCGGGCCCGAGCCGTCCGCGGGAACGAAGCGATGGGCGGCGATCTCCAGGGCGATCGACTCGCCGGGCTCCTCGATCACCCGGAGATACACCGCCTGACTCTGGCCGGGGAGGTCCTGCGGTTGTGACTGCGCGGGCTGCGCGGCGACTGCGGACACGGGAAGGAGCAGGGCCGCCAGGGGAGCCACCCTCACGGCCCGATGGGCAACGACGATCCGACGAACAGACATGATCGACTCCTGCTGGGGTGGGGCCGGGGCGTCAGCCGATCCGACCGGACACCGCGGTACGCTTGGCGGTCATCGCTTCTGCTGTCACGGCAGCGGTAGTCTGTGCCGCCGGCCGGCCTGCCGCGGCCACGACGCCAGCTCCTTGTTGGGCCGCGGCGATCAGCGATTCCATCCGCCCGATCGATCGCTGGGCATGGGCTCGAAAGACCATGTAGGGAAACAACGTAAAAATGGCCACCACCAAGCCCATCGCGGTGGTCAGCAGCGCCTCGGCAATGCCGGTCGAAACCGCCCGCGGGTCGGTAAGTGTCTCCTGCACGCCGAGCAGATTGAACGACTGGATGATCCCAATGACCGTTCCGAGTATCCCCAGCAGGGGTGCGGCGGTGATGATGGTGGACAGCGTTGCCATGAATCGATCAATGCGTGGACGTTGCGTCTCGACCGCCTCGATGGCAACCGCGTCCGACGCGCCGTGTTGCATCAACTGCTGAGCGACCTGCCCGTACACCGACCGAGTCGGCGGCAGCGCCCGCTTGATTTGGGCGGGATCGCCGGCTCGAAACGCGGCGTTGACCCGGCCGAGCCGCCGCGGCCGACCCGGTCCATGCAGCGTCGTCCAGAACCAGGCCCGCTCGATGATCAGCGTGAGGCTGATGATGCTCAGGACGAGCAGCGGGACCATCACGATGCCGCCCCGCTGGATCAACACCGCCAAATCGCTTGTGACGACGGGCATTGGAGCAATGATACGCCCGCCGACCGGCCGCGCCCGCATCTCCCGCGGCCCCGGTCCGCCGGTACAATCTCGACGTGACGCATGCCGCGACCGACCCCCGATGTGAGCCGATGATCCTGCAGGAGCTGCGGGGTGAGATCGAAGCCGACCTGACCCGGCGGATCGATGCCCTCACGGAACCGGAGCCGCTGCGTGAGGCGCTGCGCTACGCGCTGCTGGGCAGCGGCAAGCGGCTACGTCCAGCCCTGACGCTACTTTGCTGCGAGGCGGCGGGCGGCCAGCGTGATCATGCCAGAGCGGCGGCGGCGGCGCTTGAGCTCATCCACACCTTCAGCCTGGTCCACGACGATCTGCCCGCGATGGATGACGACCAGCTGCGCCGAGGTCAGCCGACGCTTCACGTCCAGGCGGGTGAGGCGATGGCGATCCTGGCGGGAGACGCCTTGATGTGCTTGGCGTTTCAATGGATAACCGAGGGTGCCGCCGACGCCAAGACCACAAGCCGGCTCACTCAGACCTTGGCCAAAGCGACCACCAGGATGATCGTTGGGCAGGTCTACGACACGGTGGGCGGATTCCCGGAGCAGATGTCCCGGGCCGATCGACTGCACCTGATCCATCAACACAAGACCGCGGCCCTGCTGCGGGCGGCCTGCCGGATGGGAGGCCTGTGCGGTGCTGCCAACGACACCCAGCTGCAGGCGCTGACAGACTATGGCGAGGCGATCGGCATGATGTTCCAGGTCGTCGACGATCTGTTGGACGTGACGCAAACCACCGACCACGTTGGCAAAGCGACGGGAAAGGACCGGCAGGCCGGCAAGCTCACTTCGCCGGGCGTCCTGGGACCCGAGGCGTGCCGGGCCGAGGTGGATCGGCTCCGCCGGGACGCTCACGCCGCGCTGCTTGGGTTCGGTGAATCCGCCCAGCCTTTAATCGAACTGTGCGATTACATGGCCGTACGAACAAAGTGAGGCTACCCTTGCTCCCTGGTCATCCATAACGTTTGACAGGAAAACCCAGGCCGCAAATCAGGCCGTCAGCCGACGTAACTGAAATACAAGCGCAGGAGGCGCCGCGACCGTCATGGAAGGGAGTTGGGACCAATGGACTTGAAGATCCTTCCCGGCCTCAAAAGCCCGGCCGATCTGAAGAAACTCTCCGTGGGCGAGTTGCCGGGGCTCGCGGCTGAGATCCGCCAAGCGATCTGCGGGCAGATCATGAAGACCGGGGGTCACTTCGCGCCCAATCTGGGGGTCGTGGAGCTCACGATCGCCTTGCACTATGTGTTCGACTTCGCGTGGGACCGGCTGCTGTTTGACGTCGGACACCAGTGCTATCCGCACAAGCTGCTCACCGGCCGCTACCCGATGCTGCCGACGCTTCGGCAGACGGGCGGCATGGCGGGCTTCCCCGAGCCGCGGGAGTCGGATTACGACCTGTTCTCGGTCGGACACGCCGGCACCGCCATTCCGACCGCCGTGGGCATGGCCCGGGGCGATCTGCTCAACCACGAAGCGTTCGACCCGCAAACCAACCCCGAGGGACGGCGCGTGGTCGCCTTGATCGGCGACGCGTCGATCGTCAACGGCGTGGCGATGGAGGGCATGAACAACGCCGGCACCCTCAAACGCCAGTTCCTAGTCGTCTTCAACGATAACGGCATGTCGATCGCTCACCCCCAAGGGGCGCTGGCCGCCTACTTCGATCGTATCCGCGTCAACCCCGCTTACCGCAAGGTAAAACGCGCGGCAAAGGACGTCGTCCGTCATTTGCCCGGCGGGTCGCTGATCGGCGAGATGTATCACCGACTCGGCGAGATCGCCAAGGACGCGGTGGCCGAGGACGCGTGGTTCGAGAAGTTCGGGCTGTTGACGGTGGGACCGATCGACGGCCACGACCTGCCCACGCTGATCGACATGCTGCTGGAGGTCAAGCAGGTGGACCGCCCGATGGTGCTGCACGTACACACCGTCAAGGGCAAGGGATACCGCTTCGCTGAGGGCGATGCGACGACGTTCCACTCGCCCAAGCCGTTCAAGGTCCAAAACGGCGCTGAACTGCACAGCGAGGGCTGCAAGGTTGAGCTGGCCAGCGGTGGTCGATCGTTCACCTCGGCTTTCGCCGATGCGATGATCGACGTTATGGATCGCGACGAAAAGGTCGTGACCTGCACCGCGGCCATGCCTGACGGAACCGGATTGTCCAGGGTGATTCCCAAGTTCCCCGACCGCTCCTGGGACACGGGCATCTGTGAATCGCACGCGATGGACATGATGGCCGGGCTGGCCAAGACCGGCTTCAAGCCGTTCTTTGCCGTCTACTCCACCTTCCTCCAGCGGGCGTTCGATCAGGCCTTCCAGGAGGTGGCGCTGCATCATCTGCCGGTTCGTCTGTGCCTGGATCGAGCCGGGCTGGTCGGCGGCGACGGCGCCGTCATGCACGGCTTCTGTGATATCAGCATGCTGCGCGTCTTTCCCAAGACGGTGCTCATGGCCGCGATGGACGAACCGAGTCTTCGCGGGGCCCTGGAGTTCATGCGCCTCTACGATGACGGCATAAGCGCCGTGCGCTATCCACGGGACAGCGTCAGCGAGATGTTCGCCCAGACCCAATGCCCGCCGTTCGTTCTAGGCAAGGCGCGACCGGTGCTTGAACACGACCAGCCCGACGCCGCGATCCTCAGCTACGGCGTCATGGCCATCGAAGCGATGAACGCCGTTGAACTACTGGACAGCGAATACCGCGTCAACATCTACGACGCCCGATTCGCCCGCCCGGTCGATACTAATTTGCTCAGCTCATTGATTCGCCGCGAGATCCCCATCATCACCGTCGAGGACCACGGCATTGAGGGCGGCTTCGGCTCCTGCGTCGTGGACGCCTGCCTTGACCTCGGTTTGGATACACGGCTCATCAGGCGCTTGGCAATCCCCGGCCGGTGGATATACCAAGGCGCGCGCAAAGACCAGCTCGAAGAGTCGGGTCTGGATGCGGGCAGTATCGCCAGAGCCGTACGAGAGGTTGTGGACACCGCGTCGCGCGAGCGGGACGTCCCGCTTATCACCATCGAGCCGAGGCGCGCCGAGACGAAGTCACCGATGCGATAACGGCTGGACACTGACCGGCGGGCGAGCCGAGTCCCTGCCCATCCGCATCCGGTACACTTGTAACTCCACAACCGGAGGCCTTTGCCATGCTGAAATGCGCGATGATGGCCGACTTCTCCATCAACATGCCGGACGAACCGGGCGAGCTGTCACGGCTGACTGCGATGCTGCGGGAGGCGGGTATCAACCTGGTCGCCCTGTGGGGCTATGGGCCCGGAACGGGTGAGGCCCGGTTCTACTGCGTCCCGGAGCAAGCTGAGCAGTTCCGCAGTTTCGTCAACACCGCCGGTTTTCAAGTGCAAGAGGGCAAGACGCTCTATCTCAGTGGAGCCGACGAAGGCGGGGCCCTTGTCGAGACGCTCCAGAAGATCGCCGCCGCGGGAATCAACCTTCAGGCCATCGAGGCGGTCGCGATTCGTGGCGAGTTCGGTTGCTTCCTCTGGGCGGACGAACAGAACTGGGACGCGCTGGCCAATCTCCTGACCTAGCGACGTGAGCCGCCCGATCCTCGCGGTGCCGTCGGCTTTTGGGGCTCACCTGAACCCCAACCAGCCTCGGCCGGTATGTGATATGCTATGGGCCTCCAGCGGGAGCTGACGCAGACCCGGGATGGTCCCGCCGCCAATCCCGACTCGAAAGACCCAACAGAATCTGCACGGCTGGGCATCTTTCTACCTGAGAGAGGTCGTTCGACGATGAGCCAAGTTCCAACCGACGGACCGTCGCCCAAGTCCACACGCCTGCCCATGATCGAAGCGGTGGGATTGACCAAGTACTTCGGCGACTTCGCCGCCGTCAAGGACGTCTCGTTTACCATCCCCCAAGGCCAGGTCGTGGCCTTCCTGGGTCCCAACGGCGCGGGCAAGAGCACGACGATGCGCCTGCTCACCGGATACCTCGCGCCGTCGTCGGGCACAGCCCGGATTGCCGGTCACGACATGTCGACCGATCGCTTGAAAGGGGCCGCCCGGCTCGGCTACCTGCCGGAGAACGGACCGCTCTACGACGACATGACCCCACGATCACTACTGACGTTCTTCGCCGACGCCCGCGGATTGTCACCGGCGACCCGAGCCGAACGCATCGACGCCGTCATCGAACTGTGCGCGCTTCAGGCCGTTCTCGGCAAAGCGATCGGAAAACTCTCGCGCGGCTACCGGCAGCGCGTGGGCATGGCCCAGGTCCTGCTGCACGAGCCGGATGTCCTTATTCTCGACGAGCCGACCGCCGGACTCGATCCCAACCAGATTCGTGAAGTTCGCCAGACCATCCGCAAGCTTGGTCGCGACAAGACGATTCTCCTTTCCACGCACATCCTGCAGGAAGTGGAGGCCATGGCCGATCGCCTGCTGTTCATCGACGAGGCTGAGCTGGTCTACGATGGCACCGTCGCTCAACTCAACGAGCAAGGGAAATCACTTGATGAACGCTTCGCCGAACTTACCGCCGGGGTCGCGTGACATGGCTCGCCCAACACGCCGTAGGTGCATTGCTCATGGAATTATGCTCCCGGCTAAGGATTTGATATGAAGGCAAACGTCGTCTTCGCCATATTCAAGCGGAACTTCGTCAGCTATTTCTCCAGCCCGATCGGGTACGTGTTCATTTGCGCGTTCGTGCTGTTGAGCGCCTTCGCCACCTTCTGGCCCAACGAGTTCTTCAACGCCAACCTCGCCAACCTCGATCAGCTCAACACACGGCTGCCATGGATCATGCTGGTGTTCGTCCCCGCCGTGACCATGGCCACTTGGGCCCAAGAGCGAGAGCGCGGAACGGACGAATTGCTGCTGACGCTCCCGGCCGGTGATTTCGATGTCGTCGTCGGCAAGTACCTCTCGGCCCTGGCGATCTTCACCGTCTCGTTGATCTTTTCACTATCGAACATCATCGTGCTGATCGGGCTCGGCGAGCCGGATATTGGCCTGCTGGCCGCGAATTATCTTGGGTACTGGCTGGTCGGGGCGGCGATGCTGTCCGTGGGAATGGTCGCCTCGTTCCTCACGAGCAACCTCACCGTCAGCTTCATCCTGGCCATGGCGTTCAACACGCCGCTGGTCTTTGCCGCCTACGCCGACGCGCTCATTCCCCAACGTGAAGCAGCGCTGGCTGTGAGGAGCTTCGGCGTGGCCAAGCAGTTCAGCGATCTGGGGCGAGGAGTTGCCACCATTTCCGCGCTCGCGTTCTTCGGCTCGATCGTGATCGTGATGCTGTACCTGAGTATGGTGCTCATCAGACGCCGGCATTGGGTCAGCCGGCGGGCGGGCCTTCCCATGGCCTCGCATTTTCTCGTCCGAACCGTCTCGCTGGCGGCCATCGCCGTCGGCGCAACCGCTCTGGCCAACCGATTTGATCAGCGGCTCGATCTCACCCGCGAGAAACTCAGCTCCCTGAGCGCCCAGACACGAGCACTACTAAAAAATCTCAGTCCCGAGCAGCCCGTGTTCATCGAGGCCTACATCAGCCCCGAGGTACCCGAGCGGTACGTGAAGACAAGACTCGACCTCGTGGCGATGTTGCGCGAAGTCGATTCGTTGGCTGGTGACAATGTCATCGTGCGAACCAACACGACCAGGCGGTTCAGCCGTGAGGCCCAAGAAGCGCAGGCACAGTTCGGAATCAGCGCGCGACCCGTGCAGTCCACGGCCGGCGGTAAGTTCTCTCAGGAGGACATCTACCTCGGCGCAGCCTTCATGTGCGGGCTGGACCGCGTCGTCATCCCGTTCTTCGACCGCGGCATACCCGTCGAGTACGAAACCGTCCGGTCCATCGCCACCGTCAGCCAGCAATCACGCAAGCGCCTCGGCGTGCTCACGACCGACGCCCAACTCTTCGGCGGATTCGACATCCAGACCATGTCGAGCCGACCCAACCAGCAGATTGTCAGCGAACTCAACAAGCAATACGAGACGGTGAGGATCAACCCCGCCAACCCCATCCCCGACGATCTGGATGTGCTGCTGGCCGTGCAGCCATCTTCGTTGCCCGCCGCGCAGTTGGACAACTTGCTCGATGCTGTGCGCCGCGGCATTCCGACCGCGATCTTCGAAGATCCCTTCCCGTTTATCGACGGTCGAGTGGCGGCCACAAGTCAGCCGCGCATCCCTCAGGGCGGTAACAACCCGTTTATGAATCAACCGCCGCCGGAACCCAAGGGCAACATTCAGCAGCTGTGGGATCTGCTTCAAGTCGACTTCAGTGACCGGCAGATCGTCCGCGACGACTACAACCCGCACCCGAATCTCGCCCAACTGCCTCCAGAGTTTGTGTTCATCGGCGTTGGTTCCGGCGCTCAGGAGCCGTTCAGTCAACACAGCGCGAGCACCAGCGGGCTGCAGGAGATGATGCTGCTGTTCTCCGGCTCGATTCGACCGCGTCTCGGCGCAACGACGAAGGTCACACCGCTGCTACGGACCGGCGCTCAAGCTGGGGTCGTGAACTACGACGACATCCGTCTGCGCACGATCTTCGGCTCCGGCGGTTTGAATCCCAACCGGCGCGTGATCCTCACCCAGCAGCCGTACACGCTGGCGGCGCATATCCGCGGATCGGTCAGCAGCGCTGACCAATCGCCCACCACAAGGGGCGAGCAGGGTGATGAAGAGGCAGCCCCGGCCGGTGAATTTAACGTTGTGCTCACCGGTGATATCGATCTGCTCTATTCGATCTTCTTCAATCTGCGGGCGCAGGGAACCAGCCCCGATGCCCCGGTCAATCTCGAGCTGGACAACGTAACGTTCGTGCTGAATGTGTTGGATGAATTAGCCGGCGACGATCGGTTCATCGAGATCCGCAAACGGCGCCGCGTCCACCGCTCGCTCACCGCAGTGGAGAAGAGAACGGAACAGGCTCGGCAAACAGCCAATCAAGAACGCGAACAGTTCATCAACCAGTTT
>JAZFYE010000346.1:0-6165 GCA_036475395.1 Phycisphaerales bacterium
TCGCTCACGTGCGGTAGGAGGACGTGCGAGTGAGTTTGTTCGTGAATCGCCTCTGGTCGAACCTTCACGTTCCCGGTCGGCGCCTTGCCGAACTTGATCAACTCCTGGAGTCGGGCTCTTCGCAGGCGATCCCAATGGTCGGCCGCCATCAATTGCACTTCGCGCTTGATGCGGTCGAGCCGCTCGTTCAGTTGGGTCCGGTCAATTTTTCCAAAGGCGCAAATGGCCTGCCAGACATCTTCAATTTCCTGTTCGTACCCAGGCAGGTGCGTCAGGACCGCGGCTTCGCGCTGTTCAGGGCTCATCGCATCCCAGTCCCGGCCGGGCGCGATTTCGGCTTGGTCCTTGGCGTGCTCTAGGGCCCAGGCGCCGGTGATCACCGAGTAGTGGACCGCCACGTCATAGCTTGGCCGATCCAGCGCCAGGCGGTTTCCACGCCGGTCTAAGATGCGCCCGCGGACCGTAGGAAGGTAGGTGGTGAGGTTGAGTCGTTTTTCAGCTTCGGCCAGACGTTGCGATCCCTCCACGACGGCGAGCCTCACGAGCTGCCCGCCCAGCAGCATCATCACCCCCACCGCCATCGCGAACAACAGCACGAGTCGGCGATGAAACATGCTGGCAATGAGTTTGCGTCGCTTCATGTCACGGGTGAGGCTGCGGCCTCGTGGTCGGCGGTGTTGGTTCTATCGGCTCAGTGGGTTGGCGCGCTTTGTAAGCCGCCTCCGGGCTTGCCTGAGCCGTTTGGACCTTGGCCCGTTGACGTAGAGTCCGACGCGGCGCTTCCGGCTAGACATTGAAGAGAAAGTGCATCACTTCGCCGTCCTGAACGTGATAGTGCTTGCCCTCGCTTCGGAGTTTCCCCGCGGCTCTGATTGCCTTTTCGTCGTGGTACCGCTCCAGATCATCGACGGCGAAGCACTCGGCCCGTATAAAGCCGCGCTGCATGTCCGAGTGGACGACTCCGGCCGCTTCAGGGGCGGTGGCCCCGGCTGGGATCGTCCAGGCTCGGATCTCCTTGTCGTTGGCCGTATAGAACGACGCGAGCCCGAGCACCTCGTTCACCGCCCGGGCCAGGGGACCGATCGCCGGTTCAGTCAGGCCCAGCGAACCCAGCATCTCGGCCCGATCAGGCTCGTCGAACTCGGCCAGCTCCGCCTCGAGGGCAGCACAGATCACCACCGCAGCCGCGCCCCTCAAATGGGCGTGCCGCACGACAGCCTTGGCCGCCTCACTCGATCCGTCCAGGTCGTTCTCGGCGACATTGGCGACATACAGAATCGGCTTGGCGGTGATCATCCCGTAGTTCTTGAGCATGTTCTTTTCGGTCCTCGGCCACTGGGCCAGCGGCGGGATCGGTCGGCCGTCGTTCAGCGGCTCGAGAACCTTGAGCAACAGGGCCGCCCGCGCCTTGGCCTCCTTGTCCCCCGCTCGGGCGGGTCGCTCGGTCTTGCGAAGCGACGACTCAGCCACCTGAAGGTCGGCGAGGATCAGCTCGATCTGAAGCGACTCGATGTCCTTGTGGACAGTCACCGCAGACGTCGCCTCGTCAAAGCAATCGACGACGTGACAGATCGCGTCCACCTGTCGCACGTGGGAGAGAAACGCGTTGGCCCTGGCCGCGCCGGCGTCGGCGGGAACGCCGGGCAGATCCACGAACTGGATGGTCGCGGGCACGACCTTGCGCGTGCTGAGGTGTTTGGCGACGATGTCCAAGCGTGGATCGGGGATTCTCGCCACGCCGACGTGAGGTTTGACACCGCCGCCCGGCAGCGCGCTCGCAGCACTGCCGGTCAAGGCACAAAACAGCGCGGTCTTTCCACACCCCGGAAGCCCGATGATGCCGCATTCCATTATTGTGAACTCTGCTCAGTTCAATCTATAAAACGGACACGGACTCGTGTGATCCCACAGGGCCCGTGCTGTTGACTGACGGATGGTACTGCGGGGGCCGTTTGCTTTCACGGTGAGTCGGTCGCCGGGCCGGTCCCGTCCGGCCGAACCCGAAAATCACCCCAGGCGACGTCGCGCTGCACGGCGTCGGCGAGCCGGACAAGATATTGCCTGCGATCGATCTCAACACATCCGAACTGGTCCAGGTGCTCAGTCCCAAACTGCGTGTCCAGCAGGGTAAACCCGCGATGACGCAGCCAGCCGACGAGATGCACGAGACACACCTTCGAGGCATTCGTGCCGCCGAGATCGGGACGGCTGAACATCGACTCCCCGAAGAAGGCGCCGCCCACGTGCACGCCATACAGCCCGCCGACCAGTTGGTCGCCCCGCCACGCTTCGAGGCAATGAGCCGAACCCTGCTCGTGCAGGCGTACATAGGCCTCGATCATGGTGCCATCGATCCAGGTCAAATCGTCCGGTGCCCGCGGCGCCGCACAGGCTCGCATGACGCCCTCAAAGACCGTATCGCAGCGGATCTCGAAGCGCTCCTTGCGCACTTCTCGTGACAACGTCGCAGGGACGTGGAACGCGTCGAGCGGGATGATCGCCCGCGGATCGGGATTGAACCACTCGATCGCGCCCGCCTCGGGGTTGGCCATCGGGAACCACCCTTGCCGGTAGGCCCACCGCAGCAGTGCGGGGGTGAGTCGCTGCGGGTCGGCCTCGTCCGGTGGTGTGTCTTCAATCACGGCCATGCACAATACGCAAGGTCCCTTGGCCATACGGTATGATCCGAGCGTCGCATCGACGAGTTACCACTTGGAGTCTAAAGTTCCGATGAACTATCGCCGCCTTGGTATGTGGGGCGTCAAGCTCTCTGAGATAGGCTTTGGATCCTGGCTTACGCTGAACCGACAGGGCCAGGAGCACGCCGATCGTTTACATCGCACCGCCTACGAGAACGGTATCAATTTCTTCGATACCGCCAACGTCTACGGGCGGGGACAGACGGAGGTTCTGGTCGGAAAGGCGCTGGTCCCATTTCGCCGCGACACCTATGTGTTGGCCACGAAGGTGTACTGGGGCTTTGAACGGGATCGGCCCTTCCCCGGGGCCAATGACTGCGGCTTGGCCCGCAAGCACGTCTTCGCGCAATGCCACGCGTCGCTGGGCCGGCTCAACACCGACTACATCGATTTGTATCAATGCCACCGTTACGACGAGAACACCCCGTTGATCGAAACGTGTCGGGCGATGAACGATCTGATCAACCAAGGCAAGGCACTGTACTGGGGCGTCAGCGAGTGGAACGCCTCTCAGATCACGGAAGCCGTGGAAGTCTGTGACGATCATGGCTGGCATCGCCCGGCGAGCAACCAGCCGCTGTACAACATGCTCGAGCGGCACTGGGAGGCGGAGGTCTTTCCAACCTGCCGTCGGCTCGGTTTGGGCATCGTGAACTTCTCACCCCTGGCCGAGGGCGTCTTGTCCGGTAAATACAGCGACGGCATCCCACCGGACAGCCGTGCCGCGGACGAACAGGCCGGTGAATTCATCCGCCCACGCCTTTCGCAAAAGAACCTGGCGAAACTGAGCAAGCTGGCCGAGGTCGCCCGTGGACTGGAGGTGCCGATGGCCACGCTCGCCTTGGCGTGGTGCCTTCGTCGTCCCGAGCTGACGAGCTGTATCATCGGCGCCAGCCGACCCGAGCAGATCGTAGACAACACCAAGGCCTCTGAGGTTGAGCTTGACGATGCCGTGGCGGACCACATCAGCGCCATTCTCGGCGGCGAATAGTCCAAACCGCCTATGCTTGTGAGTCAGCGAATGATTGGGAGTGTTATGCAACGCCTGCTGTTGATGAGTTTCGTTCTCCTCAGCGTCGAATCGGCGCGCCCGGTGCAGCCCGATCCAACGCCGGCGGCAGGCTCGGGCGATCCCCACGCCATCGTGCACGGCATGACCATCTCCTGTCCCGGTTCGGGGCGCATCTGGGGGTCCGATGAGATGGTGGCCACGATGGCCGAGCTGAAATCCATGGGGGTGAACTGGGTGACGATCCACCCGTATGCGGGCATACGCGCCGACGGTACGGTCGGCGGCTCGCGAATCAGTCGTCTGTATCAGGACACAATCTGGCTGACGCGCCCCATTTCCGAGGCCCATCGACTCGGGCTGAAGATCATGATCAAGCCGCACATCGCCTATTGGGGCAGTTCGTTTTCCTGGCGGGGCGGGATCGGATTCGAGACCGAGGAGCAATGGCAGCGCTTTTTCGAGACCTACGAAACTTGGATCATCATGGTGGCCCAGCTCGCCGCTGATGCGGACGCCTTCGTGGTGGGAACGGAACTCGGTGGGACGGTTCACCACGAGCGAGATTGGCGAAGGATCATCGCCGCCGTCCGGGAAGAGTTCGCCGGGCCGTTGACGTACTCAGCCAATTGGGATCGGTTCGAGCAGGTGCCGTTCTGGGATGCGCTGGACCTCATCGCCCTTCAATCATATTTCCCGCTCGTCGATCATCCCGGGTTGCCGACCCAGCAGGAACTCGACACGTCCTGGTCCAAATTGATTCAGCGTCTGGATCGCTACAGCGCCAAGCACGATCGCAAGATCCTCCTCGCGGAGCTCGGCTACAACCGCTCGGCCCAAGCGGCGCTACGGCCGTGGGAGTCCAGACAAGGCGGTGAGCATGCTCAGGAGATTCAGCGGCGCTGTCTGACTGCCGCCCTGAAATCCATTGATGAAAGTGACGCCATCGTCGGCGCGTTTCTCTGGAAGTGGTTTCCGGGCGGCCATCAACGGCGCGGCAGCTTCCTCAAAAGCACCCCCACCATGCGCCAAGTCATTCGCGATCATTGGGAATCCCAGAAGCCGCAGGAATAACCCGACCCGGCCGCGCAATTCCCCGTGTAGCCGCCGCGCCCACGCGGCGGATCACCTCAACCCTCCAAGTACGCCCGCAGCGGCTCCCAATATTTGACTCCCCAGCCGCCGTCAACGTGCTTGGTCGCATCCTCAGGCACGCCCGCCTGGTCCAAAACGACGGTCGTCTTGCCATCCTCTTCGGTCAGCTCAAATCGGACGATCGAGTACACACCATCCGGCCAGTTGAAGACGCGCCACGCTTGAACGATTCGCCTGTCGGGAACAAGCTCAACGTTCCGTCCGGCAATGAAGGTGCCGAAGCAAAGAAATGCCCCGCCCTCCGTCGCGTCGATTCGGGCCTCTGCGCCGGTGAACTTCGCAAATTCACTTGAATCGGTAAGCGCCTTATACACCGCCTTGGCGCTTGCATCGAATGTGATCTCTTGATGGATGTCAGACACAATAACTCCTTACCTGGTGAATGAGTCGATCCGTGCCCAGAAACACGCACAGCGTCATTGACGGCGAGGAATCAAGGGACGCTGCGCGTCACCCGCTAAACTGGGAGGTTCCTACCTGTCGTTTTCGCCCCCCCTCTGCTCCCATCCGAGTTCATCTGTGTGCATCGGTGGTTCCGTTACTCCCGCTCAGCGATCGAAATCGTCGTCACCACGCGGGCGCCAGCCTTCGGCCTGTATTTCGCCCATGACGTGGTCGATTCTCCGAGAGACGGCATCGGAGCCAGCGCTTCGCTCCTTTGGATTGGCCTGCGTCTTCTTGACCGTTGGATACAGGGCCTGACTCTCGGCGAGAAGCTTCGCCAGCACGGTCAGCTGCCGTTTGCCGGTCACCTTGGCGCTGACCCACCCGGCGGGGGCGAGCGTGCGGAACGAATGGGGGCTGATCCAGTCGTGATCGTCGACGACCTGCTCCGCTCGGGGCCTGGTCAGCTTGAATTGCACGCCGATCGCATCGCGAGCCTTGTTTATGGCCACGAACGCCACGAGCTTGGGTTTCTTGGGGTTCCCATTCGGCCCCGGCACCTTGTAGGCTCGTCCGCCCCACTGCGGGCTTGAGAACACGCCGGGCAGGGAATTCAGCCGGCGGCTGAGATCACGGAGGATGGATTGGACTCGCTTATTCATGCTGGCCGCCTGATACTGCTCCTGACAATGGACTGGCAGAGTCTAGACCGATTTGGAGGGCCTTGTTGACGATCGATCGCCGGCCCGTACAATCCTGCGGCTTCCTCCGATGGGGCCGCCGGTGACGCAAGAGGCTGCTGTGGGATCAGCCTCAATGGCGCCGCATGGGGCGTTCGATCGCGGCTGATGGACGCTGCCGCCTCAGGAAGTCGTGCCGCGGATCCGGTTTCGGCCCAGCCGAGCACCGAGCCGCGAG
>JAZFYE010000347.1:0-9842 GCA_036475395.1 Phycisphaerales bacterium
CGCGATCTCGTGATCGTCATGGACGACTTCATGTCCAAACTGACGTCGGTCAAGCCGTGGATGATTCGTGACGACACAACCCCAACGGAGGAAGAGCTCCTTCAATCCCCGTCTCAATTGGCTGCGTATAAGCAGTTCTCGATGTGCATCAACTGCCTGTTGTGTTACGCAGCCTGTCCAGAACTCGACGGCGATCCGGACTTTCTCGGCCCGGCGGCGATCGCGCTGGCGCACCGGTACAACCTTGACTCGCGCGATCAGGGGACCGCCGAACGCCAGGACATCCTTGGCGCCGAAGACGGCGTTTGGGGATGCGCCCTCGTTGGCGAATGCACCGAGGTGTGCCCCAAGAACGTCGATCCAGCCGGGGCGATACAACAGGCCAAGGTGGCCGTCACCAAAGATTGGTACAAGCGCATGCTTTTGCCCTGGGGGAAGCGATGAGAAAGCCGCTTGTTCGACCCTTCCCGAGAGACTGGTACCTGCGAACGCGCGCTTATCGCCTGTTCATGCTGCGCGAACTGACGAGCGTGTGTATCGCCGGCTATCTCGCGTTCTTGCTCTGGTGGCTGCATCAACTCGGTCAAGGTGATACCGAGAGTTTCCGGTCATTGCTGAGCATCGCGAAGCATCCGGTGTCGATCGGGCTGCACACGATTGCGCTTATTGCTGCGGCCTGGCATTCCATCACGTGGTTCAATCTGACGCCTTTGGTCATACCGATGCGCATCGGCGAGGACAAAGTTCCCAACATAGCGATAGCAATCGCCATGGGCTACGGCCCCTGGCTCGTCGTATCGGGATTTATCCTTTGGGCAACGCTGCACTAGGCGAAGCACCGAGGACGCCCAGCATTGAGTGAGGATTGTAACGGACGTGAGCCATCTGACGAAGACCAACGAAGCATTCTGGTGGTCGCTCTTTTCGGCTGGCGGCGTGATGGCGGCACTGTTCCTACCTGTGATGATCTTCGTGACCGGCTTTGTGCTACCTTTCATGATGGGCGAGGACGTTGAATCGCAACGTGATCGAATGGTCAGCCTCGTCACGGTTTGGCCGGTCCGCCTCACGCTGTTTGGCGTCATTCTCCTGTCATTCTTCCATTGTGCGCACCGTATTCGTCACGTCCTGATGGACTTTGGACTTCGCGGGGCAGGAGTTGCACTGATGATTTGCTGCTACGGTGCAGCCGCGGGGGGGGCTGTTGCAGCCGGGCTTATTTTGGTCCGACTCTAGCGCCGTCTACCACGTTTTCGTCAGCGGAGGTATGCTGGAGGCAGAATCGTGCCCGAGCTCAAGCCCATCTCCAGGGAAGCGATACCGGCTGCGATCGCCAAGGCCGAGCGCTATCGTCTGCTGAACGAGCCACGCGCAGCTGAGAGCATCTGTCGTGATGTGCTCCGCGTCGACTCACAAAACCAGGAAGCGCTCGTGTTGCTGTTGCTGACACTGACCGACCAATTCAGCCGCCAGTTGCGGGTCGCGGTGCATCACGCTCAGGAGGTTCTGCCTCGCCTCAAAGACGAATACGAGCGGACGTATTACGCCGGCGTGATTTGCGAGCGCTGGGCGAAGGCTCAGCTCGAACGCGGCGCGCCCGGGTACGCCGCCTATGAATGGTTCCGCAAGGCCATGGAATCCTACGAGAAGTCCGAAGCGATCAGTCCGTCGGATAACGACGACGCGATCCTTCGCTGGAACACGTGCGCGCGGATCCTCAAGCGCAACGATCAGATCAGGCCCAAGCCGCAAGATCAAAGTATCCAAGCCGGCTTCGAAGACGAAGTGCCGTACCGCTAGAGAACACCTGGCAACACTTCACATTTAGAGGTGTGCTAAACATACGGATCGTTGGCCGAATCCGCTCGCCAAGCGATAAAAGCACGTACCACGGCGATGCCGCTGATCAAAAGGGTGATCAGCGTTGTGAGCGTAACGGCTTTCCATCCGCCCGATTTCCGTGATGGCGGAAGCGCTCCAACCCACACAGCCAACGGAGCTGTGACGGCGACCAAATAGGCCCAGGGCGGAACACTGCTAAACGATAGCGAATACCCGCTGTACGCCAGACCCATCGCGAGAACGCCGGCGATGGCGATCGACTCGCAACCAAGTCCAGCCGCGGCCCGCCACCATGCGACAAGTGTTGCAGCACCAAGGCACGCAGCTGCGCCTCCTGCCAACTGTGCCAACTTGGCGTTACCTGAGAAAAAAATGACGAGACTCACGCCAACAAACGCGACACAAAGCGGCAGCGACACCGAAGCACCACGGCTACGACTGGTGATCGGCTGCATCGTAACCAACCACACTAAGAGCAATGCAGCCACTGTTGTTCGGTGAATCCACAAATGCTCCTGGTTGGCAAGGACGATCAACCATCCGCTCGTGCCCGCAAGCACCGCCGCACCGATCACGCGCAGAATCAAGGGCCGGCGACCAACTGCATCAATGCCGCCGATCACCATCGCGCCGACGACGAGCCCAAACAGCCATTGCCAAGTTTCATGAGGTGGAAGTGCCGGCCATCCATCGACGATCATCTGACATGACAGGTACCCCAATCCGAGCGCGGTCGCGCGGATCAAACAACCGCGATCCTTCAACCACCACGCGACAACCAATACAGCGCCACAAACAAGCATCGGCACCACAACAGGGAGCACGATCGTGTTTAGCATGCGCACCCGCCCGGCGCGCTATGCCGCCAAGGCCGACAGGCCAGGACAAGCCACGCGCCGCAGACCAAGGCGGGAAGCAGGACGCCCAAAAGCACGGGCTTGAGCATCATCATCATCACCGCACTCCGATTTCACCGACAGTTGCGCGACGGGCGCGCCCCGAGCCCGATGCGTCACTCGCGCGTCCCTTCGATGCCGATCATGAGTGTCACGTCGTCACCGACACCATCGAGCATGAACTTCATCCCGAAGTCACTGCGCTTGATGGTGAAACTGGTCTCAAAGCCGCGACGGTGACCGCCCCAGGGATCCGGGCCCGACCCGATGTGCTTCAGTTCAACGGTGAGCTCGCGCGTCACGCCGTGGAGCGTCAAGTCCCCGATGACCCGATAGGTGTCGTCGCCGGTCTTGGTGACCTGTTTACTCTTGAAACGGACGTTCGGAAACTGCTTTGCGTTGAAGAAATCGGCGCTCTTGAGATGCCCGTCTCTCCGGGGGTTATGGGTATCGACGTTCTTGGCTCTGACTTTGACGTCAAATGCACACTGGGCCGAGTTCTCGGGGTTGATACTGAACTCGCCGTAGGGGCCGTTGAGCCGGCCATAGAAGTAACTCACACCTAGGTGCTTGATCCGGAAGACGATCGTCGAGTGGACCGGATCAACCTTGTAGGTTTCAGTGGCCTGCGTGTTCGTGGCTTGCGTGTTCGTGGCCTGAGGATCCACCGGCGAAAACGCGGTGAGGCCGGCAACCGTCGCCACAGCGAGCAGCGACACCAATACAACTCGAATCTTCATCATTCATTTCTCCTTGGGTTTCTCAATACTCCGCCTCGCGACGGACTCGTCCGACCGAAGCAGTGCCTCGATCGCCTGTTTCAAAAGTTGGTAGTCATCGTTCTCTATTTCATACTGTGGATCTTCAGATGGGAACAGGACCGGTCCGGGATGCAGAAACCGGATCATACCGTCTTTGTCAACCAGGAAGGTGACGCTCGTCGCCCGTCGCCGTCCGGATGAAAGATAGGCCTTGCGTAGCTGGGACCAATCTGCATCGATTGCGAGTTCGCCCTTGTAGCCGAAGCGCCGTGCCATCGCCAGCACCGCCTCATCATCGACCTTGCCCTGCGGCTTCGGGTGATAGACGCCGACGACACGCAATCCCTTCGGCCCATACTCCTTTCGCAGCTTCTCAATGGCGGGCAGACTGGCTTGACAGTACGGGCACGTGTTCGTCCACCATCTATACAACGTGGCCCTGACTTCCTTGGGATCACCGGGCTCGGCGTCCGCACGAAGCTGACTATCGAAATCAAGCTTCGGAAATCGCGTGCCTACACGATCCTGTCCGCCGCGCGATAAGGGAAGCGTCTTGATCGGCGCCGAAGCAATCGGCGATTCGTCGCGCAAGTGGTCGATCAATTCGGCGGCGTCGTCCGGGGCGATGTGAAAGCCGTTGAACCGCACTGTCCCCTGCTTGTCGATAATGATCGCCCACGGCGTTCCGCGGGTGCGGTAGCGCCGCATCAAAATGGATCGTTTGCCGTTGCTCCCATCGTGCCCTATGGGGATATTCAGTCCGAACTCCTGCACCATCCTCCACCCGGCCTGCGCAGTGTTTATTTGGTATCCCTCGAAGACAGTCTGGACCGCAACGAACGCCACATCCTCGGCGGTTTCGTATCGATCAACGAGCTCCACGAGCGTGGAAAAACCGTATTGCCTGCACCCCGGACACCACGACTGAAAGCAGTAGAGATACAGAACCTTGCCTGAGAAATCCGAGAGGTCCAGTGCCTTCTTGTCCTGCGGGAGATTGGTCCATTGTGCGACGCCCCAGCTCGGGGCCGCTTGGCCGACGATCCCGCCGACCTGGAGTTGAGCCGCACTCAGTCTGGGAACCGCCAGGAGCATCAATCCGGCCAGCGCCACGTTCCATCTCATCGCCAACATCTCCATCATGAGGTCGTGTGCCAGTGGGAACCGTGAAACATAAAGGATTATTCTCCTGTCACCATTCCAAGGGAACGCTCGAGTTTACCAGGGGATTGGCTGGTTGGTTCCCATCCCGGGCCCGAGGATCACTGCGTTGAGCAGCAGTCGTCCAGTGCCCTCGTAGTACCCTCGAAAAAACGGATCGGCGGCGAAGAGAATGACCTGGCCGTTTCCGACCTGTTCAACGGTCGCGTAGGCGGTGTCCGCCGACCGCTGGCGCGCCTCCGGCCAAAGCAGACCGCTGAGGCGCAAGTGCGCCCGGTCCGTCAGCCGGGCGGGCGTGGCGACCGGATGCTTGGACATGTACGCAAATTGCCCTGATATCAGTACCGGCAGCCGTTCGCCGAGACCGAAGCACAGCCAATGCTCGGGATCCAACTCAGACGCCATGATCGTCCCCCGCGGCGAGAAGATGCGTTGCCACTCGTCGAGGCGCTTCCGCTCATCATCCTCTTTCGAGGCCGATCGTTCGTGCTCTTTATCAGTTCCCTTTGCGTCGGGTGAATCCGCATCGTTCGGTTCCTTGTCGCCCCATACCTCATCGAGATCGACCTGAATCGCGTGGGCGCTGCGCTCTCGACCCACAGCCTGCTCGTACACGTCCAGCTCGTCGAGCACGTCGCGTTTGAGTCGAACGGACGACAGGCCGATTTCTTCGCTCGCCATGTACGCCGCCGCGCCGCCAATCGCGATAAGTGTGCCGCCGCCCTTGACCCACGCTTCGAGCTTCGTGATCGTCGTTTCGTTCAAGACGGCTCGTAGTGTGCTTGACCCCCAAACATCAGGCAGCACCAGCACGTTGTAGTTCCGCAGGTCGATCCCCTCCAGGCTCTGGATGTTGATCGGCGAGACCCGCAGACCGGTTCGCGCATCAAGAAGAAACCACGTCGAGCCGAATGATGTCGTCGAGATCGGCCACTGGGAGGCGATCGCCACCCGCGGCTGCTCCAACAAATGGAAGCGTTGGCCACCTAAGTCCGGTCCATCCTCACTGAGCGCTGTATCGACCGGCCGAATGATGACATCGAAGCTTGCTGCGATTTCGTTGAGCAAGCCGTGGATCTCCTGCGGATTCTCGTGGCCGCGCAAAAGAACGGCCCCACGATCGTACTGCCGATGCCCAACTGCAAACGGCTTCGAGGCCACGCGCAACTTACAATCCGAACCAAGGAGCCGCACGATCGACCCGTACAGATCCGACGATTGGCCATCGATCAAATAGCCATATGCGCCGCGCTGCTCGCCGGGCAAGCGCGTATCCGGCGCGGCCGCGCCGTCGGCGCCGCCTCCTTCGCCGATCCGCTCAACCCAATAGGCGTCCAGACCGTACGCCATCGGGATATTCCAACCGGTCACGTCGTACAGCCGACTGCCCCTGCGATTCTCAAGCTCCGTTCGTTCCTCCTTCAGAAACTCATCGCTCATATGCGGATCGAAACCAAGCGCTGCATTTATCAATCTTCGGCTCGGCTGTTTCGACGAGACGACGATCGTCTCGAAGGGGAAACTGCGCGACTGGACGGTTTCACCCCAGATATCCGTCACATCTTCAGCCACGAAGTCTTTGGGTGAGATTCGATATTCGATGCCTTGGCGATCAAGCAAATCAAGGAATCGCCTGCGCTTGGCCGTATCGTTCATCGGTGGAACGAGAAACGCTGCTGGGCCCGGCGCGTCGTCCGAGACGGCCCATCGGTAATCCGCAAGGTAGTCGCGCAGGATCTCCTGCCGATTGGCGCGCAGCGTTTCGAGATTCGCCAGGCTGCTGACGACGTGGTGGTGGACGGCTTGGGCGTAGTCAAGCGTTTGCCCGGCCGGCTGCTTGATGGCCGCAGCGTTTACGCCCGCTTGCTCATACAACAAGCCGACTGCGCCGCGCAGGCCTGCCCACGCATTCGTGTACCCCGGGTACCACTCTTCGTACCATTCCCGGGTGTAGTAACTCCAACCGTGACGATCAAACGCCGCCGCCTGGTCGGCTGAGAACCGCACGCGCCACGCCAAACTGCTCTGGGAGATATCGATGTTCAGCGGTTCACGAGGCGGATCGAAAAGATATGTGTCCAAGCTCCCCATCTCGTGCGAATCCACGACCAAATGGGGATTCCATGATCGGATGACCGCGGCGCGGCCCCGGGTTTCCGGGTGCACCTGCATCAACCAGTCGCGATTGAGGTCGAAGAGGTAGTGATTTCCCCGGCCGGCCGACCAAAGTCCTGCATGCTGCATCGCTTGGTAGTCGGTGTTGGCCACCTTTCCCTGCAGCGTCTGAAGTTGCGCGAGATACCGCTCTCGCCCATCCGGGTTCATCAACGGATCGATGTGGATCACGAGTTGGTCGAGCAAGGCGCGCGTCTCGGCGTCCGTTCCCGCGGCGAGCAGATAGGCCACGGTCATGGCCGCATCCGTGCTCGAAAGCTCGTCACCGTGAATGTTGTACGCCAACCACGCTACCGCGGGCATCGTCTCGACGATCCGATCCCCCTCGCCGGTGTTCTTGAGCTTCCGGGGGTCGGCGAGCTTAGCGTTGTTCTGCCTGATCTGGTCGAGCCTGGCATGATTCGCCGGGCTTGTGATCGTCAGGTAGTACAGCGTACGCTTCTCGTGCGAGTCAGCGTACGGGTGCATCGTCACGCGATCCGAAGCTTCGGCCAAGGCGCGCAGGTACCGCACGAGCGGCTCATACCGAACCGCCGTCGCGCCGATCGGGTGCCTGATGACTGACGCCGGGTCGGGAATGCTCGCATCGAGCGGCCTCGATTCGAATAGTGAGGACAAGCTTGCCGCCGCGACCGGGGCCTCCTGAGCCGTGATCGCAGTGCTCATGCAGCCGGTCGCCACGAGCGCCCAGCAAGCGGTCAACCGTCGCCGATGAGCGCGTAAGGATGAGGGAAAAGCTTGGGACATCGATGTACCTCCTGTAGCCAAGAGCAACGTGTGGTCGGCCCCAATATACGCCATTACACGGCGGCTGCGGCGTTTGAATTGCGGCGGCGCTGAGGTGAGCTCCGCTTGTGGCTGAGGAGGGCGAGTCTGGAGATGGCTCAGTCCGGCTTTTTCAGTGTCACGTCGTCCTGCTTGCGGTTGATGCCCTGGTGATACGTGACCTCGTATCCGAGGTCTTTGCGCTCAGCGGGCTTGATCTGCGCGGAGAATTGCGGGCTGCGATAGTCGTGTAGCTTCGGACCCAGTTCGCTGGTGAAGACGACATGCCCCTGAAAGCTCAGCCGGATCTCAACCTCAATCGGTTTGTCACGGTAGTTGCGTACGCGCTCGACCCATTGCTCGTGGTCATCCCAACCGGCGACGGGGAAGTCCTGGCGCACCAGTTGACCTTGAGTGGGGCTGAAGTACGTTTTGCCTCTCTTGCTGCGGAACCAGAAGTTGTCGCGCCAGCTCCGCAGACGAACGCGCTCGTGAATCACCTGCGGATCCGACCCGAGGAGCAACTCGATCTCCTGGCCGATGGGGACATACTTGGTGCTGTAAGCGGTGAGAAACGAGAGGCCGTCGTGCCCGTTATCACGAAAGAGCCGGACCACCCCATCCGGAAGAGGCGTCGTACCGAGGCTGCTCGCCTCGTCGTTGCGAAGAATGTACAACCGCACAAGCTGATCGCCGTATTCCGCAGGGCGATAGCGGTACTTGATTTGGAACGGCACGCTCGTGCCCTGCAACAGGCGCAGACGCTTGGACCAAGAGTTCTTGATGGTCTCGGCGCCTTCGATCGTGAAGATGAAGTACTCCGACAGGCCCTCCTTGATTATCGCCTTCGGCGCTGCGGCACCAGCCTCCATGTCGGCGGCGATATCGTCGTAGGCGTGACGTCTTGCTCGCTTCTCCAGCTGTCGAACCTTCGCGCCAAGACGTAGTTGCTGAGAAGCTTCATTTGACACCAAACCGCGGCGCGCAAGGTCCGCAATTCTCTCGACAAGATTGATCTCGCCCACTACAAGTCGCACTTGCGCGTTTTCATAGTCTTCGCCGGAGTTATTGGTGATTCGCACGAAACCGTCGAACGACATCTGCTCTTCACCGGTGTCAGCAACACACACATAGTCCACCGCCCAAGTGATGCCGCTTGTGAAGTAGCTGATTTCCACCACCGCGCTGCCGCTGAAATCACTCTTCACGTTCCAATACAACATCTGTGGCTTGTCGTGTGGGAAGGTCGTGTCGAGGATGTCCAACTCGTCACCATGGGTTCGAAATCGAAGATCGACGCTCGTCGGATCAATCAGTGTGTTCGCCCACGAGAATTGAAGCGGATTATCGCCTTTGGAAAACGTGATATGGCGCGTCTCGCGGACGAGCGTCAAATCTTCGCTGTTGTAGATCGTCAGTTGCACCGTGTCTCGCTGAGGAATCGTCGAGACATCCACGTTGTCAGCGTAGCCGGCGGCAACTGGCAGACCGAGCGCCAAGAGAATCGCGTGAATATTGTGCCTGTGAAGTAATGTCATCTGTAATGTCCTTGAACTTCGGTCGAAGCGTCGCGATGAACCGAGCAACCAGTGCTATGTGTTCTCACCATTCGTTCTTGATAATCACATGAAGCGTGTGCACTTGCTTGACGGCCTTTTGGTCGTCTCCGCGCGGCTCCAAGGTGACATGGAACACAGGCCGATCGGCCGTTGATTTGTCCTGATCAACTTGCTTCAGTGTGCCCTGTGTGCCGAGAATCCACTCGACGTGCCGACCGGTGTTGCCAAGAATCTCTGCTCGAAGCGCCGGCATCGACTCAGCCAGGTCCAGCACCGCAGGTTGATCTTTGAAATTCTCGATCTCGTATTTCACGATGATGTCGTAGTCGTAGAGTTGGCCAAGAACGCGCTTCCTTGTCTTGCGATCGATCGTGCGCTTCACGACGATATCCTTCGCCACGCCCAGATACAGCGACACTTCATCATCACGCGGTGTGAAGGCAGCCCAGTCTTCGCCGAGAAACGCAACCGTGCCGTGTCCATCGTCCTGGAAAATCCGTGCCTTACCGGGCATCAACGGGAACTTGCCCAAGCCGTTCTTCTCATCGTTGGTGAGAACGTAGTGCATCGGGATGCGAAGCTGTTTCTTCATGGAATCCAGATAGCCATACGAGGCGAGATCGGCCGTATAGGTCTTCTTTACCTGGACATCGGTGAATTTGAATGACAGAAGCCGCTTCGTC
>JAZFYE010000348.1:0-9890 GCA_036475395.1 Phycisphaerales bacterium
TGGCATAACGTATTCTCCTATATGCCTACGGAGTTCTTTCTGCGCGTCATGTGAATGGCGCGCTGTGTATGGGTCCATGCCCCACGAGGGCATGGGCCCTTTTTCTCCGGGAGGGATCGACCGAGCCTCGTACTGCGTTCGTGCCTTGCCGGGGCACCTCCTTTCTGGGCGCACCTCTGGCCCCCCACCGCCAGGCAGCGCGATCGCTGTCCGGTGCCTTTGCGTCAGGCGTTTGCGTGAATCACGGCATCCAGACCTCCCTTGCCATGCGGGCCCACGTCGGCGGATCGGTTATTCATCCGTGAATTGGCTTGCCTAGGCCTTTCCCTGGCCGGCGATCCCCGTCATGTCACCTCCGGGTTTGAAATGTCACCCGTCTTGTAACGCGCGAGGCGCACGTGTCAAGCGAATAGTCCTGAATCATTTACGAGCGGAACAAAACATGTCAGTAAAAGCGCACGCTTTTGTGATGTGAAATGCGCGCAAAGGGGCGTGTAGCTACTGTGCGGAGCGATACGGTACCGCCACGACTCGCTGCGCGTTAGGTATTTGGATGCCACCTGCACCGGCGTCACCTGCGCGGGCGTCAACTGATCAGGGGACATCCGCTTACCTAACAGGCTTTCCCGGCGAGTGTAACTATTTCCCAGTCAAAGTCCGGAAACTTGGGGTTTTTGCCAGGCACGTCTGACACCTATTCGCTCGCTGCCTTCGCGGAGCGGTTGGTACACTCCCCACGTCGTCTGCGGCCCGCGTGAAGGGGAAGAGAACGGAAAGGTACGTTTTCCCTAGCCGCGCCTGCATCCCCCGCTGGAGCCCCCGGCCCCTCACTCCCAACCCCTGATTTCGACATTTCGACGTTTCCTCGCCTCCGGTGGTCTGCCTCGATGCCTTGATCCGAGATGCCACGGTGCCTTTCTCCTTGCCATAATCAGGCATCACCGCGGTCCGTTCTGCGCGCGCCAACCGTTCGGCGCGCGTCCGAACGACGGCCCCTCGTTTGCGCGTGCGAAAATGAGGGTGGTTGAATGAGGTCGTTTGGTGTTTTTTGACCTTCGCGCGCGCCCGCATAGCATGGTCGCGATCCTTCTTGACGGACGTTTTTCGAGCGGGGCCAGATGCGTGCGGCAATCATCTCAATTGGCGATGAGCTGATGCTGGGTCAGACGATCGACACCAATACAGCGTGGCTGAGCGCTGAACTGGCGGCGCGGGGGATTGTGACGATCGAGCATCGAACGATCGGCGATGATCGGGCTGCCCTCGGTGAAACAGTGCGCCGGCTGGCGTCGAAGGTGGACCTGCTGATCCTGACGGGCGGGTTGGGGCCGACGGCCGACGATCTGACGCGCGAGGCCTTGGCGGATGCGCTGACGCCCGGGCAAGCGTTGGTGCGGGATGCGGCTGCGGTCACGCGGCTGGAACGGTGGTTCTCGACGCACGGGAGCGGTATGCCCAAATCCAATCTCAAGCAGGCCGATCGGCCGCCCGGGACGCAATTGCTAGCCAATCCACACGGGACGGCGCTGGGTATCTCCGGACAGCTCGGTGCGTGTCGAGTTTTCGCGTTGCCGGGTCCGCCCGCCGAGATGATGCCGATGCTGCTGGAGCAGGTATTGGCGGCATTTGAGCGACCTGTGTCCGGCGACGTGGTGCTCACCGAGGCGGTGTATGCCTACGGCTTGGGTGAGTCGGCGGGCGCGGAGCGTCTTGGGTCGCTCATGGATCGTGACCGCGAACCTCTGGTCGGGACGACCGTCAGCGAATCGATCCTCACCGCGCGGATTGTCGCGCGCGGTCCGCAAGCGCCCGCGCGCCGTGAGCTCGATCGAACGATGGCCGTTGTCAAAGAAAAGTGGCACCCCTTTGTGTTTGGATGCGCGAACGAATCGCTTGCGTCAGCCGTCGGCGAGCTGCTTAGGGCAGGTCATCGTACGTTGACCACAGTGGAATCATGCACGGGCGGTCTGCTGGGCAAGATGATCGTGGATGTTGCCGGCTCCAGCGACTACTACCTGGGCGGTTGGGTGCCCTACACCAACGAACTGAAACAATCATGCCTGGCGGTGCCGGGGGCCGTGTTGACGGAGCACGGCGCCGTCTCGGAACCGACGGCCCGGGCGCTGGCGGAAGGAGCGCTGAAAGCCAGTGGGGCGGATTACAGTCTCGCCATCACCGGAATCGCCGGGCCGGACGGTGAAACGGCAGACAAGCCGCTCGGGACGGTGTTCATCGGTCTCGGTCAGGTCATCGAAGGCAACGTGCGAGTTGTGGTACGGCAGTTCGCGTTTCCGGGAGATCGTCGGGCGGTCCGCGATCGGTCCGCCAAGTCGGCGCTGCAGATGTTGCGGTTTACACTGCTCGGCGTGTCGGACGACACGCATCTGCTGTGGGCGGTGCATCCATGACACCGCATGAGCCGATCGCCTACATCGGACTGGGCTCGAACCTTGGGGATCGTCGCCGAAACCTGGAATCAGCCATCGGTGCGTTGCGCGAGACGACTGGCATCGAACTGGTTGCGGTGAGCATGCTGATCGAAACGGAGCCTGAAGGTCCGCCCGGCCAAGACCGATATCTCAATGGGGCGGCTACGATCCGTACGAAACTGTCGCCGCGCGGATTGCTGCAAGCCATGTTGGAGATCGAGTCGGCTCATGGCCGCGACCGTACGGTGGAGCGTCGATGGGGGCCGCGCCGGCTCGACCTGGATCTGCTGATGTATGCCGATCGCATCATCGATGAGCCGGAACTCGTGGTGCCGCATCCTCGAATGCATCAGCGGACGTTTGTTCTGTCGCCGCTGGCCGAGATCGCGCCGGATGCGGTGCATCCTCTACTGGGTGTGACGATTCGGGCCTTGCACGAGCAGCTGATCACAGCCCAGGCGACGGAATAGTGGCCGCGGGAGCGGTGTTCTATGAGACGGCAGGCTCCAGCGGTCTGCCCAAGGCGTGTCAGGAGATCGAACGACGCGCGACCATGAAGTAGCCCTGCGCATGAAGCGGATTCTCGGAGTCGTTTGCCTCGCCGCCGCGGTGGCGTTACCGGTGCTGTTAGCCTCACGCGAGGCACAAGATACAGCGCCGTCCAAGACGAACATCGACGTCGCCCGGGACCTGCTCAACGAGGTGGCGGCGACGTATCGCAACGCGCCCGCTATGACCGACACGATGACCGTGACGTCCGGGGCCGGCACCCAGATAACAACGGTGCAACTCGTAGCGGGGTCAGGCGGCAACGCTCAGTTGACGGGTTTCGGGCACAACTTCGTGGCGATCGACGGGCACGTGTATATCTGGCCCGAATCACGGCCCGGCAAGTTCGTGAGTCGACCGCTGAGCGGCGGCCAACTGACGACACTGGATCCGGTCAGCCCATTTCGGCCGCCGCAACTGGTTCTTCGTTACGGCCAAACGATTCAAGACTACATCGCGGCGTTCGGGATGGGCCTGTTTCAAGACGTGCAACTGACCGGATACGAAAAACTGGAACAAGATGGGGCTGAGTTTGCTGCGCTGAAGCTTCGAGCGGGCGCCGCGACGATCAGCGTTCTCATCGACCCGGGTTCGAAGTTGATCAAGTCGCTAAACGTAGAAGGCCCGCGCGGTGATCTGAAGTTCCGGATGAGTCCTGAAGTTCACGCCCGGCCGCCGAGGAAGATCACGTTCGACCCGACCGGCCGCCGGGAGGTTCGCACGCTGGCGCAGCTTGGGTTGGGCGAGGGCGATGTAGCGCCGGACTTCACACTCTCGACGCTGGACGATCAAGAGGTGACGCTAAGTGATCTCCGCGGGTCGGCGGTCGTCCTGGACTTTTGGGCGACGTGGTGCCCGCCGTGTCGAAGAGGACTTCCCAAGCTCCAGGAATTCGCCACTTGGGCCGAGCAGGAAGGCGTGGCCGTGAAGGTGTTCACGGTGGATATGGGGGAGCGGGTGCGGACGAATGAGCAGAAACGCCGCAAGGTGCAACAGTTCTGGCAGCGTCAGGGCTTCACGATGCCGACCCTGATGGACTACGACGACAAGGTGGCCCAAGCGTTTGAGGTCGGCTCGATCCCGCACACGGTGGTGATTGGGCCGGATGGAAAGCTCTGGAAGGTTCATATCGGATTCAACCCCGGTATGGTCGAGGTGCTCAAGCAGGAGACGGCCCAGGCGCTGGCTGAGGCGGACTGAGCCGCCGCGATCGTCAACCCGCCACCGCACCCCCACGAGCCCGGCATACCGTCGGGTCTGCGATCGTTTCGGCGCCGGACCCGATCCGACCGGCGGCTGGGCGATATCATCTGTGTACGGGGGTTTGGCACCGTACACACAACGGAGGCTTCAGAACATGACCATGAAACTGAGTCGGCCATTGACGATAGCGACCGTGATGCTGCTGGGCGCCGCGACCAGTTATGCCCAGAGCGATGGGATGTTCGACGCCGACCCGGCGGCGGCGAAGGCGTTCAAGCAGCTCGTCACCTCGTACCGCAACCGTCCCGCCTTGACGGTGAAGACCAAGATGAAAGTGGAACTGTTCCAGGGCGAGATCTCCGCCGACACGGACGAGGTCCAAGCCCAGTTCACCTACTCGCGCGGCGGGGCGGGCATCATCAAGCTGCGCGGCTTCACCTGCTACTTCAAAGACGGCGTGTTCTGGGCTGTCCACGAATGGACCGACCACTCCTATTACACCGAGGAATACGAGGACAATCCGTACTGGACGTTCCTCTTGAATTTCCTGGATATTCCCTTCCCGCATCTGGGGCTGCTGTGGGGTGAGTCGGATATCCAAGACGTGTATATGCAACTACACCCGCGGACCGACTCGATCGTCCCGACCTCGGTTGAGCTTCGAGCGGTCCAGGGCAAACAGATTCAGCGCCTCGTTCTTTCCAGCCCGTACGCTTCGATGCGAATCGACATCGATCCGAAGTCCAAGCTCATCGCGTCCATCGAGCACGAAATCACGGGCGGCGACTTCGTCCAGAACGGCGCGAAGATCGTCACTCGGTATTCGTACGAGTACGAGACATATGACAAACCGCTGGACGATGCGGCGTTGCGCTTCGACCCCGGGTCACGCCAGCGCGTGGATATGCTGGCGACGTTGATGCCACCGCCCCCGGAAGTACCGGTTGGTCCGGCCGGGGGAGGCATGGGAGGTGGCCCGCTGATTGGCAAGCCGGCGCCGGCGTTCGTCCTGGAGACCGCCGACGGGCAGGTGGTGGACCTTGAGAAGCTGCGTGGGCAGGTGGTGGTGCTGGACTTCTGGGCGACGTGGTGCGGGCCGTGTCGGGTCGTCCTGCCGCTTCTGCACGATGTATCCCGGTGGACCCGCCAGGAACAACTACCGGTGAAGATCCTGGCTGTAAACGTGTGGGAGATTCGTGACCCTGACGGTGACACACCCGAGGCGCGGCGCGAGGCGGCCAGCACGTTCTGGAAGAAACAAGGGTTCAGCGTACCGATCGCGATGGACTATTCAGATGAGACGGCGGCTGCGTACGGCGTGTCGGGAATTCCCACCACCGTGATCATTCGCGCCGACGGCGTCGTTCACGCCTACCACGTCGGCGGAAGTTCTGATTACGTCGCCACCATGAAGCGGGATATCACCGCGGCGATCGAGGCCCTGGAAGGCGACTGAACGCACAACGATGAAGATGGCATGACCGCGGTTCCTCTGGAGGTCGTTTCGTCACCGCGCCCCACCGCGAGCGACGTCGCAGATCACGCAGGCATTGCGCGTGAACTCGCAGACCTCATTGATGGCGATGTACGGTTCGGGCATCACGACCGGATGCTCTACGCCACGGACGCAAGCATTTATCAGGTCGAGCCGATCGGCGTCGTGATCCCTCGGCACATAGAGGATGTCAAGGCCGTCGTTGCGTATTGCGCGACGCACAATCTGCCTATCCTTCCCCGGGGGAGCGGAACCTCGCTGGCGGGACAAGCGGTCAACCGGGCGGTGGTGCTCGATTTCTCGCCGTACTGCTGCCGTATCCTGGCGATCGATCCGCGGCGGCAAACCGCCAGCGTCGAACCGGGCGTCGTGCTGGACGAACTGAACCGCAAGGCGGCGCCTCATGGCTTGATGTTCGGACCGGACGTCGCGACTTCGACCCACGCCACGCTGGGGGGGATGATCGGCAACAACTCGGCCGGCGCGCACTCGATCCTGTACAGCCGCACGGTCGAGCATGTCGAGGCGCTGACGGTGCTGCTGGCGGATGGTGCGCAGCTCGAGTTGGGCGCAGGCGCCGCTGCGGGTGATGAGCGAGTCGCCCAACTAACGCGGCGAGTGGCCGAGGTTGTTATGCCGCTCGCCCGGGAGATTCGCAGTCGGTACCCCAAGACGCTGCGGCGTGTCAACGGTTACAACCTTGATCTGCTGCTCGATCAGTTTGAGCGATCACAGCCGGGCCGATTCGATCAAGTGAACTTGGCGCATCTTTTGTGCGGAGCTGAGGGGACGCTGGGGATCACGCTCAAAGCGACCGTGCGCCTCGTGGCAATGCCGAAGCTCAAGGGACTGTTGATCGTTGCGTTCGCCGAGATGGATGAAGCACTTGGCGCGGTGACGTCGATCCTCCAAACCAAACCGGCGGCGGTGGAGTTGATCGACCGTCTGATCATCGATCTGGCGCGCAAGAACGCCGAGTATCGCCGGTATGTCGATCTTTTGCCGACCGTGAACAGCGAGACGCCGCAGGCGGTGCTGTACGTCGAGTACTTTGCGGACGAGGCGTCGGATCTTCGAGAGAAGCTGGACGCGCTGGCGTCGCAGTTTTCAGAGGGACGGACGGCGCAGTACACCGAAACGAGCGCGATGATAAGCGCGTGGAAGCTTCGTCAGGCGGGCGAGCCCTTGCTGCACGGGATTCCCGGGCAGCGCAAGCCGCTGACATTCATCGAGGACGCCGCGGTCGAGCCGGGGCGGCTGGCCCAGTTTGTGCGCGAGTTCCGGCGGATCGTTGCGGACAAGGGCACCGAAGCGGCGTACTACGCGCATGCATCCGTCGGATGTCTACACATGCGGCCGTTGATCTGCCTGCGTGATCCGAAGGACATGAAGGTGATGGAAGCGATTGCGACCGAAGTGACCGACCTGATCAAGCAGTACGGCGGCGCGCTGTCGGGCGAGCATGGAGACGGCCGAGCACGATCGGGATTACTGAGGCGGTTTTACGGTGAAGCGTTGTGTGATGCGTTCGGCGCTATCAAAAGAATCTTCGATCCGCACAACCGGATGAATCCGGGCAATATCGTCGATCCGCAGCCGATGACGGAGGCGCTTCGTGTTCGCCCCGAGAAGGCGACAGTCGAGATTCCGGCGGTAAAGACGTACTTCCGCTACGACCAGGAGCACGGGTTTGGGGCAGCAGTGGAAATGTGCAACGGCGCCGGCGTGTGCCGCAAGGTCGTCGGCGGAACCATGTGCCCGTCGTATCGCGCGCTCCGCGATGAGCGCCACGCCACGAGGGGGCGCGGCAACGCCCTTCGACTGGCGATCAGCGGCCAACTGTCGGGCGATGGTCGAACGCCAGCGTGGGATGATCCCGAAACAATCAAAACCCTGGACTTGTGTCTTTCTTGCAAGGCGTGCAAGACGGAATGTCCCAGCAATGTAGATATCGCCAAGCTCAAGGCCGAGTACACCGCCCAGCGGTACGCTGCCTCGGGCGGGGCGCCGGCTCACGTTCGTCGGTTCGGGGATGTTCGGCGGATCAGCCGGATTGCGTCGGCTTTATTTCCGTTGGTGAACGCAATGGGTCGGTTCGCCCCGGCCGCGTCGGTCATCAGGCGAGCCCTGGGTATCGCGCCGCAGCGCAGTCTGCCACGGTTCGGGCCCTCGCTCTATCGGTGGTTTAAAGCGCGGGAGAGGGGGGCGGCGGATGCACCGGTGGTGGTCCTTGTGCCGGACTGCTTCACAGTGTACGGGGAGCCGCGCATCGGAAGGGCGGCGGTCGTTGTGCTGGAGGCGCTGGGGTATCGGGTCGTACTTCCCAGGATGGGATGCTGCGGTCGAGCCGCGATCAGCACCGGGATGCTGGATCAGGCGCAAGACGTGTGCCGAGAGGCGGCGGAGGCATTGCTCAGTTTGATGGATACGAACGAGGTTCAGGCGATCGTCGGGTGCGAGCCCGGCTGTATCTCGGCAATCAAGGACGAATGGCAGGAACTTGAGATGGGCCTTGATCCGGCGCACCTGCGCCGCATCGCCGATTGCTGCGAGCTGATAGAGGATTTTATTGAGATCCGATGGGATGAGCATCCCAAACGGCCGTCGATCGAGGTCGATAGCGGTGGTGAACCCGTCTTGTTTCACGGGCACTGCCATCAGAAAGCATTGTGGGGCATTGAACGCTCCAGCGCGCTGCTGGGCCGGCTTTTCGGCGACCGGCTGCGCGTGCTCGATTCCGGTTGCTGCGGCATGGCGGGATCGTTCGGGTATACCGTGGATCACTACGATCTGGCGATGCGGATCGGAGAGCTGTCACTGTTTCCGGCCATCCGAGCCGAACCACAGGCGGCCGTGGTGGCGCCGGGGACGAGCTGCCGACACCAGATACTCGACGGCACGGGGCGAAGGGCTGTGCACCCGATCGAATTGGTCGCCGCCGCGTTGGATTTTGTGTTCTGAGTAACCGAAAGCGCGATGCGGTCGTCTCACTCACCGCCGACCTGGACGACGGCGGTCGCCATATCAAAGGCGATGGCGGAGACGATACTTTCCTGCATCTTCTTGGCGTGGCTCACGGCATCAGGCTCGGTGAGACCGTTGACAAGGATGCTGAAGGATCGTGCCCGGCCGTCCGGGCTGATCACGTAGCCACTGAGGCAACTGACATGCTTGATATAGCCTGACTTGGCGCGGACGACGGCGCCTTGCAGGTCGATGTTCTTGAACCGGTTCTTCAACGTGCCGGATTGACCACCCACGGCGAGGCTCTGCACGAAAACCGTTCCCACCGTGTCGTCGCTCAGGAAGGTGTGGAGCCAGGCCGTGAACGTTGCGGCCGCGACACGGTTTGTGCGGCTCAGGCCGGAGCCGTCGGCCACGACGATCAGCCGGGCAAGATTGGCGTCGCCGATCCGCTCGTGCACGGTAAGCCGGACGATCGCTGCGCCGTTGAGCCACGAGCCCGGTTCGTTGGTCAGCGCGTAGCCGACACGTTTGATCAGCGCCTCGGCGTAGAGGTTCTTGCTGTCGCGATTGCAGCGCGTGACGATGGTGCTGATCGGCGTGGTGATGATCGGCCCGATCGGCTGGCCGTTGCTTTGGGGCTCGTGCGCTTCGGCCGCGCGGTACAACCTCACCTCGACGCCGGCTTTGCCCAGCCGATCCGCCAGCAGCCGTGCGAAGAACGTCGGCATGTCGTGCAGCGTGACCGGTACCGGCTCTCTGTACGACCCCTTGACGTTGCCGTGGAACGTGAGATCGTTGGTTCCGAGCCTGCGGGCCACCCACGCGCTGTCGCGCTCCGCCGAGCCCTGGCGCGTCGTCCCACGGTTGATCACTTCCAGCCACGGCGCATGCGGGCGGAAGATCCTGATGTCCGGGCGCACGCTTTGATTGTGCCGGGGGTAGAAGTGCAACAGGTTGCGATGGAAATTGAGGCCAGCCACTTGGGCGCAGTACCGCCGGTTCAACTGATCGACCGGCCAGTCCTTGTGGACGAATTCGCGGTCGAAGATGCGGTCGTCAACGACGACTTCGCTGATATGCTCAATCCCGGCCTCTACAACGGGGTTGATCCAGAGATCGAGGAACTGCTCGATGTCGAGGCCGTCGTAATCGCCCAACTGCATCAGCTCTAAGAGGTCGGGGTCGCCGAACGCGGGATCGCCGTCGCCAACCACGATCAATCGCTCGCCCTCGCGCAGCAGCTTGGT
>JAZFYE010000349.1:0-6299 GCA_036475395.1 Phycisphaerales bacterium
GTCAAAATCATCGACTTCGGCATCGCCCGCGCCACCGATGCCGATGTCGCCCTCACCACGTTGCAGACGGACGTGCGCGAATTGATCGGCACGTTGCAGTACATGAGCCCGGAACAGGTTTCCGGGGGTGTGGACGGCGATCCGCATGATCTGGACATTCGCAGCGACATCTATTCGCTGGGCGTGGCGTTGTACGAGTTGCTGACGGGTCATCTGCCCTACGACCTGTCGCACAAGTCGCTGCCGAGTGCGACGCGGATGATCCAGGAGTGTGATCCGCCTCGCCCCAGCACGATGAGCAAGCAATTCCGGGGGCGGGGCGACCTCGAGGCGATCCTGCTCAAGACCCTTCAAAAGGACCGCGAGAAGCGCTATCAGTCGGCGATGGACCTCTGCCGGGACGTTCGCCGATATCTGCGAGGCGAGCCGATCGAGGCGCGTCCCCCCTCCCGTTGGTCGCTTTCGATGCGCTGGGTGGCCCGCCATCCGCTGGTAACCACGACGGCCGCATGTTTGATGATCGCGTTGCTGACCCTCGGCACGACATCGCTATCCGTCTGGTACTTGAACTTCCGGCCACATCACATCGAGCTCACCCCCGATGGTCAAGAGGCGCGGCTCATGTCCGTGCGCAACAACATCCTGGACACCTGGCGAACCGAAGCCGAAAATGGTATTCGCTTCGCCGAACTCGTCAAACGCCCCGCCGAACACGGCGGTGGACACCTCGCCCTGATCGGGTTCAGCAGCGCGTACGAGAACCCTTATCCGGGGGAGCTGTGCGCATTCGACATAAGCCATGACCGCGACCATCCGATCTGGACCGCCCGCATCACCGATGAGGACCTGCTGCCCGAGCACATTGAACATGGCTACAAGAGCGCAGGGGTCGGCGTCAACTGGTGCGATGTCCAGGACGTCTTCGCCGTCCGTGACCATCCTGGCTCGGAGGTGATCGCGTGCTATCAGCATGGACCGGGTTCGGCCTGTGCCGTTCGCATCTATGACCTGAGCGGTGAACTCCTTTACCAGATCTGGCATGACGGAGCGCTGGCCCGCGGTTATTGGATGACCGGGTCGGGGCGGCTGGTGCTGCAGGGGACGAACAGTGAAGCGCCGTGGTCCGCCCGTGGCTACGACGATGTCCAAGGCTTCCCTCTCGTGGTCTTGGCCGTTGAGCCGAAGATCGGCCACATCGCAGAGGCCTCGACCACTACGATGCCTGGAGGCGATACCGAGACGCTCGCCTGGTACAAGTGTCTATGGCCTCCGACCTCCTTCGATGTCCTTGGAGGTGCACCGCTTCCGCTGGCTGCGCCGTACCCCGGCGACGATCCCGCCGGCTTCGTGCGGTTCATCCTCATACTCAATGGCAACCCAAAAGCACGCCTCAGTTGGCTTCTCGATGAAGCCGGCACGGCGGTCCCCGGCACTCGTGCAACAACCGACGGGTGGAAACTGGATACCACAGCACCCGATCCGGAGATCTTCTCCCTCGCCGACCTGCCGCCGATCGTTTCGAGTAAGGCTCAGCCAGATTGACACAATCCGACTCTCAGGCGAGCCGGGGCGTGCCGCCCCCTTAGTGAGCCGGCCCGTGCTGGGCCGGTTAACCAGGGTCAACGACACCTGAGGAGCGAAGAAAATCAAAAAAATCCGCCGCCCCTCTGCTAGATCGCCGTGCGCCCTCCGTAGTTCAGGATGGAGGCAGAGTGCCTCATCAGACACACGTCCTTTCTACTCAGAGGAGGTATGGAATGTACAGGAAAGTGCTGGCCTCGGTGATGATGATAAGCTTTTTAGGTGCATTAGGTGCAAGCAGATTAGGTGCAGGCCCAGCAACGCTGGGCACACCGAACGATCCCTTGCTTGGGCAGGACAGCACCGGCTTCATCATCCGTCGGGATATCAACGGACATGCTTATGCGGTAGTGCTCCAGCAGATGAGTTGGGAAGGCGCGCGCGACGTTGCTGCCTCCCAGCTGCTCTTGGGCGTGCCTGGACATCTAGCAACGATCACTTCGGCCGACGAGAATGACTTTGTTGTGAGCGTCATCAATGCTTTCGAGAGCTTGCAGGATGTTCAGCACAATCTCCTGTGGCTCGGGGGAGAGCAAATACCGCACAACGAACCGAAACCCGCGGAAGGTTGGACTTGGATAACGGGCGAACGTTGGAGCTACACGAACTGGGCTCCCGGCGAGCCGAATGATGCGGCCGGCGGTGAATACTACCTCGCAATCTATGGGAACGGTAATCCGGATCAAACGCCTGGAACCTGGAACGACGACTTGTCGGGGGCCGGCAACACCGGCTTCATCATTGAGTGGACAACACCCTCCTGCCCCTGGGATTTCGATGGCGACGGCGTAGTCGGTGCGAGTGATTTGCTGACGCTGCTCGTGAATTGGGGGGCGTGTCCATGAAGAAGGCATTAGGCACTTGGCACTAGGCATTGGGAAGGCATCATGGCATCGAGGGGGGGGAGAAGAGGGTCATGCGCGATGCGGGTTGATGACACCAAAGCCCAGGGAATCCGTTCCCTAGGTTTTTCTTGTGCGCGCGGGGGAGGGATCCCAGGCACTCCCGATCCCGATGGAATCGGGACAGATGGAATCGGGACAAGGTCCGTGCCTGGGCTTTGGGGGTCAATCGTGCTGGAGGACCGGGCCGTCTTCGGTCATCTGCTTGGTGAAGCTGAGGATGGCGTCGTCGCCGTCGGGGCCTGTTTCCATCGCGAAGATATTGTCGTGGCTGGCCTGCCCATCTTGGGTGTAGCTGAGTCCAGCAGGGAAGAACGACTCAAAGAAATCGACGTGCCCGTCGCCGAAGACGATGTGCCCCGCCCACTTGCCGGTTCGCCCATAGGTATAGGAGCTGGAGTCGTCGACGCCGTTGACCGGCCCGCGATTCCCCAGCAGCGGCGCGCGGGAGTCGGCGTTGAATTTCCAATACCGCTCGTAGCGCCTGCCGTACAGGGGAATATGTGCGAAGGAGTTGTTCGACTCGACGTCGAGATCGGCGACGAAATTTGGATCCCAGAAAACGCCGTCATACGGATTATGCGCTCGGTAATTGTAGTCCTCGTCACCCCAAACGTTGGGGTTGTACTCGTTGCCGGAGATGAGTTGGGCGGGGATCGTGTACTGCCGCATGATCATCGCGGAGAAGAGATTGGCGGTGGTGTTGAGGCTGATATCTTCACTGCCGGCAACGGTGGCGGGCGTGATGAACGGGTCATCGCCCATCAATGCGTTTGAGCCAAGTTCGTCTGAGACCGCGATCGATTGGAAGAGCGCCCGCAGGTATTCCTTGTCCTGGAACGACGCGACGGTGCCGGGCATCGCCGACTTCCCGCCGGTGAGGGCTTGGTTGAGTGAATTGAGCAAGACGACGGAAAGCACGAGCATGAGTGCCATCGAGATGAGCAGGCCGATCATTGAAAAACCTTGAGCGGTTCGGTTGGTCATCGCACCAATGATACGCCCAAAGCGCTGGGACTGGTTCACCGGTCGGATTGATCAGGCGATTCGGGGCGGACCTGCTCGGAGCTGGGTTTGGGGAGCGTCTCGAGGAACGCCTCGTGCCGTCGACCCGCGGCTTGCATCAGCAGTTGCTCGATTGGGGTCACGTCGAGGCTTCGGCCGATGACGCGGAAGGTTTGGCGACCTTGGGGCCAGCGCAATTGGATTCGATAGGAGCGCCCAGGCGGGCGGCCGGTGGACGCGGGACCGTCGTCGTACCATCCGTGCTGGGCGATCAGATCGCGAAGCTGCTGAATTTCCTCAGCGGTCATCGGGCCGGACCATGTCGTTTTTCCCTGGCGGGCGTCGAGACCGCCGCCGAAGTGAATGGTCCCATCGAGGTCGACCCGGTACATCGCGGCGGCGTTGTCCTGGGTGAGCACGAGCATCTTCAGTGACAGGCCGCCGGTTGGAGATTGGGGGTCAACACGAGAACCGCCGGCGCAACCGAGCGGGGCAAGCGTCGCCACCAACGTCACGCAGACGGTGAGCAGGAGACGACTGGGGCGCGTGCAGCCGGCGCTCACGGCTGGCGGTACCGTTGGTATGGATCATCCCCGAAGTCGTATCGCCGCGGGATGACGGGACTTTGCGGCGGCGGCAGATCGCTGGCCCACGCCAAGTGAGCGAATCGCCGCGCTAAAGCGCCAATGGCCGAGTCCGGCGATCCGGCAACGTCAATCGTTCGTTGGAATCCCCATCGCTTGCCGTGGCCGGTCAGCGCGAGCAGATACACGACCTGATCCGCTTGCGGTTCGATATGTTTCCAGTTGGTCAACGGATCGGTCCGGGCTGACTCGGTGAACCCGAGCTGCTGGATGTCGGACCAAAGCCCGGAGACCTGCGCTCGGCTCAAGGCTCGTTGCGACAGAGGCAGCCAGTCGACGCCGCGATCCTCATCGAGCCCGAAATGCAGCGAGCCGTCCGGAAACAGGACGAATCGGCCGGGGCGCACATGCGCCGGCAACGTCAGCTCGGCGTCTACGGTGCGGAGAATGGTCAAATCGACGGTGAAATCGGCGGGCGCGCCCGAAAGCGGGTCCACAGCGTAGTCGGGCGCGGCCGTGCAGCCGCCGAGCGTTATCACGATCGCAATCGTGCATCGCCGGATTCGCGCGGTGGACATGGCAGGAGTGTACGCCGATGCGCCAGCACAGCAAGTGATCGCGGCGAGCCCCTCCGACGGTCGTGTCCTGGACCAGGGCGCCGCGGGCGACTTTGTCGGTTGGCCCGCGCTGCGGTACCTTGAGCGGCGCGATGTATGCGAGCGTGAACTGGATCAATGCGTATCTCGACCCGCCGGCCAGCGCCGATGAGCAGGCCGAGCTGCTGACACGTGCCGGGTTCCCACTGGAAGGGCGCGAGGACGTGGACGGTGGCGACGTTCGGCAAGACTTCGAGATGGCGTCCAACCGCGGCGACGTCGGGTGTCACGTTGGGATGGCGCGGGAGATCGCCGCGATCTCGGGGCGCACGCTCAAGGCCCCGAGGCCGAGCCCCCACCCCACCGCTGGGCGTGCCGATCAGTTCGTAACCGTGATAAACGAGGAGCCAAAGCTCTGCCCCCTGTACACCGGGCGAGTCATTCGCGGTCTGGGGGTCGGCCCGTCGCCGAAGTGGCTGGCGGACCGGCTCATGGCCGTCGGCCAAATCCCACGCAACAACCTGGTCGATATCAGCAACTTCGTGCTGTTTGAGCTGGGCCAGCCGACGCACGTGTTCGACCTGGCCAAGCTCGGCGGCGCGCAGATCGTCATTCGCATGGCGAAGGGCGGCGAGTCGTTCCTGCCCATCGGTGAAGGCGCGGCACAAGTGAAGCTCACCGAGCAAGATCTCGTGATCGCCGACGAACGCCGCGCGGTGGCGATCGCCGGGGTCAAAGGCGGGGCCGAGACCGCCGTCACCGAGACGACGACCGACATACTGATCGAGGCGGCCAGCTTCGATCCCGTCACCGTGCGCAACAGCAGTCGCCGACTCAACATCGCCAGCGATTCAAGCTACCGGTTCGAACGCGGCGTACATCCGGGTCAAGTGGATTTCGCAGCCGAGCGCTTGGTGGAGTTGATCCTCGAGCTGTGCGGCGGCGAGCTGTGCGCAGGCGTGCTGGCGGAGGGACAGCCGATTCCGGAGCCGCGCACCCCAAGCATGCGCCCAGATCGCTGTCGAGCATTACTCGGCATCGAGATCAGTACCGAGCAGATGCTGCAATGGCTTGATCGACTCGAATTTCGGCCGCGGCTCGAGGGCGAGATCGTTCACTGTGTCGTCCCGGTCTACCGCCTCGATATCCATCGCGAAATTGATCTCATTGAAGAAGTGAGCCGAATGTCCGGCCACGACACTATTCCGGTGACCGAGACAATCGAAGTTCGCATTGCACCGCCGCAGGCGACTGAGCTTGCCCGACAAGCGGTGGCGAACGTCCTCGTCGGGATGGGTTTCGTGGAGACGGTCACGCACTCGCTGTTGGCCGAGAAGTTGGCTGAACCGTTTTTGCCCTCAGGATGCTCGGCGCTACGCGTGGACGACGAGCGGGCCAAGGCGGAGCCGGTGTTACGTCCATCTATTGTCCCGAGCTTGCTGCGCGTCCGCGCCCACAACCGCGACCACGGCGTGAAGCGGCTTCGACTCTTCGAATCCGCGTCAACGTTCGCCGACGCTGACGATGCGCACCGGGAGCATGTTCGGCTCGCGATCATCGCTGACATGGATCGCATCGATGCCGGCCTGCGACCGATCCGCGGCGTCGTGGAGCGCCTGGCCGAACTCATA
>JAZFYE010000350.1:0-3329 GCA_036475395.1 Phycisphaerales bacterium
CCACCTCCCAGTTGTGGCGTTTGTCAACGGGTTGGAGTCGCTGCAAGCGGGCTGGGCGAAACAGGTCCCGCGTGATAGATGTGGTGTGGCTCGCCGGACTGCCGAGCCAGGGGCGATGACAACTGAATGGCTCAGCATGTCCGAGAGCTGCCCCGCGAGCCCAGCTCGCTGGTACGCCGATGGATTGCTTGCTCGCGAAGAAGGAGGCGCCGCCGCTGTCGATTCCCGCACCCTGTCGGGTGACCACAGGTCGTCTAGAATAGGGTTCCCGTGGAAGGGGGCGAAGCGCGGATTGGGCGGCGTAACCTAGACCACGGTTCACCGAATAACCCTGGGGAGCGGTTGTTTCACCAGGGTGCGGTAGAGAGGACATGAATTTGAAGATTGTGCTGATCGTTTTGATGGTGGCGATCATTGTCCTCGGAGGCGGGGCGATGATCGCCGGTCCGAAGCTGATGAAAGCAATGTCGAGCCTGACGCCGGAGCCGGCGCGAACGGAGGTTCGTATTCAGGAGTTGCGTCCCCAGACCCTGGTGGAGGTCGTCTCGGCGCCCGGGGAGATCGAACCGTTTGCGAAGGTCGATATTTCGGCGGAAGTTTCGGCCCGGATTGTGGGGCTGCCGTTTCGTGAGGGCGATGAAGTTCGCAAGGGTGACGTGATCGTCCAGCTGGACGACCGGGATCTGCAAGCCGCGCTTGACTCGACAAAGGCCAGACGCGATGCCGAACAATTTCGCCTTCAATCCGAGGAAGCGCGTCTGACAGGCTCGGTGAGTAACCTTTCCTTTTCGCGCAAGGAACTTCAGCGGATGCAGAGCCTCTATGGGTCCGGCGACGTCAGCCGCAAATCCCTTGATGACGCCGAGCAGCGCGTAGAGGATCTCGATGCGAGTATCGAGGCCGCCACGCACACGATCTCGGTCATCAGGAGTTCCCTTGCCGCTTCTGAGGCTGATATCGCGCGTGCGGAGGACGGACTGAACAACACGATCGTGGTGGCGCCGATGACCGGCGTCATCACCGAGCTGAACATGGAGGTGGGCGAGCAAGTGCTCGGCACGTTTAACAACATCGGCTCGAGGATCATGACGATCGCCGATCTGACGCGCATGATCCTCACAGCTGATGTCGCCGAGAGCGATATCGCCGCGGTTCGGGAAGGTCAACCAGCCAAGATTCACATCAACGCCTATCCGGATATTGTGTTTGAGGGGACGACCACGCAGATCGCGTTGCAGCGAACGCTGTCATCCGAAGGAGCGGGTGTCTTCAAGACCGAGGTGGAATTCGACCTCCAAGGTCGAACGATCCGCTCGGGCCACGCGGCGAACGTGGATATCGAAGTCGCCCGGCATCGCGGTCTGGTCGTGGAAAGCCAGGCCATCGTCGAACGACTAGTGGAGGATCTACCTTCCGAGATCCGGCGCAACAATCCGTTGGTGGATCACGCCAAGCGCACGACGGAGGTTGTCTATCGCGTCGTTGACGGCAAGGCGGTTTGCACGCCGGTAAAGAGCGGCCCTAGTGATCTGACCCATACGCTGGTCCTTGAGGGCCTCAACGAAGCCGAGGTTGTGATCGTCGGGCCATACAAAGTACTCGAGAAGATCGAAGACGGCGAACTCATCCGAGATGAGGCCAAAGCGGCCGCAGACGTGAATGATTCCCCTGACGACAGCCACGAGACCCAGGGTCGACCGGAAGAGAGCCAGCGCGAATGATGATCAGCACGCGGGATCTCTCGAAGACCTACCGCGTCGGGGTGGAGCGCATCCATGCTCTTCGCAGCGTGGCTATAGAAATTGAGCGCAACGAGTTCGTCGCCGTCATGGGGAGCTCAGGATCAGGCAAGAGCACTTTGATGAACATCATCGGATGTCTTGATAAGCCGACAAAGGGTGAATACTACCTCGATGGTCGGGACACGAACCGCATGACCGCCGGTGAGCTAGCCCGCGTTCGAAATGAACAGATCGGCTTTGTTTTCCAGACGTTCGAGTTGCTGCCGAGAATGACGGCGCTGAAGAACGTGGAAATGCCGCTCATCTATTCCAAACATGCCTGGCGGACTCGACGGGGCAAGGCCACACGCGCGCTTCAGCGCGTCGGCCTGGCCGATCGTATGACTCATCGCCCCAACCAACTCTCCGGCGGAGAGAAACAGCGCGTCGCGATCGCCCGGGCGATTCTCAATGATCCCGCAATCCTGCTCGCTGATGAACCGACGGGGAATCTCGACTCCGCCACGACCCGTGAGCTGATGGCCCTGTTTGAACAGCTTCATACGGAGGGCCAGACAATCATCGTCGTGACTCACGAGAGCGACGTGGCGGCGCATTGCCAGCGGGTCATCCGGCTCAAAGACGGTCAGATCGAATCGGATCTGCCCACGCATCTGGATGCGGCCGGCAACGGAGCTGCCACACTAAGGTCAAGCCGTACGGTCGACGTTTCGGCTGATGACGGATCGTGAGGACATCGCACCCGTGCTGAATCCACTGTTCTATATTCAGGCGATCATGCTGGCACTTGGTCAGATTTGGGTGAACAAAACCCGGTCGTTTCTCACGGCCTTGGGGATCATCATCGGCGTGGCCTCGGTGACGGCGGTTATTGCTGCCCTGCTGGGTCTCAAGACGAAGGTGCTCACCGAATTCGAATCCTTCGGGGCCAGCAAGCTGTTCATTTTGCATGATCGACCGACGGGCATCGACCGCAGCAAATATCCGTGGTCCGAGATCCGCATGAAGCTGCCGGAACTGCACGCGATCGCTGAGCACTGTCCCTCGATCGAGAAGCTCACTCCGATTACGGGCGTCGGCGGAACGCTCCAGGCTGGCAACGAAGCGATCACCGGCGTCGGCGGGACCGGAATCTGGCCGGCATGGCATGAGATCGAAAACCGCGAACTGCTGCAGGGTCGCCCCTTTACCCAAATCGACGAAGACAACGCACGCCAAGTTTGCTTGATCAACGACCGAGCGATCGACAAGCTGCGGCTCGACAAGGATCCGGTCAATCAATACGTGCTCTTCAACAAGAAGCGATTCCTGATCGTGGGGGTCGTGGCCGACAAACAAGAGGGCCTCATAAAGGCCGATCTGGGCGCCGGCGGGACCGTCGTGGAGATATTCATGCCCTTCTCCACAGCCGTGAAGATGCAGTCTCCCGACTTTTTCTTCCTAATCGTCGCGAAGATTTTCTCACCGGAACTGGCCGAAGAGGCTGAGGCCGAAGTTCGTTTCACCCTGCGCAAGATGCGCGATCTGGAACCAGGTGAGCCCGATACATTCCGATCCGCGTCACTTGATCAGATGATCGACCAGTTC
>JAZFYE010000351.1:0-2862 GCA_036475395.1 Phycisphaerales bacterium
ATCGGCCATCACCTGACCAACTTGCACACAGGTGAAGGATTCTGGAATTTTCATATCGACAGCATCTTTTATGCTGTTTCCCTTGCCGTACTCTTCACCGGAAGCTTCTATTTCGCCGCCAGAACGGTCACGTCCGGCGTGCCCGGACGTTGGCAGAATTTCGTCGAGCTGCTCGTCGAATTTGTCGATACCCAGGTCAAAGACAGTTACCACGGTTCCAACAAACTGATCGCGCCTCTCGCGTTGACGATATTCTGCTGGGTCTTTCTGATGAACTTCATGGACCTGATACCGGTCGACCTGCTACCGGCCCTCGGTACTGCCGCAGGTATCGAATACATGAAGGTCGTTCCGACCACGGACCTCAACATCACATTCGGTATGTCGATTACCGTCTTTATTCTGATGATCTTCTACAGTGTCAAGATTAAGGGCGTAGGCGGGTTTGCGAAGGAGATCTTTCTGCATCCATTCGGCAAGTGGATGCTGCCGTTCAATTTCCTGCTGAAAGTCGTCGAGGAACTGGCCAAGCCGATTTCCTTGGCGCTGCGGCTGTTCGGCAATCTCTATGCCGGCGAGATGATCTTCATCCTGATCGCCCTGTTCACGCTGTCGGTCGGCGCACAGACGTTGGGAGAGACCTTCGCCAACTTATTGCATCCGGGAACATTGGTGCTGTTCATCGTGCAATTGCTTCTCGGCCTCGTGTGGGCGCTCTTTCACCTCGTCATCATCACGCTACAGGCCTTTATTTTCATGATGTTGACCATAGTTTATTTAAGTATGGCTCATGAGACCCATTGAGCAGGATTCGATTTTTTTGAAGACCTAACCGGTCTTCCAAGACTGAGGAGAAGACATGGAACTTGCAAGCTTGATTGCGAATGTACAAGGGATGACCGCAATCGCGGTAGCGATCTTGATCGGCCTGGGCGCAATGGGAACGGCTATCGGCTTCGGTATCCTGGGCGGCCGCTTCCTGGAAGGTGCTGCGCGACAGCCGGAGATGGTACCGATGCTGCAGATCAAGATGTTCATCGTGGCGGGGTTGCTCGACGCGGTGACGATGATCGGTGTCGGCGTGGCGTTGTTCTTCATCTTCGCGAACCCGTTCGCGGCTGCGGTGATAACGGCGGCGGGTGGTTAGCCTGCTGAAGTCAGCCTACCGGAGATTCTACAGTGAGTATTAACGTCACACTGTTCGTGCAGATGATCGTCTTCGCCATCGTGATCTGGGTCACGATGACGTATATCTGGCCGCTGATGCGAGGTGCGATGGATGAGCGTGAGCAACGCATCGCGGATGGGCTGACGGCGGCAGCGAGGGGTCAGAGCGATCTGCTGGAAGCCGGGGCGAAGGCGCAGACGATTGTTTCCGAGGCCCGCGGTCAGGCGAAAGAAATTGTCGCTCAGGCGAGCGGTCGTGCTACCGACATCGTCGATGAGGCGAGAGCCGGCGGTGAAGCGGAGAAACGCCGGCAGTTGGAGGCCGCGAAGGCGGAGATCGAGGTCGAGATCAACCGGGCTCGGGACCAACTGCGTAGCGAGGTCGCGGCGATCGCCGTGGCCGGCGCGGCGAAGGTTCTCGCCCGTGAGATAGACAGCAGTACGCACAGAGACCTGCTCGATGATCTGGCGAGCGAGTTGTAGGGCCCCGCGCGGAATGAGCACCTACGCATGACCGACACAAGCACCATCGCACGGCCTTATGCTCGAGCGTTGTTCGATATCGCCAAGCACGAGGATGCATTGGCCGAATGGGCGGAGGCACTGAGCGCGCTGGCTCAGGTCGTGGCTGATCAGAATGCGAGGGCGTTTCTGTCGCGACCCGATCTAGACAATGAAGCCAGGGTAGATTTCGTCAGCGCGATCGGCGTCGAAGCCGGCGCGGCGAAGCTTTTGGAGTCCAGCCGCGGACAGAATTTTCTCCGCCTGCTGGCCGAGAACGATCGATTTTCGGCGTTGCCGGACATAGCGGAACGGTTCAACGTGCTCAAGGCCAGGGCCGAGAACACCGTCAAAGTGACGCTCGTTACGGCGCGTGACGCGAATGCGGACGTCGCGGACAAGATCGCGAAGGCGCTGGAGAGAAAGCTCGGGCGTACGGTTGAACTGGAGTTCGAGATCGACGAGACGCTGCTAGGCGGCGCGGTCGTCCGCGCCGAGGACATGGTCATTGACGGCTCAGTAAAAACGCGGCTGCAGCAGCTAGCCGAAGCGCTGATTTCTTAAGGGGTTACTGATGGCACTCAAAGCGTCCGAGATCAGTGAGCTGATCAAACAGCGCATCGAGAGTTTCGATGCCAAGGCCGAAGCACGCGACGTTGGTACAGTGATTGCGCTAACCGACGGTATCGTGCGCATCCATGGTCTCGCCGATGTGCAATACGGCGAGATGATCGAGTTCCCGGGAGGCAGTTTCGGGTTGGCGCTGAACCTCGAGCGCGATTCGGTGGGCGCGGTCGTACTGGGCGAGTACAAACACATCTCCGAAGGCGATACCGTCAAGACGACGGGTAGGATCCTGGAGGTTCCGGTTGGCGAAGCGCTTTTGGGGCGCGTGGTCGATTCTCTTGGTAAACCCGTGGACGGCAAAGGTCCTGTCGATGCGACCGAGACCTCGCCGATCGAGAAAGTTGCGCCCGGCGTCATCGATCGCAAGTCGGTCGATCAACCGGTGCAGACTGGGTTGAAGTCGATTGATTCGATGGTGCCGATCGGGCGCGGCCAGCGGGAGCTGATCATCGGCGATCGGCAGACCGGCAAGAGCGCGGTTGCGATCGATACGATCATCAATCAGAAGGGCACCGGTATTAAATGTATCTACGTGGCCGTAGGGCAAAAGAACTCCACGGTCGTCAA
>JAZFYE010000352.1:0-6339 GCA_036475395.1 Phycisphaerales bacterium
GTCACGCTCCCTACGGCTACCGGTTCACCGGCCAAGGCTGGATCGAGGATGAGCACGAGCAGCGGGCCATCAGCCTCATGCGCCAGCTACGAGCCGACGGCCTGAGTCTACGGCGGATCGCGGCCGAGCTCGATCAGCGAGGTCACCACAACCGCCGCGGCCGGCGGCTCTCAGCGCAAACGATCGCAAACGTGCTCAAACGGGGCTGAGACCGGTTTTTCGCTGCATCGCAAGGAAGTGGTCCGCAGTGGTCCGCGGACCTATCTATTGCACGCGTATGAGAAGTGTCCCCAACGAGTAGAGAGAGGGAGAGGTAGGTATATGGGCACAATAGGGTGGTCTGCGGACCATCGCGGACATGCGCGTGTGACGTCAAGAAGCGGTCGTTTGGCGCAAGCGCAGCGCAAGACGGAACTTAAGTCCTTTATTGATAAGGGAAAACAGCGGTATTGTATACCTGTGCGCTGTGACCCCTACGCGGCGCGAGTATTGCACGTATCCTGGGGAAATTGATGAAACCGTATCCCTTGGTATTCAAACCGATCCTCAAGCAAAAGGTGTGGGGCGGTCGCCGTCTGGCCCGGTTCGGCAAACCCCTGCCACCGGGCGCGGCGATCGGCGAATCGTGGGAGCTGGCGGACCTGCCCCAGTCGATTCCCGACGGCCGCTCGGTGGTTACGAACGGACCGCTCGCCGGCCGAACGCTGCACGAGGTGATCGGTGATCACGAGCAGCACATCATGGGCGCGGCAACGCTCACCGATGAGAGCGGCTTCCCCTTGCTCATCAAGTTCCTGGACGCGTGCGAAAACTTGTCGGTCCAGGTGCACCCCAGCGAGGACTACGTCCGGAAGCACCCGCAAACGCACCTGAAATCGGAGGCGTGGGTGATTATCGCCGCCGAACCCGGCGCGGTGATCTATCGGGGCGTCAAGCCGCACGTGACGGCTGAACAGTTTGCGGCACACATCGAGCGCGGCGAAGTCGCCGACGATCTGATCGCCGTCCCCGTCAAGACGGGCGAATGTTGGTACCTCCCCAGCGGCACGTGCCATGCCCTTGGGGCGGGGATCATGGTGGCGGAGATTCAGACCCCCAGCGACACGACCTTCCGGGTGTACGACTGGGGACGAACCGGCCGCGAGCTTCACGTCTCCCAAGCCCTTGGGTGTATTCACTTCGGCGCGCCGGCCGAAGAGGCCGAGCCGCCGGGGCTGCCGGTACAGGCGGCCGGGATGAAGACGACACCGTTGCTCAAGACCGGGCATTTCGTCATCGAGCGGCTAGAAGCCTTTACGGTCGCGGTCCTTCCTGTCGTAACCTCGGGATTACCGGTCGTGTGGATGATTCTGAATGGGGGGGCGCGAGTCGCGGCCTCCCACGGTTCGTCCGATTCCATCGATGTCGATTTGCCGATTGGTACTACGGCACTGATGCCGGCGGGGCTGGAGGACACCGTGGCTCGACTTGCGCCGGAGACCAGCGTGCTCCGCATCACACTGCCTTCGCCCATGGAGGGTTTGATTGCGTGAAAAGGCTGTGGACGTGGCAGTTCGTGATCGTCGTCGCCGTTGGCCACCTTCGTCTACACTCGGTCTGGGCGACACAGCACCTCGTCTCGCCAGGCCAAGATTGGCAGGAGCTTGCTGCTCGCGTGCACCCTGGGGATGAGATCATTCTCATGCCCGGCCGCCATCGCCCGGCCACCCTGGACCGGTTGCAGGGAAAACAGGGCAAGCCCATCACCATCCGCGCACTTGATCCGGAGCGCCCGTCCGTCATCGAGGCCAGCCGGTACGGCCTCGTCCTGCATAAGCCGCAGCACGTCGTGATCGAGAACATCATTATCACCGGTGCGACCATCTGCGGGCTGCTCGTCGACGATCTGGACTCCACCGCGGCCCAGAACCCCACGGAGCCGGCCCTCTCCGCGCCGCGGAAGCCGTGGCGGGCCAATCTTGTCATTCGCAACGTCTCCGTCACCAACACCGGGCCTCAAGGCAAACGCCACGCCATTGAGCTCTCCGGGCTGCAAGACGTTCGCATTCATGATGTGCATATTGAAGGCTGGGGCGGCTCCGGCCTCGAACTGATCGGCTGTCATGGTGTCACTGTGGAGTCCTGCCGGTTTATCGCCCGGGAAGACTACAGCCAGCTCCATGCCATCCAGATCCGCGCCGGCTCTGAGCGTGTCAATATCATGCAGTGTCACTTCCAAGGAATCTCCGAAGCTGTGGTCATGGTCGGCGGGTTGAGCAAGCTTCGGGAGTTCCGCCCCGAAATTCCACCCGACGCGGACTCGCGGTCGCACTATGAGGCGCGCTTCGTTCAACTGCAACGGTGCACGTTCCTGGGTGGGGCATGTCCGATTGTCCTGGCCCACTGCGACGACACCCTCATGCGCAACAGCACGTTCATTCGCCCACGGCATGCTGTGCTCTGCACCACCTCCGAGCAGACCGACCATCGAATCGCCCCCGCCCGGCGGGCCATCTTCGGCGGCAACCTTCTCGTCTGGGAGCCCGGAGACCTCCGTCGCCTCGTAGACATCGCGCCCGCCGATGATGCCCAGAGCTTCGTGTTCGAGGAGAGCCTCTGGTGGTCAACAGAGCCCGCCGAACAGCGAGCGCGCCTCCGCAAACTGCCCGGGGCGAGGCAGACGCCGCAGATCACCGATCTCGACCCCAAGCTCGACGATGAGCTCAGACCCACTGAACCGAAGGCAGCTCAGTTCGGCGCCAAGGCCCTATAACCGCCCGACCGGTTCAGCGCGGGGCCCTCCGCCCGCCGAAAAACCTGGCCAAACACCTTGATTCACGGAATCTCGCCTCGTTGGGCGCGGTCTTACTAAAGGAAAGCCGCTACGGCCGCAGACGTCCAAGGACCGCGGCTACCCTTACCCGGAATCGCACTGATGCCCAGCGCCTTATCTGAAACGAAACTCCGGGCGTGGATGCAAAAGGCCGGACCACGGCTCATCAGCCTCAGCGCATCCATCTGCCGGGACCGCCATCTGGCCGAGGAAGTCGTCCAGGAAGCGTTTGTCAAGCTTTGGCGCAAGCCGCCGGATGCGGGCGAGGTCGCGTTTACCTCCTGGCTGCGCCGTGTCGTGACCAATATGTCGATCAACGCCCTGAAACGAACACGACGGCCCGGACCGCTTCCGGAATTCTCCGCCGACCCCGCAATGCAAACAACGCGCCGACCGGAAGCTCGCTGCGATGTCGATGAAAGCCTTCAGCGTGTTCACGGGGCGATTGACAGACTCGACGAGCCGAAGCGCGCCATCCTGGCCCTTCGTGCCTACGAGCAATTGAGCTACGAGGAAATCGCCCAGCACCTGAACATCCCCATCGGCACGGTCATGAGTCGGCTCAACCGCGCGCGAACCGCCCTGCTCGAAGAACTCAAACAGGATTTGCAGCATCCCGAAGATGAACCGCTCATCTTCGATATCCGCAACTACAAGCGAGCGTAGAAGCGCCAAGACCCCAACCCGCTCAGGACACGGACGGACAAGAATCCCATGGAATCACTGGATTGCACAGACATCAAAGCCTTGCTTTCGGGTTTGATCGACGATCGGGTCGATCCCGCCTCCCGTCATCACGCCGAACGGCATCTTGCTGACTGCAAGTCCTGCCGCGAGCTGCTCGACCAAGCGGAAGCGGCCGAGGCGATGGTGGCCGCGAGTATCGCCGCCCTCGGCGACGCCGATCCGCTCCCCGATCAGTTCGAATCCACCGTTCTCGCCCGAACAATCTACGCCGATCGACATGGAGCGCATGGCCGGTTGATGAACTGGTTCGGATGGCTGGCCGCCGCGGCCGCCTTGGCTTTGGCCGTCTCCATTTGGGTCATGGACCGTCGGACCATCTTCCGCGCGCCGGCGCCGGAGTTCGCCCTCGCCGACGCCTATCAGGTCGGACCCGAACTACGGTCCTATACGCTGGATGGGGTCGGGTCCCCGGACGAGCGCTCGCCCGATTCGGTCGCCGCTGTGGGCAGTGACACCACGCGAGTCCAACCGGCCAGCTATCACCCACCGGACCCATCCTCGTTCATCGAGCTCAACCGGCTCTCCATGATGCCCTCCCGGTCTGGACCCAGTGCCCAACGGACCGAGGCTCGGGCCGCTGACCTGAACCGGGCGCGCGCATTGTCGCGCGATGATTCCGAAACCCTCGACGATGTGTCCCGCCTCATGATGATGCTGGCGCAATCCCCGGATCAGAGTTTCGTGGAAGTCGAACGGATACGCCGCATTGCCGAGTACGACCGTCTGCTGCCTCGGCTGGCCCGCCTTCGGGCAAATCTTGCGCCTCAGGACCGGACCGCAGTGATCGCCGCCGAGTCCGTGCTCTACCGCGTCGTCCGCGGCCCCGTAAGTAGTGAGGACGTGCGAGAGATGCGCGACACCGTCAGCCAGCTCGAACTGGCCCGCCGCCTCGAAGCGATCGGCAATCGCCTGTCTCCCGCCTCGTCGCTCTAAATCTTCACGCGAAACAATTGGATTGCCCCGGTTGTCGCTGCCCGCGGGCACGCTACACTTCCTGCCCATGCGCCTCCACTCGATCGAAGTTGCCCGGGCCTCTCAAGCCTACGGCCTGCGCCTGACGCACCGAACGCCGACCGCCAAGTCGGCCTCACCGGCGTCACCCACAACACGCGCGCCTGATCAACTCATTGGCGCATCTGTAAACCGGGCCGTCTCTTTCGAGGCGCACACACCGGCCAGTTCAACACCTAAAGCCGCGCTGCAGCTTTACACCCGCGCTGCCGACAAACTCGAAGCCGCCATCGCCATCCAAGTCGGCCGAAGTATCGACCTCACCGGGTAATGTTCGACGAGGTCACTCGTACCAGCCGCGGATGCATATCCGCGGGCGCCCGCACATATTCATGCGCGGCTAGGAGAGATACGGGTGGACTGAAGGAAGCCATCGAACATTGCATTCGTCGGCTTCAATGAACCTGTCCGGGAACCATCAATGCTCACAAGGGCCGGCACCTTGGTAGCGGCCCGGGGCGGGCAGCGCGTCGCGCACACGGCCGGTGCGCGACGAAGCGGCTCACAACGCAGGCGGACTTTGTTCAGCAATCGGTATGGTCTCGGCCTCGATGCGCTCTTGACGATCAAGCCAGTCGAGCAGCGCCCGGATGCTGGTGGTGGCGAGGCAGATGAAGGTGTCGGCTCCGCCGTAATAAAGGTGGAGCGTGTCGCCGTCATCCCCCACGGTATAGCCGCAGGGGAAGACCACGTTGTTCACGTCGCCCTCGCGCTCGTAGTCAGCTTCCGGGCCGAAGATCCAGGTATCGCCGCGGCGCAGGCAGATTTCGGGGTTCTCCAGATCAAATAAGGCCAAACCGAGGCGATACAGGCTCCCCGAGGCGGTGTCTCGAACGCCGTGGTAGATCATGATCCAGCCCTGGTCGGTCTCGATGAGGGGCGGTGAGAGGCCGATTTTGTTAGCGTCCCACCAGCCGCCGCGCCGGGCTCGCAGAATCAGGCGATGGTCTCCCCAGTGGCGCAGATCGGGCGAGTATGAGATCCACACGTGCGCGCCAAGCGGGGTGGATGGTCGGTGGATCATGGCCCATCGGCCGTCAATCTTCCGGGGCAGCAGCGCCGCGTCCTTGTCCTCCGGCGACATCACCACGCCGCAGCGCTCAAAGTCGCGAAAGTCCTCGGTCATCGCAAGGGCGACACCCGGTCCGCCCCACGAGAACGCCGTGTACACCACCACGTACTTGCCTAGAGCGTCCACGTAGGTGATTCGCGGGTCCTCAATACCCCATAGCTCTTCGGGGTGGCGTCGAGGCTGCGGGGCCATACTCGGCTCGGGATCGATCCGCCAGTCGTTGATCCCATCGGCGGAGCGAGCGACGCCGAAGTGGGAATGACCGCGCCGATCTTCGACCCGGCAGAGCAACAACGTGGTGCCGTCCTGTAACCGAACCGCCCCAGGGTTGAAGACGCTGTTGACCGGGTACGGCCAATCCGCGGCCGTGAGGATCGGATTCGCCTCGTGGCGGTGAAACAGGATTTCATGTTGACTGTTGGGTGCCGGCATCGGAGCAACGTCCCCCTAGTCGAGCCAACGGCATCTCCGCTGGCAGTGCACGAGTGCGCATCCACCACGGATGCTCATCAAGACATGTCGGCATAGATAACGACGAACCTTAAGTCCCCGCCGCCACCAGCAGTTCCCGACTCGGAATCTCGATGGCGGTTTCGGCCAGGCGCATTTCCACCAGCGAGAGCAAAAAGGCCAGCGTGGACTCGGCACCAAGGTTGCGGTTGACGTCGTCCGGCTGAAGGCCGTCGTGGCAGCCGCC
>JAZFYE010000353.1:0-14321 GCA_036475395.1 Phycisphaerales bacterium
ATGACGAACTTCACCTCGTCGCGCTGCGTGAGATGATCCAGGTTCGACCACAGGTTGCGATCCGCTTCGCCGCTGCCCGGGGTCTTGATATCGACAATCCGAATCGCCCGAGGATCACACCGGCTGATGTCACACGCGCCCGAGGTTTCGATCAACACCTCCTTGCCCAGATCACACAGCGCTGCCGTCAGCGGATGGACGGCCTTCTGCAGCAACGGCTCACCGCCAGTGATCTCCACCAACCCAACCGGATGGGAACACACCTCCTGAACCACTTCGTCCACCGTCCGCCCGTCGCCTTCGGTGAACGCGTACGCTGTGTCGCAATAGCTGCACCGTAGATGACATCCGGCCAGTCGGACGAAGACACACGGGCAGCCGGCGCGCGTGGATTCACCCTGTATCGAAAGGAAGATCTCGTTGATGCGCAGGCGGTCGGCGGACATGGCCGAAGATGATAGGCCCGGGCCCGGGCGACGAGTCATCGGCCTTCCTCGACCGGCGCAGGGACAGCACTATACTTGGCGGCTCGTGGCCACGACCCCGAACGAGCCCAGGTGGCGGAATTGGCAGACGCGCCAGCTTGAGGTGCTGGTGGGAGTAATCTCCCGTGGAGGTTCGAGTCCTCTCCTGGGCATTGACACCCGACCTCCTTGCACATCGTGAGTGACAAGAAAAGCCCACGGGTTTACTCCCGTGGGCTGTGGCATTGAAACCTCAAGCGGCAAGCCTTCTTCGCTACCCCCAATTCTCGAGAAGGATGAGCAGGTCACTGGCGCCGACGGTGCAGTCGTCGTCGAGATCGGCGAGACAGTCATCACAGTCGCCGCACGGGCCCCAGTTGACCAGCAAAATCAGCAGGTCGCTGGCGCCGACCGTTCCGTCGCCGTCCAAGTCACCGGGCACGCCGCAGTCGACCAAGACCAGCCGGACGCCGTCCACCGCCGCTTCCACCACCGACTGAGGATCGGTGTCCGAGGCGGTGAATCGAATGCGGAACTGATCGGTCAGGTCGACGAAGTCGGAGACGACGAACTGCTTCTGGAACCAGCCGCCACCGGCTTCCGGCCCGCCCGGGCCGACCGTCTCAAGCTCGACCCAACTCGCTCCGCCGTCGTCCGAGACCTCGATCACGAAGATATCCTGGTTCGGGGCGTTGCCGAACGTATTGGAGTACCAGCGCCAGTAGGCGATCACGGATCCCTCAGCGGAAGCGTCCATGATCGGCGAGGTCAACGTCACCGAGCCGTCGTCAACGTCGCTGTTGCAATCAGCGGGGTCGTTCTCCGTGAGATAGCAACTTCCCGAACCGTCGCCGTCCGTCGGGGGATCGCCTCGACTGCAATCCACGGGAATTCCCCGCTGCCATTGGCCGGTAGCGGCGTTGCCCGACGTAGACCAGCCGAGATCGGCCTCAAAGTCATCCTCAAACGTCACGATGATGTTGACCGCGCTCAGGGCCGTGAACGAGCCGGTCGCCGGGGCGCGGGCCTCGTTGCCGTCGGTTGTTTCGGCGGTGAAGAAGTAGTCGACGTCCGTGCCGCACTCGGAGGCGGGGAAGACTGCGACGTAGAAGTTCGGCTCGCCCTCGTCCATGGGGATCTCCACGAACCCGTCCCCCGTGTCAACGTGCAGCACACCGGTCCCAGGCTCGGGCTCCAGGATGTTCGCGTGAACCTCGACCGGCACAGTGGTTCCGCCGCCGGGCAACACCGATTCCGGCAACCCATCGGGAAACACGAAGGACAACAACTCAAGCTTCGGCGCGTCCATATTGTGCGCACCGAAACCGGCCGCGATCTCGGTGTAGTGCGGCGTCCCGTTGCCGATGTCACCATCGTCGTCGTCGAGACACAGGAAGTCGATCGTGATGCTCGGATCGATGCCCGAGCCGCTGTGCAGCAAGACGGCGTTGATGGCCAAGGCCGAAATGATCTGGCGGTAGGTGTCGGGGTTCGTGATCACCAGCTCGTTGCGAGTGTCCCAGACGCAGCCCGAGAGCACCCGCCCGCAGGCATGGATCCCACCCGCGCACGGGTATTGCACGCCGCTCTCCGCGTCTCGAAGCGGCAAGTTGCAGTTGCCGAAGAATCCCGGAGCGAGCCAGGGTTGATCCGTGATGATCACGGCCGTGACGTCGCTCATACCTTCGCCATACGCGCCCTGGCCGCTGCCGCCGGTGGCCACGATGTGGTGGCCATACTCGTGATACACGACCGTCGAGTTAGCGGTGTTGGGACACCCACCCCCACCTGCCGACCGGAAGAAGTTGATCGACGTGCCGTTATAGAACGCGTTGCACGTGTTGTTGATGTTCACGTTGACCGTGAAGTTCGTCTGGCCGGGAATCGTCGGATAATCAGGATTGACGTCAATCACGAAATCACGAACGATGTTCGCATGGATATACGCGTTCACCTCCGCCCGCTGGAATTCGCTGGTGTTCGGTTCGTTGTGGACGAAATCCGCCGGGCCGGGCGGAACCACGACCTGGCTCAACACCGTGTTGCTTCCGCCCTGATTGAGTACGTTAAAGAACTCGCCCCGGACTCTTGACTCGACAGTCACCGGTGCGCCACCGGCATTGGGAATGACGAAGTCGCCGTTCTCATCGGCGAACACGGTCGAGCCGCCGACGATGTTCACTCGAGCGTAGGGCATGACCTCGATATCTTCCGGATCACAAATGTCCGCTCCAATGCCCTGCGTAGCCATACCGCTGACGTTCCCAACAACATCCGTGTGAAGGATTTGATCCTCTTGATAGAGAATCTCACCTGTCTCGGCGTCGACCAGGAACAGCCACTTCTGATACCTCTGCGGATCCGCCACAGTACCGGTGGAGGCGATGTACTGAACCGCCAACCTCGGCTGAACCACCATGTCATCAACACCGGCCCAGATCACCAATGCCGGGTCAGTCAACTCAGCCTCATCCCCAAGCTGCGCTTGAGCCGGCCGTTGGGCGTTGGCCATGTTCACTCGCGCCGCCACCTTCGCGTTGACGCTGAAACCGCCCAAGTCGCGCAGGTCCGCCCCCGCCAGCACCAGCGGATAGCCCGCCTCGTTGCGAACCAACAGCATCAACCGTGACCGGAAAACCCGAATCCCCCCTTCGGTCTGCGTGTAGTACACACCCGTGAACTTGTACGTGTCCGTTTCACGTTGATACATGATCGGCTGGACATGGCGCCCGTCGGCAAACGGGCCGACCGGAATCAGGTTCGCCGGCGCCACTCCGAACATTCGCGCATGACTCTGCACGAACTGCTCGGCGCTATCGATCGCGTCCACGCCGTGAGAGAACGCCTTGCCGTACACGCGCGTGATTCGAGTCCCCTGCTCATAGAAAGCCGTCCGGGGGTTTGCCGCGGTGAATTGGCTGATCGCCTCGGCCTGTGTGAGCGCTTGGTCCGGCGGACCGGGGGCCGCGAAAGGAAACGCCGCCGCAGCCACCGCTAGGAGAAATACCCCCCCCACGCCGATACCGGCAGATCTAGGGTAAGTCATCGTGCTTTGATCCTCGTTGTTGTGTGATTTAGGGTCCGTGCTCCGTCCTGGGTGCCGAACCAACGCAGTCCGACGTCCGTCCTGCGCTATTCGCTAAGACAGCAATTTCGTCCATGATGGTCGAAAATCCGGCCCCGCACAAGACCTGAGAGTCAAAAAGGACATGTGAGGCGACCAGATTAGTATGGCCGGCCCCCCAATCACCTTGGGTTCCGCGCGGTTGCGCGGCGATCGGCCGTCCTCGGCCGGTGGTTGTCGCCCACGCATTCGCACCCTATGTTCACAGTTCTCCCAGATACCCGCCGGGCCCGACGATGGCTTCCCACAAATCCAAACAGTCCAGCGAAGCCAAAATCGAGAATCGCAAGGCTCGGTATCAATACCACATCCAGGACACGCTGGAATGTGGCATCAAGCTCATCGGCACCGAAGTCCGCTCCGTCCGCAACGGCCAGGTGAGCCTGGCCGAGGGATATGTCCGAGCCTCCGAGGTCCCGCCCACCCTGACCCTGCATGGCGTTCACATCGCTGAGTATGCCCCCGCCGGCCCTCGCCAGCACAACCCGATTCGGGTTCGAACCTTGCTCGCCCATCGCCGGGAAATCCGAAAGCTCGCCGACAAGACCCGCGAAAAAGGCGTGACGATCCTCCCGCTCAAGATGTACTTCCTCCACGGTCGCGCCAAGCTCTTGATCGGGATAGCCCGCGGCAAGCGCCGCGCCGACAAGCGAAACGATCTGGCCAAGCGACAGGCCAAACGCGATATCGACCGCGCCATGTCCCGGCGACTCCGCAAACGAAGATGACACCCACCTCGCCGATCCGACTCCTAGGCCGAACCGCAAAACACACCGCAGCCCCCATTCTTAACTTTCGGCGGCGCAGCGCACGCGCAGGTGCGCTGCGACGATGCGGATCTTCTCGTACGGTATTTGCTCGTCCAGATGAACGAAGATCGGGCGCAGCGTGTCCATGCCCACGGCATCGATCGCCGCCGAGACTGTCTCATACGTCCGTTCATCGACCCACGTCGCAACACTCGATGGTTTCTGCTCCTCGATGTGTTGCTCGAGATAGCCGAACACCGTGCTCTGCGCTCGCTTGGTTGCCGCTGCAACAACCTCAATCGTCGCACCTTCGCCAAACATCTTCATCGCCCTGTCCCGCTGCGGGTTCGGCCGGCTGTTCTTGGGCACCACCATGGCCGGCCCCCTTGAACCGGTCCCAGCCTGATCCATCTCCAATTCATTCTCGGCGCAGTACGTAACAATCGCAGCAATGAATCGCGGCCCCAGATCAGCGAGCTTTTTCTCGCCCACGCCGTGAACGTTTCGAAATGTCTGCGATTTGCTGGGACGAATGCGCCCCATTGATCGAAGCGATGCGTCGCCGAATACAACATAGGCCGGTACCGAGCGCTCCTGAGCGATCTCTCTTCGTAGCTTCCGCAACGCCTCAAACAACCCACGATCAACCCCTTCCCACGAATCCCCCGCCGCTTGCGGCTTCGCGACTCCCCCCACCTGCGGATCAACCAACGGAACTTCGTCTTCCCCGCGCAACACCGATCGCGCTTCCTCAGCCAGCGTAAGCACCGGACGGTCGCCGCTCGTTCGACGAATCAGCCCCAGATCAATGAGCTGATACACGAGATTCAAAACAACCTTTTCCCCAAGGTCTTTGAGCAATCCATAGGTGCTCAGTTGATCGTGCCTCCACTTGCGGATCGCCTCGGTATTCGCCCCCCGCAAAATACTGACAATATGTACTACACCCATGCACTGATCCATCAACTCCAACCTCGCGACACACGAGAGGATCTTGCGGGCGATCGCGGTCGAATCGGCCATGCCCTCGGCCTCGCCCAGGCACACGTCGCACGCTTTGCAATCGGGCGAATCGTACATCTGTCCGAAATACTGCGACAGCGCTCGATGGCGACATTGCAACGTGCGGCACAATCCTTGCATGTGCCCCAGTAGCTCCGATTGGGCCGCGATAATCGCCTGGGAATCCGCGTCGTCAGCCTCTTCGGCACTGCGCTCAAACAGGCGAGTCCACTTCAGAAAATCGGCCGCGGAATACAGCATCACACATTCAGCCTCCAGGCCGTCACGTCCGGCCCGGCCCGTCTCCTGCTGATAGTGCTCGATCGACTTGGGCATCGCCGCGTGAATGACGCAGCGCACGTTGGACCGATCGATCCCCATGCCGAAGGCGACGGTGGCGACGATCACGTCGAGCCGTTCCGCCGCAAACTCGTCCTGTGTGTTGCGGCGTTGATTCCTGTCCATTCCCGCGTGGTACGCCGCCGCGTTGATCCCGTTGGCATTCAGCACCGACGCCAAGGTCTCCGTGTCGTTGCGCGAGATGCAATACACAATCACCGCTTCCTGCGGATGCCTGCGAATCACCTCGATAACTTGCGCATATAAATCGACCCGAGGCAGGATTCGATAGCTCAGGTTCGCCCGATCGAAGTTCCCCACCAACACCTCGGGGTCGTCGAGCTTCAGTTGCTCGATGATGTCGCAGCGGACGCGCGGCGTCGCGGTGGCGGTGTAGGCATGAACGCTCACGGCACCGAAGCGCTGCTTGAGCATGGCCAGTTGCCGATACTCCGGGCGAAAGTCGTGCCCCCAATGGCTGATGCAGTGCGCCTCGTCGATGGCAAACGCCGTCACGCCCAGCCGCTTGACCAGATCCATGAACGATGACGTAACCAGGCGCTCCGGCGAAACAAAAAGCAAGCGCACTTCCCCTGCGTTGAGTCGATCGAAGACGACACGTTTCTCAGATGCGTCAAGATTGCTGTGGATCGCCTCGGCCGGATAGCCGCAGGCCCGCAAGCCGTCCACCTGATCTTTCATCAACGAGATCAACGGCGAGACCACGATATCCGTGCGCTGCTGTAGGATCGGCGGGACCTGGTAACACAACGACTTCCCCCCGCCGGTCGGCATGACCACCATTGAATCGCGCCGTTGGAGCCCGGCCTGGATCGCTTCGCGCTGCAACGGCCACAGACGATCGAACCCCCAGAAACGTCGGACCGTCTCGAGGATGCGCCTGTCGTGTTGCTCGGGAGCGACCGTTCCAACCCTCGTCATAGCGGAAAGTGTAGCCGATTTGCCGCCCGTAGCCTCGTCTCGTGTTGTGCCGCTTGCGGCTTCGCGCCCGCACACCAAACCCCGTCCGTTGCGCACCGCACCGCCAACCCATCACTCACGTGAACCTTCGCCGCCCTCCGCCTCAACAACGCGGGTTGCTACGCCGTCCTTCAGATACCAGATCCCTTTCATGGATATGAAGTACACTCCCGTTCCATGATCTTCCATGGACCACGGCGCGTAATAATTTGCCGCAAGAGCCTCTTGAAGTGTTGGGAGCTGCGACGAGGGCGCCTCCTTCGCGCATCCCACCAGCAGAAGAACGAAAATTACGGGCCACCTCATACTGCACCTCCCGCCCCCGGCTCAAAGGAAATTATCAACGTATCTTTCCTCGCACGGTGATGTCCCGAACGATGCACCTCACCCCCACCACGACACCGTCATTGGCCTTCACGACATGGTAACTGTGTTGGAACAGCCGCTTTCTATTCGGCGAAGACTGCGTTTCCGCCAAGATAACACCATCGAGTACCGGCTTCCCTGTCTTCATCACGCCGCGAAGTAGCGGCTCGACCTTAGCCGATACGTCCGGTATCACCTCGCTGATCGTCCGTCCCAGGTGCGCCTCCACGGAAAGTCCATTGATCGCGGCGAGACACGGGTTGATCTCCACGTAGCGGAGTTCCGTATCCAGCAGGCACGTACCGACGCCGACGTTGTCCGCCTGCCCCCGGCTCATGCTGCATAATCCGTAACGTCAATCGCAAACCTAAACACTTCAGCTATCTCCTATTCGCACTGACACGCTGCACCTCCCGCCCCGGCTCAGCCAATTGACTACTCGGGAACCGAGAACACAAATATCAGATTCGGCTCACCAAACGTAACCTCGTCACCAACCTGAAGATCCGCAATGTCCTCTGACCGAGGCGGGTTCGGTTGGATCTCGAAGATGGAGCCGGTGAAGTTCCATAGTACATTCCTTGTGACATTGATCTTCACCAAGTCGCCCTCGTCGGTTTTCAAGCCGACCGATGATCCCGGCGTGATATCGCTGATCTTTCGGGTCCATTCGATCTTGGTGCCGCCACCAGGGGTCCAATAGATTAGTTCACCGACGTCTCGCTCTCGGAACAACAGATAGCTCCCGCCCCGGTCGTATTCATGGCGACAAGTGTAGCCGATTTGCCGCCAGTCGCTCTACGGCCCGATCCTTCTCGAAGCGGATTCGACCAGGCGCACCAACGATTCGGTGAATGGCCCGGCCGATGCGTCTCGATCGCCACCGTCCTGCAGGCCCGAAGCCAACTGTCGCCAGTAAAACCAGTTCGCCATCTCGCAGATGCAAGTACAATTTGCCTTCAGCAACAAATAGCCGTGCCATCTCCGGTCCAGCGATGTCTCTTGTGAATCTGCGAAAGATCAATTGCGCGTATTCGATGGTGAGCCTGCGCTGCTGCTCCGCGCTACTTGCCAGCCATTGAACCGGAACCGGAGTGGCAACAGCCCTCATCCATGCCACTACCGCACCGAGACTCACAACAACGGCCAGGATCTGCCAGACCCACCCATTTATCATCACGACCTGAATGAAGATACAGAGTCCAACAAATCCGCCCAGCCCCAAGACCCGTGCCAGTTCGCGCGATCCCGCGAATCGCTGCTGTCCCAGCAGAAGCTCATTGCTGTCGCTCAGATAGACCCGGTGGTGCCCGAATCTCTCACCGAGCTGGGGCCGTGGTTCTGGTGGCAGTTTCAGCACGTGGTGGTCCCGGCAGAACTTGGTCACCGGTCGCGCGGTAATCGGTCTCAAGAGCGCTCCAACCAGTGACACGCCGATGCCTGCAAGGATCCACGTCGAGGTCACATAGACGAGTAGCATCCAAACTCCTGTGGCTGACGCTGTGCCGCCTGTCACCGCTAGCCAGATGCAGATGTTAAGTGCAAAGGCTGCCATCCCCGTTCCGATGACCCAAGGCCCACCATACATTGCCCCCACGGCAAATCGCCATGGCCGCTCAACTGACCGCAGCTCTCGCCACACCGAAACGAGCGAGTCCGCTCGCTCGTGGCTTTCTACTGTGCCTTGACCAGAACTCACAGCGGCAGTCTAGTCAATCCACTAAATTGTGATCGCCGCCCGTTCAACTTGTCAAAATCTCTCGGCTCGAAGATGATGGTCCGTATGAGCGATGACGCCAAGCAACCGCCTGCGCTGCGGGTCGTGATGATGCCGCGGGACGCGAACGTCTACGGCTCGATCTTCGGCGGGGTGATCCTCTCCTATATCGACCAGGCGGGATTCATCGAGGCCCGCAAACACGGCCTGCACCGGTGGGTCACCGTCTCCATCGAAAAAGTCGATTTTCGCGCGCCCGTCTTCATCGGCGACGCGGTGAGCTTCTACACCTCCACGGAACGCACCGGCACATCCTCGATCAAGATCCGTATCCACGTCGAGGCTGATCGACTCTCCAGCGGCGAGACGGTGCACGTCACCGAAGCCCGGCTCACGATGGTCGCAGTCAATCAAGAGTGCCGTCCGATTCCGTTCACATCACCTCCCACCGCCGGTCTCGAAGCCGGGGATATGTCAGAGGCATGAGCGATCCGCTTCGCATCGCAGCGCTGATCAGCGGCACCGGGCGGACGTTGATCAACATTCTCGACAAAATCGATGCCGGTGAACTGAACGCATCGGTTGAATTGGTGATCGCATCGCGGGGCGCCATCGCCGGCGTGGAGCTTTCGGAGGGGCGCGGCCTGGAGGTGCGGATCGTTCGTCGCCGCGACTTCGCCGGTGATGATCAGATGCACGATGCCATTTCCGCAGCGCTGACGGAGAAGCGAATTGAGCTCGTATGCCTGTGCGGCTACCTGCGCTGGTTCAGAGTGGACGACCCATTCGCCGAGCGGGTCATGAACATCCACCCCGCCCTGTTGCCCGAGTTCGGCGGCCAGGACATGCACGGACAGGTCGTTCATCAGGCGGTCCTCGATTCCGGGGGCCGCTTGTCCGGATGCACCGTTCATTTCGTGGACGAGGAGTACGACCACGGGCCCATCATTCTTCAGCGCACGTGCCCGGTCCTGCGGGATGACGATCACGAGTCTCTTGCCGCCCGCGTATTTGCCCTGGAATGCCAAGCCTACCCTGAGGCGATCCGCCTCTTCGGGGCCCATCGCCTGAGCGTGAATGACGACCGGGTCCATATTTTGCCGGTTTGAGATTCGCGCTTGCATCCGGTCCAAACCGGGCTAGATTCGATATGGCAGTCCCTCGCAGTTTCCGGACGGCGCGAGGAGGAGGCGAAGAAAGATGGCGAACGGGGAGCGATGGCTCGGCCGCGCTGCGGCGATCGCGGTCGCTGTACATCTGTGTGCGGCTGCGGTCGGCGTCGGCGGCACGGCGCTGGAGGAGGAGATCTACCGCCGGCTCGCCGACCATGACGACGCCGGCGCGGCCGAGCTTATTTCACAACATCTCCAGAACCGCCCAAACGACCCGGTCATGCTCTACAACGCTGCGTGCGTGCAGTGCCGGCTAAGTGAACCCGACCGCGGCGCGTCTCTGCTCATCGACGCCGTCAAGGCCGGGTTCGGCGATTTCAGCCATATGCGCCGCGATCCCGACCTGCGGCCGTTGCACGATCATCCGATCTACCAAGCGATCCTTCACGCCCGAGATGCCGCCGATCCGCTGCTCGCGCAGCGCCAGATCGAGACCTGGCGTCGGCGGTTCGGCCCGGCCGCCTATCGCATCGAGTCCGACGAACCCTTGCGCATCAATTACGTCACCGCCCTGGATGACGCTGCGCAGCAGACCCTAAGCCGATCCTTGCACGGGCAGGCCGAGCTTCTCGGGCGAATGTTGTTCGGCGATCCGCCGCAACATTACGTCCTCATCGCGCTGCTCAGTGCTCAGGACGCCGCAGACCACTTGCGCGATCCTCATGCCCCCGGCGTGTACCGGCACCGCCGACGTGAGCTGATCACCGTTGACACCGACCGGTCGCTCCGCCACGAGTTCGTCCACGTGCTGCACCACCGTCACATGGACCAACTCGGACGAGAGCACGCGCTGTGGATCCAGGAAGGCCTGGCCGCGCTTTTCGAAGACTACGAGCTGATCGACGACGGCTCCGTCGTTTTCCTGCCAAATGATCGCCACAACCTCACCAAGCGCCTGGCCCGCACCGGACGACTGATGCGTTGGTCTGAACTCATGGCTGTCTCAAAGCGAACATTGCCAGCCGAAGCGGCACGTTTTTATTCCCAGCTTCGATCGCTCTTTCGGTTCATGGCCGAGCGCGGACGGCTCGAGCCGTGGTATCACAATTACATCAACGAGTTTGATGGCGACCCCTCCGGCCTCGCGGCGCTCCAGCGCACCTTCGAGCTGCCGATCGACGAGATCGAGCGGCAATGGCGTCAGTGGCTCGACCGGCAGCCGACGATCGTAACCCAGGCGATGGTCCAGAAGTCTGTGAGGCCTAAAGCACCGGATCGCCCCGGCGCGACCGAAGCGCGCTAAACTCTCCCGCGATGCGGATTCGCTGGTTCAAGTGTCTGGCCGTCATACTGGCCGTGCTCACGGCGACACACGCCCGCGGTCAAGAATCCGTTCCTTCGGTCACGCTCGAACGGCGGATCTTCACCACCTTCCGCGACGGCGATTACGACACGGCCGTTCGGCTGATCGAGCAGTACCTCGCCGAACACCCCCACCACCCGATCATGCTGTACAACGCGGCCTGTGCGTACAGCCTTATGGGCGAGCCGGACCGCAGCGCGTCGTATCTCATACGGGCCGTCCAGGCCGGTTTCCGCGACCTTGACCAGATCGTCGGCGACCCCGACCTGGAGGCCATTCGCGAGCATCCCAAGTACCGGGTGGTGATTCAGCGGCTTCAGCGCCGCGCCGCTGCAACGGCTGACAACGCCCTGGACCTATGGCGAGCAACCTACGGCGCCGAGCACTATCGGTACGAACGGGATGAACAACGGCGCATCGCCTACGCCACCGCCCTTGACCCGGTCTCCCATCGCGAGATGCGCCGGATGCTCCAACGAGAAGCCGACCACCTTCAGAGCGCGCTGTTTGATGTCGAGCCGCGCTCGTACCTGCTCATCGCCGTGCCAACCCCCAGCGACGGCGACCGCATCTTCACCGCGGACAACATCGGGGGCATCTATGAACACGCTCAGCGCCGACTGATCGCGCGCGACATCGGCGGGGCGCTGCGGCACGAGTTCGTTCATGCCCTGCACTACGTGCACATGGATCAACTCCGCCAGCGACACCCGCTGTGGATACAAGAAGGGCTTGCGTCGCTGTTCGAGGATTACACGCTACACGACGACGGCACGATCCAATTCCTGCCCAACGAACGGCACAACATCGTCAAGAACCGCGCCCGGGCCGGTCGATTGATGAAATGGAAGAACCTGTTCGTCATCACGGACGATCGGTTCATGGCCAAGGCCGGTCAACTGTATCCGCAGGTCCGGTCGATCTTCGAGTTCGTCGCGGATCAGGGAAAGCTCACGCAGTGGTACGAATCCCTCATCGCCAACTTCCGCGAGGACACCACCGGCCTCCAGGCCTTTGAACTGTGCTTCGACATGCCGCTTGACGAGATCGAGCGCGCCTGGCGGCGATGGCTGACGACTCGGCCGAAGATCGACACGACCATCAGTCTCGGTGACGCCTCGCTCGGCATCCAGAGCCGACCGAACGGCAGCAATGACGGCGTGCTGATCCAAAGCATGCTCCCGGGGTCCGCGGCACGGCGAAGCCAACTCCGCGTCGGCGACGTCATCGTCTCGATCGACGGCGAGCCGACACGCGCTTTGGCGGAATTGCAGGCGATTATCGGATCAAAACGCGTGGGGGACCGCGTTCGGGTCCGGGCACGCCGCGCCGGAGACTACCTCACGGTTGTCGTGACCCTCCGGCCGCTACGCTGGTGATCAAGGACCTCGCGGGAACATCCCGGGTCTCGCGGTTTGATGGTTTGCGGCCCCGGACGTACAGTATGACACTGACGTGATCGTCATTCGGCGGCGCGTCCGTGCCTGGACGAAGCACGATCCATGACGACGACCCAAACTCCGGCACGCACCTTCTCCTCTGATTTCAAGCGGTTCTTTGTTCGCGGGCTGGTGATCCTGCTGCCTTCCGTGCTCACGCTGTGGATCATGGTCGCCGCCTATCGATTCGTTGATACGAACATTGCCGATCCGGTCAACAAGGGGATCCGCCTCGGTGTGAATAACGTCGCCAAAGTATGGAATCCACTAGCCGAGGTCGAGGCATTCAAACCAACTAACGAGGAACTACGCGCCGAGCGACTGGTGTTGGGAATCGCGGCTAATGATGCGACGCAGGATTCAGCGATCATCCCGAGGCTGCGCGCTATCAAGATCCATGACTGGTGGGAAGCGCGCTGGTACATGCGCATGATCGGGATCGTGGTCGCCATTGTCGCCGTGTACTTTGCAGGGAGACTGCTTGGCGGCTTCTTCGGACGCCGCATCTATCGAAAGATCGAAGGCGTCATCACGACGGTGCCCGTGTTCAAACAGGTCTACCCACACGTCAAGCAGGTGGTGGACTTTCTGTTCCGCGACGATCGGCAAGTGCAATTCAGCCGCGTGGTGCTGGTGCAGTATCCTCGCAAGGGGATCTGGGCGATCGGCCTGCTCACCGGTGACACCATGCGATCAATCGCGTCCCATTCGGGTGATGCCGTCACCGTTTTCATCCCCAGCTCGCCGGTCCCAGCTACGGGCTACACCATCACCGTCCCTCGCGGCGAGACGATCGATCTTCCCATCAGCGTGGAGGAAGCGATGCGGTTCACGATAAGCGGCGGCGTGCTCATCCCTCCCCAGGAGACGATCCAGATGACGGCCCATCCCTCGTCCCAGGGGACCAAGAACCTGCCCGGAGCCGATGACGACGACGACGCCAAAGCCGACTCCCCCGCCGAGCACCAAGCGGCCCGAGGCGATATACCCAGCCGGCGCAGTGCCGGATAAGGACGGCGTGCCCGCCACCGACCTGGAGCTCTATATATGGAAATCAAGATCAGCAGCAAACACCTGGAACTGACGGCAGCCATCGAGGACTACGCCTCTCGCAAGGTGCAGAAGTTCCCCCGCTACTTCAATCGCGTCCGGCAGGTGGAAGTGGTCATCGACAAGGCCAAAAACGGGTACACTGTTGAGATCATCACCGACGTGGAACGGCATAACCCCTTCGTCGCCACCAGCACCCACGAGGACCTGTACGCCTGTATCGACCTCGGCGTCGATCGCTCGATCCGACAGCTCAAGGATCACAAGAGCAAGCTGCGCGACAACAAACACCACACGCCAATCGGCGGGAACGAGGCATGAAACTGCTCGACATCGTCGTCAAAGACGCCATCATCCCCACGCTCGCCGCCACTGGGCGAGACGCCGCGATTATCGAGATCATCGACGCCCTCGTCACCGCCGGGGCCCTCAGTCCCGAGCTTCGCGACGAGTTCGCCAAAGCGGTCATCAAGCGCGAGAAGCGCGGCTCAACCGGATTCGGGCACGGCGTCGCCGTCCCCCACGTCAAACATTCCGCCATCAACAAGATGGCCATCGCCATCGGTATCAGCCCCACCGGCGTCGAGTTCAACGCACTCGATCAACAGCCGGTCT
>JAZFYE010000354.1:0-7031 GCA_036475395.1 Phycisphaerales bacterium
CGAAGCGTATAGGCGCCGGGAATCTTCGCGATCTCGCGCATGAATGCAGCGTCCTCATAGTAATAGTCTCGAAACGGCCCACTGGTTTCGCCGACGTCCTGTACGTTCATCCCACATTCAGTCATGAATTGGATGCTGCGGGGAATGTCGGCCATGCTCGATTGAACAAACACCAGCTCTCCGCCAGGACGAACAAGTTTGTGCGCATCAAGGATCAACGTGTCGATGAAATATCGACGATAGCGCTTCCCTGATTTGGCGAACGGCGGGTTGGAAACGACGCAATCCCACGGTGCCCCGGTATCGTGAGATGCGCCCGGCACGGCACCAAGATCGAATGGAGCTGAAAGATCAGCGAGATCACGCCGGGATCATCGGTCGGCTTGGAAACCGACGACGGTGATTTGGTGAGACGAATCTGATAGTTGTGTTCTCGGTTCCCAAGCAGTCAATCGGTCGAGCCGGGGGCTATGGGCTGGTCACTGTGGACATGATGCGCTGGGCCTGGGGTCGCCGCAAGACATTTTCGCCATCCGAGCTGGGGCGTCCTCGCCAAGTCTGAGCGACCGAATTGTGGACTGGACACTTGCCTAAACCAGCGCCTGGGCGCATGATAACCATGCCTGAGACCGAGGGAATCGGGTCGAGGCGAAGGACCGACCTCCAATCCGGTCGCAGACGGTTCGAGAGGTGCTGGGCACGATGAGTATTGAACGAACCAGGGCTGTGACAAGTCGGGCGGTCACCCTGGGGCTGCTGCTGTTCGGCGGGCTGTGGGCCCCCGGCCGGCACCTCTCGCTCGCCCAGGACATGGCAGCCACGGCGTCTGAGCTCGACGCCGACTCACCGGACGAATGGTGGCCGCAGAAGCCGGAGTTCATGCGCATCGCTGATGAACTGTACAGTGGGCGCAACCGGTACCTGGGTCGGGCTCCGATTGATCAGTTCCGCCAGAGGTTGGGTTCTATGTCGCTTAGTCCGCAGGAGCGGCTCCAAGCGATGGTGGGCCTTACGCTTCAGTTGCTAAAGACCGGTGAGGTGGACGCGGCCATCGCGGAGGTTGAGAACGCGATGACGGTGGCCCGCCGGACCCTGGATCCGGATTCGTGGGCACCGCTTCATCGGCTCCGCGCGTTGGTCTACCTGCGCCAGGCCGAAGTGCAGAATTGCATCGTCCGCCACAATGCCGATTGCTGCATCTTCCCCTTGGCCGGTGGCGGGATTCATGTCGAGCGCGGCCCGGCCGAGAACGCCAAAACGAGCTACGAAGCGATGTTGCGGCTCAAGCCGGATGATCTGAAGGCCCGGTGGCTGCTGAACGTCGCTTACATGATGCTTGGGAAGTATCCTGACGGTGTCCCGGAAAAGTATCTCATTCCAAAGTCAGCATTTGCGTCGGAGTACGACATCGGGCTATTTCCCGATATCGCCCCACAACTCGGACTCCACACATTCAATCTGTGCGGCGGCGCCATCATGGAGGACTTCGACAACGACGGCTATTTGGACATCGTCACCTCCACCTACGACCCACGAGGACAGCTCAGCTTTTATCGCAACCTCGGAAATGGTCGGTTCGAGGATCGCTCGACGTCTTCGCGCGCCGATGACCAACTTGGCGGCCTGAATTGCCTCGCGGCGGACTACAACAACGACGGCTATCGAGACGTCCTGATCCTCCGCGGGGCATGGTTGTTTGATGATGGCCAGATCCGCAATTCATTGTTGCGCAACAACGTTGACGGCACGTTCACCGACGTCACGCGCCACGCAGGCTTGGCGGAACCGGCACGCCCGACGCAGACCGCGGTCTGGGGCGACTTTGACAACGACGGCGACCTCGATCTGTATATCGGCAACGAGTCGCGTGCTCAGTGGGAGGAGCTCGCGGTCGGGGATTACCCATCGCAAATGTTTCGAAACAACGGCGACGGCACCTTCACGGACATCGCCGCCGAGGCCGGGGTGACTAACGACCGCTACGCCAAGGGCGTGACGGCCGGGGATTACGACAATGACGGCGATCTGGATCTGTACGTCTCGAACATCGGCACGAACCGGTTGTACCGAAACAACGGTGACTTCACGTTCACCGATGTGACCGCCGAGGCCGGGGTGAGCGAGCCCCAGGACCGGAGCTTTGTCCCTTGGTTTTTCGATTACGACAACGACGGCTGGCTCGATCTGTTTGTCGGCGCGTATCGAGCGTCGATCGCGGATCTCGCCGCCGATGCGCTGGGCCAACCGCATGAGGGCGTCCGCCCACGCCTGTATCGCAACCGCGGTGATGGCACTTTCGCCGAAGTCGCCATACAACTCGGACTGGACCATCCCTATCTGCCGATGGGCGCGAACTTCGGCGACCTGGACAACGATGGATTCCTCGACATCTATCTGGGCACGGGCGAGCCCGACTTGCGCACGCTGATGCCCAACATTATGCTCCGCAACGACCAAGCCCGACGCTTCCAGGACGTCACCACTTCCGGCGGGTTCGGACATCTGCAAAAAGGCCACGGCATGGCGTTCGGCGATATCGACAACGACGGGGACCAGGACATCTATCATCAGCTCGGCGGGTTCTATCCGGGCGATAAGTTTGCCAACGCGCTGTTTCAGAATCCCGGCCACGGCAATCGTTTCATCTTCATCAAGCTGGTAGGCAGGCAAAGTAACCGCGACGGCATCGGCGCAAGGATCAGAGTCATCGTGGACACCGAGGACGGGCCGCGCGAGTTTCATCGCGCGGTCGGCAGTGTCAGCAGCTTCGGCGGCTCGCCCATCCGCCAGGAGATCGGCCTCGGCCAATCCACCTCCATCACGCGCCTCGAAGTCACCTGGCCGAAGTCAAATCTGCACCAGGTCTTCGAGAACGTCGAGATGGACGGTCTGGTCAGGATCGTGGAGGGACAACCCGAGCTCCAACGCGTCGATCTGACGGCCATCGAGTTCTAGAGCGGTTCCGGCTCAAGGGTAGCGGTTTGAGAAGCCGCGCACGGCCGTAAGCGGCCTCGGCGTCCGCTCCCCCTACGGTCGCGGCTGGTAACGGACGCTACCGCTGCTCAGTAACCGCTCTATGGATTCTTTCAGCCGCACATGAATATGTGCGAATGTTTCCGCGAGCTTCCGCCCGCGGCTATTGGGTTGCCGAGCGCATGATCTAAATCGTAATCCGTGCGAGGCGTCAGTGGTCATCCGCGTCGAGCAATCGCTTCAACCCCTCGCTTGCGCGGTGCCCCGGCTCGATCCGGATCGCTTGCTGGTAATGATCGATCGCCTCGTCGATCCGACCAAGCTCCTCAAACACATAGCCGAGATTGTAATAGGCGGCAGCGTAGTCGGGTCGAAGCTCGATCGCTGTGCGGTACTGTTGCATCGCGGCCTCGATCTTGCCGAGCTGCTGGAGCGCGGAGCCCCAATTGAGGTGCGTCCGTGCATCGAGTTCCGCCAACGAAGCAGCCCGCTCGAATTCGGCTATGGCTGCGGTAAGGTTACCGGATTGGGCCAAGGCCAGGGCAAGTCGGGCATGGGCGGGGGCATGATCAGGGGCCAGCTCCGCGGCACGGCGAAGGTGATGGATCGCCTTGTCGAAACGCTCCTCGACGAGCAGTAACGCGCCCAACTCCGCGTGCGCCCCGCCCATCTCGTCGTCGAGGTGAATCGCCTGGCGCAAATGCAGGCTGGCCAGCGCCTGCTGTCCCGTTCTCGCATAGCAGACGCCTAGCGCGGTCTGGATCCGTGGATTGTCCGCGCGGGTCTCCTCCGTGATCTTCAACAATGTGATCGCCCCCGCATATCGGCCGGACTGTATGAACCGCTGGGCGCGCTTCCAGCAGATCTGCGAGCTTATGCCGAGGTTCAGCACTTCACGGCGAATGGGATCGGACAACAGGATCGTGGCCTCAGACCGGCGTGACCGTTGGGCAGCTTCCTCGGCCCGCTCGAGCTGTCCCCGTCGCGCGTAAGCCTGAGCCAGTGCCCCAAAGACCGGGCCGTCATCAGGCGCCAGCTCCGCCGCGCGCTGGAGATGCTTGATCGCTTCGGCCCGCTCTCCTAATGAAAGAAGCGTTTGCCCTACACTTCGATGACCTATGGCCGAATCAGCATCCAGCTCAACCGATCGCAGGTAGGCGTCGCGCGCCCGGTCCACGCGTCCCAGCCGCAGCCACGCGTCGCCCAGGCGCATGTACAAAGGCGGATACTCAGAGTTAAGCTGAGCGGCCTTCTCGAAGAGCACGATCGCTTCGTTCAACCCACCTTCGCGCAATTCCCCCGCGATGGCCAGAAAGTATGTCAGTCGAAAATCATTCGGCTCCAGCGCCAGCGCCTCTCGATAGCATAGCGCTGCGCGTCGGCGAAGATGATGAGCATCGAGGACCTTGCCGAGGTGTGCCCACACGTCGGCGGAATCCGGCTGCGCGATCACCGCCGCGCGAGCCTGTCGGATCGCCTGCCGGACCCGCGGCTCCATTTCCGAGGTATCCAATTCGGGTATCCGAGGTGACGTCCGCGCGGTCGCCGCTGCGGCTGGTCTCGGCTGCGGCATGGGGCGCTTCACCCACATCGTCGCCACGATCCCCGCAACGACCAGGATGAGGAGCACCACCAGTCCCATCCACAGGCAGAGCCGCCCCGTGCGGTGCGCCGTCGGCCTACGTGCTGGCGGCGATGCGAACCGGTGCCGCCGGTGACGCGTGGCGGAACTCACGGCATCACCTCCCCCATCCCCCGAACGATTTCCAGAGCCTGATCCGCCGGCGCGCCTGGGAATCGCTCCTGCAGCCCGTTCGGCCACCGCACCTCGATTCGCTCGATCCTGGTTGCGGGCCCGAGTCCGAAATGGGCTTGCGAGTCACTGCTCGAAAGATAGCTGAAGCCACTTCCGATCGTTCGAACGATCTGCCTGCCGTCAATGAACACGCTCACGCGGGCTCCAATGGCATCGCGCTTCAATTGCGGATCGATGGCGCGGATCATCAGCCAATTCCCCCGGCGCGGGGCGTCATTTCGATACAGTCGAGCGGGCCCTTGGATATTGCTGATCAACAGATCGAGATCGCCGTCGCCGTCAATATCGCCGATGGCCAGCCCCCGCGAGACCTCGATCGGCGCGCACAGGGCGGCGACCGGATCGTGAGACAGCTCAAAGGAGCTGTGGCCATCGTTCAGATAGAAGAGGTTGGGCTCCGCGTAGCGATCCCAGGGCGGCCCGATGGTCGCGCCTGGCCGGGGATCGGTCCGCATCACCCGTCCGTTGACCACGAGAATGTCGAGATCTCCATCCAACTCGGCGTCGAAGGCGGCGATGCCGAAACCGGTATACGCGATGCTGGTCGATCCCAGCCCGCTGGCACCACTTGCGTCCTCAAACCCGCCGCTGCCGCCTCGGTGGCGATACAGCGTGTTCGTCTCGCCCGCCAGGTGCGTCATGAAGAGATCGATCCCCGCGTCGTTGTCCAGATCGGCGGCGATAACACCCATTCCTGCTTCGGCCTGACCGTCAACGTTCAGAGCCACCCCCATGATCAAGGCGACATCGCGGAAAGTCCCGTCGGTCTGGTTCAGCCAGAGTTGATTGGCGTGCCCGTCGTTGGCGACGTAGACATCCTGCCAGCCGTCGTTGTTGAGGTCCTCGCAGACGACCCCCAACCCCGCTGCCGCCACCGACGCCATCCCCGCCGTCTCGCTCACGTCACTGAACGTGCCATCGCCGTTGTTGTGCAGCAGTACATCAGGGATCGGCGGAAACGACTTCGGTCCGCAATAGACCGGTCGCCCCGCGTCGTCATAGCAGTGATCGAAGTTGTTGAAGTCCAGGTACCGTGCGACATACAGGTCCAGCCAGCCGTCACGATCGTAGTCAAAGAACGCGGCGGAACTCGACCAGCCGTCTACGGTGATGCCCGCCGCGTCGGTGACGTCCTCGAACGTCCCGTTTCCGCGATTGCGGTACAGCCGGTCCCGCCCATAGTTGGTTGCATACACGTCCAGATCACCGTCGTTGTCGATATCGCCGACGGCGACGCCCATCCCGTACCCGCCATCGCCCAAGCCGCTCTCCTCAGTCACGTCTACGAACGACCCATCCGCTTCCTGCCGATACATGCGATTGACGGGACTCTCAGCCACCCTTGCCTCGGGAAGCTCGTAATTGCCGTTGGTCAGATAGATGTCGAGATCGCCGTCGTTGTCGTAGTCGAACAGGGCCGCGCCCGACAGCATGATCTCCGGCAGCAGCAAGTCGCCCTTCGCCCCGGACTCATGCGTGAAGTCGAGCCCGATGTGTGAAGTGATCTCGGTAAACCACTGCCGCACGGCCTTGGTGCCGGTCGCGTTCGTCCCGGTGGTGTCGGCGGGGGCGTCGGTGTTCGTCGGGCATCCGGCGGTGATCAGAAACCCGCAGATGAACACCACCTGAATGACTCGTCGGACCGCATCAGATTGGGTGAGGACGTCGCTTGCCCTCATTCGTCGCTTCCGGCATGACTGCTGAAGTCTCACGAGAGGGTGATTCTAGGCGTGCCCGCTCACAAGGCACCCCACCGAAGCCGGGTCGACAGGCACGCCGGCTTCTGATCGTTACGGCCGAATGCCTCATGCCTGACGCCTTGGGGAAAGAAAACGGTCGGGAGTGCCCTGTACAAAACCTCCGCCTTGAGCCGACGGGAAGGATATGAGCACCCCCTGCAAGTCACCACGGAAGGTGGCGGCGGTCGCTTTCCCGATGGAATCGGCATGGCGACAGGACGTTGCCACGGTATGGCCATCGTTACATTCGGCACGATTTCCAGCTCGCCGACTCTTCGCTCCGACTTACTATTCCACGATTCTAAGGAACGTTTGCGTCTGGACCGCCTCAACGGTCCGCCTGTGACGCATCCAGCGTTGCCCGAAAAACGATCAGCCGCTCGTAGTATCGGCCGTCGCGAAGCGTATAGGCGCCGGGAATCTTCGCGATCTCGCGCATGAATGCAGCGTCCTCATAGTAATAGTCTCGAAACGGCCCACTGGTTTCGCCGACGTCCTGTACG
>JAZFYE010000355.1:0-4987 GCA_036475395.1 Phycisphaerales bacterium
ACAATGAAACGGCTCATGGACAAGGTGCAGAAGGAGTTGGAAACACTGCCACTGTAGGGAAAAAGAGTAAAGGGGACATTCTACTTTTCTAGAAAAGTAGAATGTCCCCTTTAGCGCGCGTGCCAGGCGGCGAGGACGTCTCTTTCCCGCTGGGTCTTCATGCCGAACGAGCCATCGGTCGCGCCGAAGTCGTAGTCGAGACCTCGCGTTTGGTTGTGCCATTGGATCGTGTCGCGCGCGGTGTCCGCCAGGGGTCGAAACGTCAAGCCGAGGCTGAGGGCGCGGTCGATATTCACTTGACCCAGCCCCGCCTGTTCTTCACCAGGTAACCAAAGTGGAAGCTCCGTCCACGGCGTCACACCTTGGTCTTTGAGGAACTCGGCCTCGATCCAGGTGAATCTCACGACGCTCGTGGTGACCGCCCTGCACCCGTAGAGCATCTGCGCCATCGTCAGCTTCGCCGCGGGTCCGGTGGCGTTGTACACCCCCGCGTGACCGTCCTCGATCACTTTGATAATCCACTGGGCCAGATCGCGAACGTCGATGAACTGCACCGGCGCATCCTTCGGGAGCGGCGCGAGCACTTCACCGCCGCGATCGATGCGCACCGGCCAATAGGTGAACCGGTCGGTCGGATCGCCGGGGCCGACGATCAGCCCGGGGCGGATGTTGGTGACACGGTCCGGCATCGCCGCCTCGGCCGCCTGCTCACAGAGCGCTTTGAGCGGCCCGTAGGTTTCGCCCGTGATCTTTTCGACCGTCTCGTCCTCGAGGGTGCCGAGAGGATCGGTCTCGACGATGTCGATCTTGGTGAAATCCGCGTACACCGAGATCGTGGAGATGAAGACATACTGTTTGACGTTCGGCGCCAGAAGCTCCGCCGAGGCGCGCACCAGGCGTGGCACATAGCCGGACGTGTCGATCACCGCGTCCCACTGCCGGCCGGTCAGTGCCTGCAACCCATCGCCCGTCTTGGGGTCGCGATCACCTCGCAAGTGCGTGAGATCGGGGAAGAGTTGCGGATTGGTTCGGCCGCGATTGAAGAGCGTTATTTTGTGGCCGTGGCTCCGCGCCGCGCGAACGGTATGTGGGCCGAGAAAGCCCGTCCCGCCAAGGATCAACAGGTCCATGGATCGACCTCCTGATGCTGATCATAGCGGGTATGTATGTCGGATGCCGACTACGATGATCTCATGCCCAACGCTACAACATTCCACATGAGCGCCGAGGACTTTCGCGAACACGGCCATGCGACGATCGATTGGATCGCAAAGTACATGCAAGAAGTCGAGACTTATCCGGTGATGTCGCAGGTCAAGCCCGGCGATGTCCGGGCGAAACTCCCGGCACAACCACCACAGCACGGCGAGCCGTTTGAACAGATGCTGCGCGACGTAAATGAGATCATCATGCCGGGGATCACCCACTGGCAATCGCCGAACTTCTTCGGATTCTTCCCAGCCAACGTTTCGGGCCCGTCGATTCTCGGCGACTTGCTTGCCAGCGGGCTCGGCGTGCAGGGCATGCTCTGGGCGACCAGCCCCGCCTGTACCGAACTGGAAACGCATGTGCTTGATTGGCTCGTTGACATGCTTGGCCTGCCGCAGCGGTTCAAGTCGACATCAGCCGGCGGTGGGGTGATTCAGGATACGGCCAGCAGTTCCACGCTCTGTGCGTTGTTGGCGGCGCGCGAGCGCACGACCAGCTTCGCCGTCAACGAGCACGGCCTCGACCGACGACTGACCGCCTATTGCTCCAATCAAGCGCATTCCTCGGTCGAAAAGGCGGTAAAGATTGCGGGACTCGGGCGCGCCAATCTGCGATTGATCGATGTCGACGAATCGTTTGCGATGCGGCCCCAAGCGCTCGCCGAAGCGATCGCACAAGATAAAGCCGCGGGCAACGTGCCGTGCTTCGTTTGCGCAACCGTTGGCACGACGTCGTCCAACGGGCTCGATCCGGTGCGCGCCATCGGCGAAATCTGTCAACAGCAGACTCCGGGGGCTCCGGGAGCTTCCGGGGGTCCGGGGGTGTGGTTGCATGTTGATGCGGCGATGAGCGGGACGGCCGCGCTGTGTCCGGAGTTTCGATACATCCATGATGGGATGGAGTTGGCCGACAGCTACTGCTTCAATCCGCACAAATGGATGTTCACGAACTTCGATTGCGACTGTTTTTATGTCGCTGATCGCGCAGCGTTGATCAACACGCTCAGCGTGCTGCCGGAGTATCTGAAAAACAAGGCCAGCGATTCCGGGGGCGGCGCGGTGTTTGACTATCGAGATTGGCATATTCCGTTGGGTCGTCGATTTCGGGCGCTCAAGTTGTGGTTCGTCATTCGACATTACGGCATCGAGGGCTTGCAGTATCACATCCGCGAGCACGTGAAGCTGGCACAGGCGTTCGCTTCGTGGATAGAGGCGGATGAACGATTCGAGCTTGTGGTTCAGCCGCCGTTGAATCTGGTTTGCTTTCGACTTTCTCAAGGGGGCGATCGAGTAAACCAGCGATTGCTGGATGATCTCAATGGCACCGGCAAGTTATTCCTTACCCATACCAAGATGGACGACAAGCTGACGTTGCGTTTCTCCATCGGCACAACGTACACCGAGCGCCGGCACGTCGAGCAAGCGTGGTCGTTGATCCAACAGACGGCGAGCGCCTTGGCCTAAAGCGATCTGCTAAGAACCCGGTCTGCGCACGCGCACGATCAGCCAGTCTTCGAATTCCGTGGCGCTTCCGGTATCGCTGAGTTGAGCGGGGATGGAGAAGGCGATCGCCTCGCCGAGTTTCGCGGTGGTGGCGGCGGAGACGGTTCGCATACTGCGTTTGGTCTGGTCGATGGAGCCGTCGCCGGAGGGTGTCCCCAACGCCACGTCGCGGGATGAGATTTCGGTGCTGGGCACCCAGGCCATCTGGACATCGATTGTCACCTGATCAGATTCCGGCGAGAGCAGCGGCAGAACAATGAGTTCGATTCCGGCGGTGGACGTGGCGGTTCGCGGCGCGAAGGCGTTCACGCCTTCCCCGACGGTTGCGGTCATTCCCGAAAGCACATCGCGCTGGGTGAGAGCGCTGAACCAGATTCGAGAGCCGTTGAATCCACTGGCGATGCCGCGAAAGAGCACGCCTTCTGATTTAGGCGACCACGCCAGCTCAGCCGCTTGCTCGGCGGTGAGGCGTGGGAAGCGCTCGCCGATCTTTAGGCGCAACGCAGCGGCCCGATCGATACGTAAGCGCAGGATGGCCACGTCCGCATCGAGCGGTTCGGGCTGACTTGATCGCAGCATGTCAAACAGCTCAGCAACTTTCTGGTGACCGCGGAGCGTGTGTCGGATGAGCAACGTCGTCTCGAACGCTCGAACCGATCCAGTCTCGCCGCCGTTCATAAGCCATGTCTCCGGCTCGACAGATTCAAGAAGCAGGTCGATGATCTGTTGGATCCGCTCCATCTCGCTACGGCGATCCGCTTCATCTCCGGGATCACCAAAGATTGATCCACCACCACCACCTCCGCGTCCACCACCTTTGCCGGAGCGGCCTTCGCCTTTGTCGATCCCAGGTCGGCGCTCGCCGCCGATGAATTCGCGGCCGGTCAATTCCAGACCCAACACCGGCGTGTTGGCGAAGCGCCTGATCGCGTAGCCGCTTTCAATCAGATCCGTCACGTCGTAGGTGCGAAGCACAGTGGGCTCGCGCGTGAGTTCGCTCGACGTGATGCGCAGAATCCCGTCACTGACGATGAAGTTCAGCGAGACATCAGCATCACCGACCTCGCGCAGCACGATATCCAGCAGCGTCGCTAATGGTATTTGTTTCAGCTTGACTTCAATGCGCTGGTCACGGCGAACGCCGATCTCTGCCAGTTGCGACCAAGAGACATGGATGTTCAAGTTGAACCGCTCACGCAGATCATCGATCACACGCTCGAAGTCGATGCGATCGTAATCCGCATCGATCAGCGTCTCCTGAAGCATTCGCATCAACGCTTCGTCTTGATCGACGACCTCAGTGCTCGGTACCGTGGCATCTTGTCCACAAGCCGCAGAGCCCATCAATAGAACGATCACTACCAACACAGCGCGCACAAACATCGCAGTCATGATGCACCTCCCAAGGAACGGGCGTGACTCGGAAAGACTCGTATTTGTGTATAAGACCGCAGGCGCTGTGTCTGAGAAGCTGTACGCGGGGCGGCAGCGCGGGGTTGCAGCCTCCCGGGGCTTGAAATCATTTTGGCGGGGTCGGGTGCAATCGATTGCGCCGGTCTCGGACGCCACCACGGTAATGCGGTATCCTGATGCCCGGCTGTGAAGGCGGCCAAAGGTAGGCTCATGCGACCACCAAGCTCAGGCGGCGGTTGGCCGGCGATTTTTTATGCGATCCGCAAGGCTCGGCAGGGCGGTGGGCTGTGGCGCATGTACAAAGCGCTTCGCACCCGAAACGCGTGTAAGACCTGCGGACTAGGCATGGGCGGGCAAAAAGGCGGGATGGTCAATGAGAAGGGTCGCTTTCCCGAAGTCTGCAAGAAGTCGATCCAGGCCATGGCCGCGGACATGCAGGGGGGGCTTCATCCGCATTTCGTTGACGATTTTGATCTGGAGAAACTGGGCGGCTTCTCATCACGGGAACTCGAAGCGGCCGGGCGATTGACCGAGCCGCTCTACGCCGGGCCGCTCGATCGCAATTACCGCACGATCAGTTGGGACGAGGCGCTTGGGCGCATCACCGACAAGCTGAACCAGACCGACCCGGCTGAAAGTTTCTTTTATTTTTCGGGTCGTTCGTCCAACGAGGCCGGCTTCTTGCTGCAATTGTTCGCTCGCCTTTACGGCACCAACAACGTTAATAACTGCTCGTACTTCTGTCATCAAGCGTCGGGTGTAGGACTTTCGAGCGTTACCGGCTCGGGCACGGCGACCGTCGTCCTTGAGGACATCGATCAATGTGACCTGCTGTTTCTCATCGGCGCGAATCCGGCATCGAA
>JAZFYE010000356.1:0-8623 GCA_036475395.1 Phycisphaerales bacterium
CATCCGACCTGCTCTCACTGCTGGTCAGTTGGGGCCCATGCAAAGGCTGCCCCGCCGACTTCGACGGCAACGGCACCGTCGGCGCATCCGATCTCCTCGCCCTGCTCGTCAACTGGGGGCCGTGTCCGTAGGAAGAAGGCATCAAGGCATCAGCAAGAAGTCACTGCGTCCCGGCGAACGGGCCTCGCTGTCAATCTGTCCCCACCTCTGCCCAAGCGGACCGACAGGGCCTCCAGGACGCCGTCTTGAGGCCGGACTCGGCCCGTCACCGTCGATACCGGTCAGAAGCAAGCGACTGAACTTGGGCTTCGGGGGCGTGTTACACTCGTGCTCGGAAAGCTCGGCGGTGGAGCCGGGCGAAGGTCAAATGAGAAATGTCGGTTCAGAGAACCCCGCGGCGCTCCGATATTCGAATCCAGTGCGGGGTTTTCGTCACGGCCGCGGCGGATTCGTTGCACAGGCGATACCTGCGGGCCCTTCACGAGATCGTATCTAGAAGACATGCAGGCTTCTCGCAACGGAACGAGGATGACTCTGCGTCCTCTGCGTCTCTGTGGTGCAACCACCGCACAAAGGGGTTTCAGAACATGCGCACCATCGTGATTTCGACCGTCGCCGCAGTCTTGCTCTCGACCGCCGCGTACGCCGGCAGCCATCCCGTGATCGAAAGCAGGGTAACCTCCCTCGGGCTGTTCAAGAACGGTCTGGCGGTCGTCCGGCGCGAGGTGCGGCTGCCGGGCGACGGGACGTTCGAGATCGGCGGGGTTCCCGAGCCGGTCCACGGCACTTTTTGGATCGAGAGCAATGCCCGGATCGACGCCCGGGTGACCAGCCGGGAGTTCGACACGCCGCTGAGCGAGCACATGGCGTCCGATCTCCAGACTGGCCTGGCGGGCCGGACCGTGACGATCCACTTTCGCGAGCGCGACACGCCCGTCTTGCGCGGGCGGGTGGTGCAGGAAGAGATGCCCCGCGGCTCGGAGGCGTGGAGCCGGGCGTTCGAGCGGGCGCCGATGAATTACTGGGCCTGGTGGGGCGGCAGCCAACCTCGCCAAAACTCGACACCGTCCCGGCGGTTCCTGGTACTGGAGTCGGATGACGGACACACTTACGTTGACACGTCCACGATTGCACGACTGCAGGTGAATGCGAACGAAACCACGGTCAAGCGCCGGCGACCAGTGTTGCTGGTGACGGTCCAGGACTCGGGTTGCCGGGCGCCGACGGTCGTCGTGAGCTACCTCGCCAAGGGCATGGCCTGGGCGCCGAGCTACCGGATCAACTTGGCCGACCGGCAGATGCTCCGGCTGGAGCAGAAGGCCGTCATCAAGAACGAGCTGGAGAATCTTGAGGAGGTGGAGATCCAGCTCATTTCAGGGTTCCCCAGCGTGGAGTTCTCGCACGTCCTGTCGCCGCTGTCGCCTCGCACGAACTGGGCAAACTTCTTCCGCCAGCTCAATCAACGGATCGGGCCGTCGATGCAGGGCAGTGTCGTTACGCAGCAAAGGGCCACGTACGGCGGCTCATCCGGGGCTTCCAACGGCGTGGACACCGCGATCACGCCCGAGGGCGAGGGCGTCGACCTGCACTACCACTCCATCGGGCGCCGGAGCCTGCTGGAGGGCGATTCCCTGATGTTGCCGGTGGCCGAAGGCCGGACCGAGTACGAGCGAGTGGTTGAATGGATCGTGCCCGACACCCGCGACGCCAACGGCCGTTACATCGACGACTGGCGCCGCCAACAGAACCCCGACCAGTTCGAGGACGTGGCCTGGGACGCCGTGCGGTTCCGCAACCCGCTGAATGTTCCGATGACCACCGGCCCGGCGATGATTGTGACCAACGGTCACTTCAACGGCCAGTGCATGAGCCCCTGGGTCAACCGCGGCGAGGAAACGACGCTGCACATCACTCGGGCCCTGAGCATCCGCACCAGCCGCACGGAGCACGAGGAGCCGGGCGAGCGGGCGATCGTCCGGATCGGCGGCCGGCAGTTCCGCAGCCCGATGGTCAAGGGGGAGCTTCTCGTCTGCAACCATCGCGAGGAGTGCGTGTCGATCGTGATTCGCCGGCGTTTCTCCGGCAAGCTGATCGAAGCCGACGGCTCACCGGAGAACGTCCTGCGGGAGGAAGGTGTTTACTCTGTTAACCCCCGTCACGAGCTGACGTGGACAATCATTTTGAAACCCGGCGAGGAGCGCACGCTCAAGTACCGGTATTCGGTGCTGGTGCAGCATTGAGGTAGGGGTTCGGGCTCCGGGAGGTGCCTCTCAAATCAGTAGACGGGCTCCCCGACTTCAATGAAGCGTGGAACAACCGTGCTCACGCTACCTACGGTGACATCCCCGTTAAGCAACCGACATGGCGTTCACCCTGCAGATTGCGGTGAGTCTGTACATCCAAGCACCGAATAAGCGGGGATCCCGATAGGTGAAGTACGCAGGGACGCCCTCCTGGCCAACTGGGGGCCGTGTCCGTAGCGGCGAGGCACCTTCGTACATCCTCTTACATGCAACAACGCGGGTGCGGGGTTTTCCGACACCCTAAAAAGGGCGTTCCCGACATCGCCAGATATGCAGGAACCTTGTCGGCGAGTTTTCTAACGCCATAAAAGGGGAACTTGCGAGCCCGGACAAAACCGCACACCCTAAAAAAGAGCGGGTCACCCAAGAAATCCTCGACCAGGTTGTGCAAGGGCATACGCGCGGGTTTTGGGACATATACGCGCGCACGCGCGAGGGTGCGCCTCCGCCTCAGGAACAGGCGGGTAACAGGCGGTCGAACGGTTGGGGCACGACCGATGGCTGGCGACGAGAATACCGTGGCCGAACACCGTGAGAACACCGGGAACGGGTAGATGCGAGGGCTCATGCTACCGCTGAATGACAAGCGGTGATCAAGCGGTCGCCGGCCAAGGCAAGGCCGACGGATGACAACGGGATCACCGGTGGTGAACACCGAGGGTCCACCGGGGATGGGAACGGTGCAGAACACCGTGGTATCACTGTGGACAACGGGCAGCAGCGAGGCGGATCACTGGGGCTGGACACTGGGGAATCATTGGGGGGGGGCGACAGTGCTTATCACAGTGAAGAACAGTGTCGGAACAGTGTTGTGCACCGTCGCTGGCCAGGTCCGCAACCGGCTGCGTCTTTTGTGCGTTTCACCGTTGAAGAATCAACGGTGAACCAACGGCCGAACGGCATTGCGCCAGACGCCCGTATCTGGCCTATACCGCGTTCGTGGGTTTTGGGGGTGAACGAGATACCGACTGTAGCTGGTGGGCGTCCAGGCGGCTTCTGCGAGCCCAACGCGAAGGTATCGGGTGGTGGTGGCAGATACGCTGCGGACCAGCGAAAGTTTTTCGACGCGCTGCACGGGCGCTGCACTTCTTGAGTATGTTGGGGTATTTGTAGGTACAGTTGGTCGGCAACGAAAAAGCTGCGAACGCTGTTTTCAGCGCCCGCAGCGGAGTTTCGTCAACTGGGGATATAGGACTCGAACCTATACTAACTGATCCAGAGTCAGCCGTGCTACCATTACACCAATCCCCAAGTGTCGCGTGGTTCAGCATCCGCGAACTGGCACGATTGTATATCGTCACCGGGATGGATCAACTGTTGGTCTGACCTTCCAATCCGGCCGGAGTATGGTGCCGGTGTGATCGGTGGATCGGGCGTCTCGCCCGTTCGAGAAATCTCACACGCACGGCGGAGACGGCCGTGCCACTGGAAGAGATGGATGATGGGTGAGTTTGACATCACCTTGGAATGGCTGCCCGGACGGTTTGCGGTCTGTCGGTTGGATCGTTCCGCGTCGACCCCCGGATGGGCGCTGGGTCGTGGGGGGTTTGTCAGCATCACGCGGAGTGAACGGGAGCTGTCGATTGTCGCCGCCGAGCCGCTCGTGCCGGCCGAGGTGAAGGCCGAGCGCGGCTGGGCGGCCATGCGCGTGGCCGGGCAATTGGATTTCTCGGTAGTGGGGGTATTGGCAACGTTAACGAACGCCTTGGCTAAGGCGGAAATCCCGTGCTTCGCGATCTCGACGTATGACACGGATTACATTTTGGTGAAGCAGCAGGATGCGGACGATGCAGCGGAGGCGCTGGGGACGGTTGCGCAAGTGACGCGGCGTCCGGAGGCCGCCCGCTAAACGGTGCGCGCGGGAGTTGTCACCAAACATTCTGCGATTTGGACGGCGTTGAGGGCGGCGCCTTTGCGAAGTTGGTCGCCGGCCACGAAAAGATTCAATCCCATGTCCGGCGGCTGTGATAGGTCAGCGCGAATCCGCCCCACAAGCACATCATCCAACCCCGTGGCGTCGATCGGCTCGGGGAATTTGTTCGCTTCACGATCATCGACGACCTTCACGCCAGGGGCGGCTTCCAAAATATCGCGCGCCTGATCTTCATTCATTGGTTGCCGGAAGGTGAGATTGACCGCAGCGCAGTGAGCGCGCAGGACCGGAACGCGAATGCAGGTGACGGTCACCCGGACGGAATCGTCGCCCCATATCTTGTGCGTCTCGGCGACGACTTTGCTTTCCTCGAAGTTGGAGCCATCCGGTCCGATGGGGGAGTTGTGGCTGAAGAGGTTGAACAGGTATTGTCGCCCCAGGACGTCGGTCGTGTACGGCCGACCTTGGGCGTAATCGTGCGCTTGCTGCTGCAACGCGCGCATCCAGGCGGTCCCGGCCCCGGAGGCGGCCTGATAGGTGCTGACGACCATGCGTTCGATGCCGACGGCTCGGTGCAGCGGGGTGACCGACATGAGCACGACAATGGCTGCACAATTGGGGACCGCGACGATCCCGGGTTGTGGAAAGTCATCCAGGACGTTGCCGTTGATTTCCGGGATAATCAGCGGGACATTCTCGTCCATGCGAAAGGCGCTGGAGTTGTCGATGACGATGGCGCCTTGGTTTATCGCGATGGGAGCGAACGTTTTGCTTACAGACGCCCCGGCGGAGAAGAACGCGAGATCGATGCTGTCGAAGCTGTTTTCGGTCAATTCCTCGACGGCCAAACGCTGACCACAATGCTCGATGGTCGACCCGGCGGAGCGCGACGAGGCTAGCAGTCGCAGCGACTTGTGGCGGAAGGTCCGGTCCTTGAGAATCGGCCGGAGCTCTCGGCCAACGGCGCCGGTCGCTCCTACGATGGCTATGTTTGGGCTGGCGGGCAGGGGCACGAGGCGGTTCTCCAGGAACGCGAAGTACAGTGTACCATCGCGTCTCGCCGCATCGCCCGGCGAGGCGTGAGGAGTGATTCATGAGCGATGATTACACGACGGTGGACGGGGCCATAGTAGGCGTGTTAATGGGCAGCAAGTCGGATTGGCCAACGATGCAGGCGACCACCGAGACGTTGTCGCAGTTGGGGATCGCACACGAGTGCAACGTGATCTCGGCCCATCGCGCGCCGGCTCGTTTGGCGGAATACTGCAAAACTGCCCAGCAGCGCGGGCTGAAGGTGCTGATCTGTGCGGCGGGCGGGGCGGCGCACCTGGCGGGGTCGGCGGCGGCGCAATCGCAGTTGCCGGTGTTGGGTTGCCCCATGCAGGGATGGTCGCTGGACGGGATGGACTCGCTGTTGTCGACGGCTCAGATGCCATCCGGCGTGCCGGTGGCCACGTTCGCGGTGGGCAAGGCGGGAGCGGTGAACGCAGCGCTGTTCGCCGCGGCGATCCTGGGGTTGAGCGACGAGACGATCGGCGCAAAGCTCAAGGAATTCCGCGCGGCGCAATCAGCCAAGGTCGATCACTTGAAGTGACGGAGTTTCGCCGCAGGGCTTGACCCTGCGGGGGGTGAAAGCGACCCGGACGTTCCTCACTCCCAAAGCCTCGATCGTCAGGTTCGGCTTCGCCGGTGCTGCCACCGGATCGCGATGATGGTGGTGATGATTTTGGCGCCGGCGGCGAGAAGACCGCGCAGTGTGCCGGAGATTTTCGATCGGCCACCGGCGCGGCGTCGATAGGGCACGTCGACTTCAATCGTTGGAATCTTCATCAGCGCCGCTTTCATTTGCAGCTCGACCGTCCAGCCCCAGGTGCGATCGGCCATGGCGAGTCGTTGGAAGGTCGTCCAGCGCACGGCTCGGAAGGGTCCGAGGTCGGTGTAGCGTCTTCTCGCCAGGATCGCGATCATCGTGCACGCCAGCCTCCCGCCCCAGCGCTGGGCCAAGTTCAGCGCTCCGGGTTCTGCGAGTCTGATGCGCGAACCGATGACAATGTCTGCGCGGTCCTTCTCGATCGGTTCCAAGAGCGATTCGAGCGACGCAGGGTCATCAGAAAGGTCCGCATCGAGAAACGCAACGACCTCAGGCGCCTCTTGTTGTTGTTCGATCCATTCAAGGGCTTTCAGACAGGCAGCGCCGTAGCCGCGCTTCGGCTCGTGTACGACGATCGCGCCGCGGGCCTGTGCGGCTTGCGGCGTGCCGTCGGTTGAACCGTTATCCGCCAGGACGACATGCCGCACCAGACCATCGGGCAAGGATTGGATCGCATCGAACAAATCACTAATGTTCGTCGCTTCGTTGAGCGCGGGGATGATGAGGTCGCAGCGCACCGTTGAGGATGGTAGGGCGTGAGTGCGGGACTCGCTCGCCTTTGGTTGGCGGCTAAACCGGGTTAGGAATCAGAAGTCGTACCTTGCCCGAGCAGTTGGCGAAGCGCATCGCCGGGATTGGGCTGGCGCAGCAGATGCTCGCCGACCAGAACGATGTTCACGCCGCGCTGCCGGAGCCGGGCGAGATCGGCGGCGGAGCTGATGCCGCTCTCGCACACCACGACTTTCCGGTCTTCGATGAACTCCAGCACGCGGAACGTGTGGGAGATATCGGTCTGCATCGTCTTGAGGTCGCGGTTGTTGATACCCAGAAGCGAGTAGCCGGCATGTGGGAAGCCGACATAATGGCGGATCTTGAGCAGCCGCTCAACGTCGTGCGCTTCCATGAGGGTGGTCATGTTCAGCTCGCGGGCGAGGATCGCCATGTCCACAAGCTCGCTCTCCTCGAGCACGTCGGCGATAAGAAGGATGGCGTCGGCGCCGGCGGCTCGCGACTCCCACACTTGATATTGATCGACGATGAAGTCCTTGCGCAGCACGGGCAGGGGGACGGCGTCTCGGATCTGATGGATATAACCGAGATGACCGCCGAAGTCCTGCTCGTCGGTGAGGCATGAGATCGCGGCGGCGCCGGCCTCGTGATATTGTTTGGCGATGTCGATGTGGTCGAAATCGCGGCGGATCGTGCCTGCCGACGGACTGCGCTTCTTGATCTCGGCGATGACGCGGGTGTTACGCCGCGGGCGCTGGTTGACGACGGCCGCGAAAAAGTTTCGCGGGCGACCCAGCTCGGCGACACGGGCCCGCAGGGTATCCAGCGGCGTGACGGACTTGGCCTTGGCGACCTCGATCCGCTTGCGAGCAATGATGTTGTCCAGGGCGGTGGTCATGGTGTTCGGAGTTATCCTACTCGCAGCGGTCGTTACAGGTTCCGCCTTTGCCGCGCAGCAAACAACCGAAGGCGCCGAGGCCGGGACGACCGTTACCAATGACTCGTCGGCCGTCGATCCCGCCCCGCTTGAAGTTCTGAACTGGGTCTATCTCGTCGCGGGAGCGGCTGCGGTCGGGCTGTTCTTCTGGCGGCGGTGGTATCGCTGGGGGGCGGGCGGTCCCCAGCCTCGTGTGATGTCGCCCGCGGGCGGGCTGGCCATGGCCTTGGTGATGCTAGGGCTGGCTAGACTGGGCGCTCAAGGGGCGGTCTGGCTGTTTGGAATAGATCTAACTGGAGCAGACGGAGCCTCGATGTCGCTGGCGGATTCGGGACGCCTTCAACTGGGATCCTACGCCGCACAAGGAATCATTCTGGCGGCCTTCGTCTGGTTGGTGGTCCGCGCGAAGCGGCCAGCTCGGGCACGCCGCTCCGGGATACCACGGGCTGCGTTGATCGGGGTAGCCGCACTGCTGTTGTTTTGGCCCGTCGTCAATTGCGTTGCGTTTGCGGCCGGGTCTGTCATCGAGGTCCTGACTGGTAGGGCGCCCGATCCGATTGCCCATGCACTGCTAGCGCAGCTCGTGGAAAGTCCGGTGGATGTGTGGCTTTACCTGACGATAGCCTTGGTCGTTGTGGGTGCGCCGCTGTACGAGGAAGTGCTTTATCGCGGGATCGTTCAGCAGGCCTTAATCGGCGCGGGCATGCGACGCTGGCCGGCCATCCTGGCCACGAGCGTCGTGTTCGCGTTCGTCCACGCCGGAGCGGTGTCGTCGGTCCATGCGCTGGCGGCGCTCTTCGTCCTGTCGATCGGCTTCGGATGGATCTATGAAAGGACAGGCCGATTGTCAGCATCGATCACAATGCATGCGGTGTTCAATCTCACAAACCTGCTGCTCGCGTGGCTGACCGTCGGCACAGGATCGTGATCTGGTGTTTGGCGCGGGACTGCTCCCGCTGACGCGATTGATTGCTACAGTACGCACCCCATGAGTTCGAACGCCGCGACAAAGCCGCGCATTCTCACCGGCGACACGCCGACCGGGCAGTTGCACCTCGGGCATTACGTGGGCTCGGTGAAGCGCCGCATCGAGCTCCAGGACACCTACGAGTGCTTCTTCCTCATCGCGA
>JAZFYE010000357.1:0-9001 GCA_036475395.1 Phycisphaerales bacterium
GTGGAGGTGCGATCCAAGCGGGTGGGCGGGGCCAATTACCAGGTCCCGATGGCCGTAACTGCCCGTAGGCAGCAGAGTTTAGCGTTCCGGTGGATTATCACCGCGGCCCGGGGCGAAAAGGGCAAGCCCATGCACCGCCGCCTGGCCAGGGAGCTCTACGACGCCGCCCGCGGGGAGGGCAAGGCCATGACCACCCGCGAAAATACTCACAGAATGGCGGACGCAAATAAAGCTTTTGCTCACTTTGCCTGGTAGACTTCTTCTGGTATAATTATCCGCAGCCCAAGGGGCCCAACCACGATCCCCCTTTCCCGGCCGCCAGCGTGCTCGTCACGCGGCGGCCGGTTTTCTTTGCGCTACTGATACGATGACCACATGACGATCTTGGCGCGTGATCGCAGCGCTTCATTCAAAGTGACCAAAGTGACCGTCTTTGCGCGCGCATTTGCGGCCTGTTTCTTCCTCATCAACATCGTCAATTCGGCGCCTACAACTTTCCCACCGCCAGCCGCGACTTCACAATCGTCGCGCGACCACGAACTCATTCGCGAGGCGCGTCGCCTCCTGATCAGCGAAGCGGTCGATGCGAAGAAAAACCAACAGCTTCCAACCCTCAGCCCCGACTTCGCGCAGCGATTCGATCGCGAAATCCCGGACGCGGATCTGTCGCAGGCGATTCTCGAACCTACGCATCGCGATCCGTTCGTGGACGCGTACGTGCGCTGGCAACTGACCAGCTTCGATCCGGCGCTGCCGGAATTCAACGATCAACAGTTTGCCGACTTCATGGACAACATCCCGGCCCTCGTTCAGAATCCGCGGGCCGATCCGCAGATCATCGACACCTTGGAGCGGCTGGCCGAATCGGCGGTATTGCCCGCACGGCGTTTGCAGCAGTTGCAGGAGGACGTCGCCGAACTCGATCGTCGCACGACGATCACGGCGCAGTTCAACGAACCGGCCATATCGTTTGCGCAATGGGTGCAACGCAAGCTCGGCGAGACCGGCCCGCGCCCTCGCCAATGGCTGCTGGCTCGATGCGCGGCCACCATCCGGGCCGGCTGGTCCACCCGCTCCATCAAGACCAAGATGACGCGCAACTTCACCGCCAGCCTCGACGACAAGAGCTTCACTACCGAGCACCGCCGCCTCGTCGTGCAACAGGGGCAGCGACTGGCCGGCTTCAAGCGCCGCTTCGTGAATGAAGTCACCTTCCTCGCCAACGGCTCCGTTCGGGTGACGTTCTCAACCAGCGGCGTGGATCGCGACGATGTCAAGCGGTGGTCCGACCGCCTGGCCGGGATCCGAACCGACCGATAACGCATGGATGGCCGCGGCGACTTTCGGTTCCTTCCCGCGCCGCCGCATACGATTGGTCGATGGCGCCTGTTCCTTATGACGGATACCGCCGCCGATTGGCTGTTCTCGTCGCCGCAGGCCTGCTCGTGGCGGCGACGGCGATCGCTCAGCCCCCGCCGAGATCGCCAGCGGCAACCCTCGCTACGGCGATCAAGACGCTGCTCGATGAAGCCCGCCTGGCCAAGACCGAGGAGCAACTACCACGCCAGGACGCCGATTTCGCCCGCCGGGGCGGTCAGCAGCCGCTGCCGCCGATGATCGTGGGCAGACAGCTCATCCGCCGTGCCGACCGTGATCCCTTCGTTGACGCTTACGTTCGCTGGCAGCTCACCAGCTTCGAGCCAACTCTCCCGGAGATGACCGATCGGGAGTTTCAACACTTCCTCAGTGAGCTGCCGCCGATGCTCGAGAATCCACGGGCCAACCGGTCGCTGCTTAGGGATGTCAATGCCGCCCTCGGGGCCGGGACGTTGGGGGAGTCGACGCAGGCGGCGCTCAGACGCCGGCTCGACGCCCTGGCCACCCAAGCTGGCCGGGCCCGGACCATGAATCGGCCGGCCATGAACCTCTACGATTGGGTTGCTAGTCAGTTGCCACAGACTGGCGCGCGGGTGCTGCAACTGGAGCTCGCCCGACTTGACGCGCTCGTCGACGCCGGCTGGCCGTCCGACACCGCCAAGTCCCACCTCGAAGATCTCTTCAACGCCAGCGCTCGCGATCGCAGCTTCACATCCGACCAGCGCCGTCTCGTGGCTTCCCAGGCTCAACGATTGACCGGCAGAACGCGCGTCTTCCTCACCAGCGCACGAATCGACCAAGGCGCGCTCGTCGTCCAGTTCAATGACACCGGCGTGTACGACTTCGATGTCAGAAGATGGACCAGGGCTCTCCTTCGCAACTGATGCGCCATACAGAATCGGCAGTCCGAATCGTGGATGAATTGCAGCGATATCACCGTCAGATCCTTCTGGACGACATCGGCGAGTCGGGGCAACGCCGATTGCTCCAATCCCATGCGCTGATCGTCGGCGGCGGAGCGCTGGGAACCATGATCGCCGATGCCCTGGTCCGGGCCGGCGTCGGCACGCTGTCCATTATCGACCGCGACACCGTCGAGCTGACGAACCTGCAGCGGCAAGTGCTCTATGACGAGGATGACGTCGCCCAGGTGATCCCCAAGGCCAAGGCCGCCAAGAACAAGCTCGCCCGCATCAACTCACAGGTCGTCGTTCACGGACATGTTGACGACTTCAGCGCCCGCAATGCCGAGCGGTACATTGAAGGCGTCGATGTCGTTCTCGACGGGCTGGACAATTTCGAGACACGGTATCTGCTCAACGATGTGGCGGTGAAACACGGTCTGCCGTACGTCTACGGCGGCGCGGTGGGAACGACGGGGATGTCCTTTTTGGTTCTGCCGCATCCAAAGTGTCGTGCCGATCCGTCTCATTCGTCGGTGCGATGGTCGGCCGAGCAGTCCACGCCGTGTCTGCGCTGCGTCTTCCCTGAGGCTCCGCCGCCAGGGGCGAGCCCCACCTGTGATACGGCGGGCGTGCTGGGCGCAGCGGTCGCGATCATCGCCGCCCATCAGTGCACTCAAGCAATCAAACTCCTGACGGGCAATCTGGACAAAGTTGATCGTTCCCTGTTGTCGATCGACGTGTGGTCAAACCAACAGCGAACGCTGGATATCATCAGCGCGCGGGACTCGGACGATTGCCCGTGCTGCGTGCAGGGCGATTTGGCGTATCTCGAAGGCCGGGCCGGCGGCGCCGTCACGTCGTTGTGCGGACGCCATGCCGTGCAAATCACCCCAGGCCCCGATGGATCGGAGCCCAAACGGCTCGATCTGGCCGCGATGGCCTCGCAGCTGTCACCGCACGGCTCGTTCACGCAGAACGCATATTTGATGCACGGCCGGTTCTCCAACGAACGCGGCGCGAACGGCGAGCCGATGGAGCTGACACTCTTCCCCGACGGCCGGGCCATCATCAAGGGCACCGACGATCTCGGGACCGCCCGGTCCATCTACGCAAAATACATCGGCGCGTAGCGCATCAGCCGCCGGACATTCGTACAATGGGCGAGGACCGACCGGGGGATAGGGGAAAGTCGTATGAACATTGCCAAATCGATCCTGTGCGCAAGGGCACTGCGCCCTTGGCTTGTCGCGCTGGTTGTGGTAGCGGGGCTGCGTGGCCTGACGAACCGCTGTCTTGCTCAAAGCGGCAACAATCTGTTGCCGGACCCAATCTCCAGCCGCGAGTTGGCCGGCTATCTCGATCGCTTGCAACTGACCGACGAGCAACGACTGGCGATTGAGCCGGTGCACGAGCAGTACCTTGGGGCGTTCCGCACGCTGCGCGAAGGAGCGATCCAGCGGGTACTCGACGAAATACGCGTTCTTTCGGATGGCAGTACGGGGCTACCAGCACCTGGACCGGTTGAAAAGTTCCTGCGAAACCTCGATCGCGTACTCGCCAGGATCAAGCAAGCTGACAATCGACTGTTTAGCGAGATCGGTACGATTCTTACCGAGCAACAGCGGCCGGCGTTGTCTCGAATCAAGCTGACCCGAGCCCGCAAGCGGTTGCGCAGCGGCCTCGTGCAGGGCGGTGTTTTTCTGAATCGAGGTGATCAGGTCAATCTGAGCAAACTCTACGAGCAACTGGAGCTTACGCCCCAGCTGCGCCAGATCTCCGATCCACTGATCATTCAGCATGAGCGCGTCTTGACGAGCCGACTGAAAGACTTGCGCGACGCCGGCAATCGAATGATCCTGGACATGGTTATCGCCTTCGAGGAACTGGGCTTCTCGCAACGCGATACGTCCGACCCGGAAGCTTTGCGCAAGACATTTCTCGCCTTCGATCCGGTCCGGACTGAGCTTGCAAAGAACCTGCTAGAACCTGCAAGCGCGATAAGTAATCTCAACCGCAAGACGATACAACGCCTGACCCAAGTGCTCCAACGGCCCCAGGCTAGAGAGCTCCGGCGAACGTACTACCTCGCTGCCTACCCCGAAGCCCGTTACGACCTGCACTCGGCGCAAAAGCGATTTACCGCTGCACTTCAAATGAACGATCTCACTGAGCAGCTGCGTGAAACAGTTACCGCTCTAGGTGACGACCATCAAAGGTCCCACGACAAGATTACAGAGGAAATGGTTGATCAGCTTGATGATCTGGGCGGCAAGATGATCATGATCGATTTCGACAATGAACAATGGGCTGCGCTGCAACAGCAGATGAATGCCTTTGAAGCCCGATGGGCTCAACTGAATACAACGGCCCGTGAATCACTGGATGCGGTGCTTGGTCCTCAACTCGTGGCGATGCTCGGCGATCGAGCCGGTCGCACCTCGCAAGGAAAGCCCAAGAAATTTACGCCTGCAGGTGTCGTCGTGGAAGCATCCAATGGCGGCGTGGTGATGCGAACCAATGCAGGCGATATCCTTGGAGCTGATGCGCTCGTACCAAATCCAATCAGCGAGCGTCAATTGACGCGCTTTGCCCAACGGCTGGCGCTCTCCAATGAACAACAAGCGATCGTCGGCCAACTCCATGAGCACTATGTAGCCCAATACCGCGCCCACCGCGCCGCTCAACGCAAGGCGGCGCAGACCGCCCAAGCTCGCAACGGCGATCCGGGCACGGACGAAGCCCGCCAGATGCGGCTTCATCAACAACGACAGGCATTGCAAGAAGCCCAAGAGCTGGACGCGACGTTGTTTGACGATCTTGCGTTGGCATTCGGCGAGAGCCCGGCGCTCCCCAACGAATTGCAACGCCTCAAACTCGCACGCCGGCGCGCGATATTCAGTCGCCGTGAAGCGGGTTTTCGGCTGTACCTGTCACCGGTGCAATCACACGAAGCATGGGTCGATCTCTCGGGGTTGGTCGATGAGTTGCAGCTTGACGCGGAGACCGCTCGCGAACTAGACGACATCATGCGAGAGTATGAGGGAACTGTCACGCCTGCGTTTGAGGTACGGCATGAGGCCGCGATCGCCGCTCAGCTCAACCATCTCAACGCGATGATCAATCTAGCGCGCTTCCGCGAGGAGAGTGAGGACGTTGCCGCTGACGCCCGAGATGAGCTTAGACAAGCAGAGATCACAGCGTATCATTCGACGCACGAAGCCGAGCAGGCGGTCATACAGATCAATCGCGAAACGTTGCAGAGAATCCTCCAAACGCTCGCTGGTCCATCCGGTCAGGCGCTGCAGCGTGCCTACAACCGCAAGGCGTTCCCGTCTGTATACAACAATCCAGAATCGGCTGAGCGGTTCATCACAGCGGCCGGAAGACTCGCCGATTTGAGCGACCAGCAACGCCATGCGATCCAAACGATCAGTCGTGAATACCGAGATGCGTACGAACCGCTTGGTGGACAGATGGCGATTCTATCTGAACGAGGAGGCGCGGCACTCGGTGTGTACGACGATCCTGCCGTTTTGCGAGACTACCGTCGTCGTCGGCAGGAACTGGCATTGCTCGAATTCGACCGCCAAGAACTCGACGCCAAGGCCTTGCGCCGCGTGCGCTCGATCCTCACGCCCGAGCAGCTTGCGCGACTCAATTTGACCCCAAAGAGCGCTGACCTGGGAAAGACCCGTTCCCCCGAGCCGTAGTTTGTGCCCGCGGGGTGGTGTCGCGGAATCACGGCACGTATACTCTTTGCCAGGTCCACAACCAAGGGAAAGACAGATGCGAAGAACAACATCGATCCTGCGTGCCCGTGCGCTACGCCTGTGGCTGTGCACGTTCTTCATGTGCGTGCCCTTGCTTGGTGTAGCATCGGCTGCAACCGCTCAGGGCACGAGCGGGATGCTGCCGGACCCGATCTCCAGCCGGGATCTGGAGGGCTACGCGCGGCGTCTTGGGCTCGACGAGTTCCAACGTCTTGCGATCGACCCGTTGCACGAGCAGTATCGCGAAGCGTTTCGCCGGCTGCGTGAAGATGACATCGCGAAACTGTTGAAACAAACCACTGAGATGACAGGCGGCGGTTTCAGTATGCCGCAGCGTCAGAAGGTGGAGCGGCTGCTCAAGGACATGAAGCGAACCTTCAAAAAGATCGAACAACTGGATAGTCGCTTGTTCAGCCAAATGGATGTGGTGCTCACCGACGAACAGCGCACCTTGATGCCGAGGGTGCGACTGGCGCGAGCGCGGCAACGCTATCACAATGGAGCAATGGGCGGAGGCGGCTTCGGCTCGCAGGCGACCCGCGTCGACCTGAGTGAAATCTACGCTCGTCTCGAACTTTCGCCGCAGGAGTTGGAAGCCACCGATCCGCTCATCGCCTCATATGAACGTCGACTCACGCCCGCAATCGAGAAGCTCTACGAAGCGACGATGACCATGACCCTGGACATGCTGGACGCGTTCGAGGCAGCGGGTATGACCGATCTTGACATGACTGATCCTGAGTCCGCGCAGCAGATGATGGAAACGATGCGAGTCGTCTGGCAGGACCTTGGGAAGAACATGCAGAAGAAGTCCGCAGCGATCGCCGACCTGAATCGCAAGACACTCAAGAGCGTTCAAGCTCGTTTAGCGCCGAACAATGCCCGCAAGCTGCGCTACGACTATTACAGCCGAGCGTACCCAACGGCCCCCAAGGATCCGATGTCCGCGCAGATACGACTCAAAGCGGCACTGCGGCTCAAGCAGCTCACGGAGGATCAACGACTGGCGATCACAGACGCCGCGCAAACTCACCAACGCAGCCACGATCGCATCACCGAGGAGATGATCAAGTTCATCGAGCAATACAACGAAGGCCGCTCGATGTTCGACTTCGTCCTCAATCAGGATGCGTGGAAGGACTATAACGAGAAGCTCCAGAGTTTTTCAGGACGGTGGCGGGAGCTAAACGAGGCTGCCAATGCGTCATTGGACGCGCAGCTCGGGACGGAGCTTGCAGCGAAACTCAATGATCCGCGCGCGGCCCGTGAGATGATTCTTGCTGAGGCGGAGTCCGAGACGGGAGAGGCGACCGCACAGGACCCGCCCAACGAGCAACCAAGAGACCAGTTCGGCCGTCCACTCGGGCCGGTTGTCGCGATCAGCGCTCACGAACTTGATCGCTACGCCGAGAAGCTCAGACTCACCGACGAACAGCAAGCGGTCGTCCAACTCCTTCATGAGGAGTACCGGTCCAAGTACGCCGAACAGGCCAAGCAACAAGCACAAAAGGCACAGGAAGAACTCCTAGCGCTCCAGGACGATCCGAGCGGCAGGGCCAGGATCGACATTCAGCGGTGGATACAGGATACGCAGGATCGAACGGTCAAGGCTCTCGACGCTGCGGACGAGGCATTCTTTCGCGATCTCGCGCTCGTGCTCTCAGAGACTGCGCCCACAGAGCAACTTGATCGACTACGGCTTGCTCGTCAACGTCGTCTGTTGGGTCAGCGACCCAACCAATACCCGTTCGGCTTTCCGGGCACCGAATCCAACGAATCGTCAGTCGATCTTTCTGCCCTCGTGGACGACTCCGAAATCGATGCGGTCAAGACTGACGACATCGACGCGCTTCTTAAGGGGTACGAGAAGACGATCACGGGTGCGTTTCGTAATCGCTACGAAGTTGGCTTGGTCGCGCAACGCCGGCAGACCGAGGCGATGGCTGAGATGATGCGTCGCCGGCAGGAAGGCGACACCGACGGCGCCATTGCCTTGAGCATGGAATACCAGCAGACACTGCAGGACGTTCGTAAGCTGGTGGAGGAAGCTGATAAAGTAATCACCCAACTCAACCGCGACACGCTTCAACAGATCATTGCCGCGCTTGACGACCGGTCGGCTCGAAAGTTCCGCGCCGCCTATCGGCGCAAGGCCTTCCCCAACGTTTACAACGAGCCGAACTCCGGTGAAAAGTACCTCGAAGCGGCGCTGAAGCTTCGCAAGCTCTCCGACGACCAGCGACTCGCGATCGAGCTGCACGGCGTTGAATATCAGCCGGTTTACGAGAACCTATGCAACCAGATGGTCGAGATACAATCTCAATCCAGTATCGGCGGCGGGTTCTCCGATCCCGGCTACATGCAGGAGTACATGCAGCGACAGCAGAAGCTGGAAGTCATTAAATTTGACCGCAGTGAGCTGAACGCCCAGGCGCGGCGGCGACTGCGCCAGATCCTCACGCCGGAGCAGTTGGCGAGAATCGGTCTGGCGCCAGAAGAGCTCCCGTCGCCGAACGAGCGTCCGTTCATCATTGAAGCGACTTCCGGCGGCTAGCGCGTCCCGCTTTCGAGCTACGCTTTCTCGCTCACCAACGTAAACCGGCCGAAGAGGTGGCGATGGTAGGTCGGGGTCTCGAGTCCGACGCGCTTGGCCAAGTCCAGTACCTCGCGCCGTGTGAAGCCCGCCGCAACACTCACCACGGCATCGTGCTTGACCATCGCCGGGGCGCGGAACGTCAACACTCGCACCGCGAGCTTTTCGATCGGTCCGCGCACAAGATCGTTCCAGATCAGCCCGCGCGTGGTCAATCGATCCATGATGCGCAGCACCGTCATCGCCTCGATGTCGCTCAGATGGTGCAGAAACATTCCGGCATGGGCGTAGTCAAACGCGCGGGGCTCGAAAAGGTCCGTCAACGTGCGCGCGTCCGCCTGCACGAGCTCGATATC
>JAZFYE010000358.1:0-6459 GCA_036475395.1 Phycisphaerales bacterium
TGTCGGTGACGATGATCGGATTCCCCTGGCGAACGAAGGGATCGTAGAGATCGCGCAGCCGCTCAGCCGCCGCATCGTCGTCGACGCCGAAGATGACCCGATCCGGCCGCAGGAAGTCGTTGACCGCAGCGCCCTCTTTGAGGAACTCCGGATTGTTGGCGATGTAAAAGGGCCGGCTCGTTCGTTTCCGGATCAGATCGCGGACACGATGCGTTGTCCCCACCGGCACCGTCGATTTGACCACGACGAGTTTGGGCGCGGCATCGGTCGTGCTGTGCTCAATCGCCTCTGCTATGTCTTCGGTCCCAGCCATCACGGCTGACAAGTCAACGGACCCTTCATCATCGGCACTGGGTGTGCCGACGCAGATGAGAATCACCTCGGCTTCGGTGTAGGCTTGATGTTTGTCGGTGGTGAAGTGAAGTCGGCCGGCATCGACGTTACGGGCGATCAATTCACCCAGCCCGGGCTCGTGGATCGGGCACTCGGCGCGGGCGAGCTTCGCAATCTTCTGTTCGTCGATGTCGAGGCAGGTAACGTCGTTGCCGGTGTTGGCGAACCCGCTCCCGGAAACCAGCCCTACATACCCGGTGCCGACTATCGTGAGTTTCATCGTCGATTATCCTCAGCCCGGACGTCGGTCACTTCCCGCACCTATCCATACTAGTCACAAGAGGCTCGGGATCGCGGCGGAATATGCTGAGGGATCGTCAAGCGACACATGTTCACATTTGGCGCCCGCCAAGTCAGGCTCGGTGATCTTCAACGCACCCTCCATCTGCAACAACGCCCGCTTGACCGCCAGTGCGGGTCCGCCTTGGTCGCTGCTTCCACTGAACCCGTGCAGGCCGCCGGCAGCGGAAATCACCCGATGGCAGGGGATGATGATCGGCAGCCGATTGCGTCGCATCGCTTGGCCGGCTGCGCGTGCAGCGTTTCCTCGCCCGCCGGCCATCGTGGCCAACTCGCCGTAACTGCGCGTTTCGCCTCTCGGTATCGAGCGACACGCCTCCCAGCATCGACGCACGAACGGGCTTCCTGTCGGTGTGGGGACATCACCAAAGTCCACCACCTCGCCGACGAAGTATCGCTCCAAACGCGCAGCCAGTTCCGGCAGCAGTCTCTCATCTTGGGTTGCATCATCAGGTAATCGGTGACAATCGTCAGTGAGATCAAGCCACGTTGTTGACAACGAGCCACACCCATCCTCACTCAGCGCGAACCGACCGGTGGGGGTGCTGAGGATTCGGTATCGAACTGGAACTCGGATCATTGGAGCACCTCGATCGCCCCTAATGGCTGACAAATCAAACGCCACTCTGCTTGATAGAGTGTAACGCCACGACCCCGATGCGGACAATCACGGCTCGGGCACGGTCCACTGAACGTCCGCCACCACCGGAAAATGGTCCGAAGCCGAGGCGGTGTCATCGCTTCTCAGACCGAGGCGGTGCAGGGCGTCCGGATCTAGGTCACGCGCGTCCAAAACAAAGGTGCTCCGCAAGGCCACGGCGTTGTTGGAAAACAACAGGTAGTCCAATCGGCCGGGCACAAGTGGCTGCTTCCGATCAGACCACGTTGCGTTTGACAAGCTGTCCAGTTGATACGGCTCAGCTTCGATCAACGAAAGACCGGTTATATCCAGCCGGCTTGTGAGCAAGTCCAGGGGTCGGCGCGATCCGACCAGATTGAAATCACCGGCCACGATCACGCCGTCGAACGAATCGCGTTCGACCATCGCCTGCAATCTTTCGCGTATCACCTCAGCTTCGAGCCCACGGATGAAATCCTCTCTGCCGCCGGCTCGCCCGCAGCAGCGCAGATGAATCGACACACACAGGAGCCGCTTGTTTGCCGTCTCGATGACAGCGCCGGCCACGCGAAGGGACTGGTCCCGCCAGAAGGGGTAGGGCAGGAGTTGGAACGGTTCGGCCGCCTGGAGAGGCAATTTCGACGCGACGGCACAGCGCAGATTTCCGCCGCCGGCCCCGAATGCGACGGTCCATTTGTTCAACCCCTCCGCCGGCCGGGGTCGATTGAGCAACAATTCGAGCTGTGCCGCGGAGTCTCGATCCGTCAATTCCTGTAAAAGGATCACGTCCGGATCGATCGCCGCCAGCACACGCACGAACCGCTCGGGGTTGTCAAACAGCGATTTGTCGGCGTTCCAGCTCATGATGCGCAGCGCCCCCGGAATTCGTGCAGGGATTTGGGCGGTACCCGTTTGCTCAGCAATCCTTAGAGGTGTGAGATCGGAACCAAACGCCGCAGTTTGATCGATGATATTTCCCTGCGGATCGGTGCAAACGATCTTTCCTTGCATTCGACCGCTGGCCAAGACGGTCGGAATCCCCGCAAGCTTCGCGCCGCGCCCGATGCGAAACTCGAATTGCCGGCTCGCGTAGGTTGGACCGAACGTGAATCCGATGTCGTAAGGGTTGAGCCGCTGCGCTTCAGGAAAGGGGTCGTTCGCCGGATCGATGGTCGAAACGAGTTTCACGCCGCCCGGACGCCGACTGTGACCGGGCGGCGCATCAGGGCTGAGGATGATGTCGAGGTCGGCGCCGCTGAGTCCGAACGTGAGTTGTCCGGTTGATCTGTTCCCATCAACATCCAGCACGATGTGCACCGTCCCCTCAAGCTTCTGGATATTCACGGTTCGGCCGAAATCGACCAGCAGATGTACGAACCGCCCGTCGGACGTGAGCCGCAGCTCACCCAGATCGACCGGCTCACCCCTCGCATCAGCCGGATCGATCAAGGCCGGTTCAATGCCGGCCCAATCGTCGAATCGACCGTCAATAGCGATCGACGGCGGACCGGCAGCCGCCCCCAGTAGTCCAATCAATGAGAACAGAACGCAGCCGAACATCGGATTGGTACAGTAGATGGACGAAGTTCCGATCATCCTAGGGCAGGGGAACATGACCGCAACCGCACCCGTCACCTCTGGGCAGAACTTGGCCGGCCGAGCCCATTGCCCGCGCTGCGGCTACGACCTGCGCGGCGCGATCGGAACGTGGGCCGATCAGTGCCCACTTCACGGCACATGTGCCGAGTGCGGGTTGCAATTTGTATGGGCGGAGGTGCTGCATCCAGAGAAGTTCTCGCCATTGTGGTGTGTCGAGTTCGTTCGACAGCGCCGCAAGTTCGGCCGGGCCTGTTGCGCGACGTTCATCAGATCGTTTCGTCCTTCTTGTTTTTGGTCGGCGCTCAAGATGTTACTGCCCATTCGCTGGCGGCGAATCGCACTGTATATTTTCAGCCTACTGCTTCCGCTGCTGCTTTGTTACGTCAGTATCCAGAGTATTGCAGCGGTGCGTGTGCGAAGCGTCGTTCTAAGACAGGTTCAGCAATATCAAGCCGACACGCTCCAGAAGTTGGCGCGAACTCAGGCGAACATTAGCCCGCGGAGAATCCGGTATCGACAGCAATACTTTGATCGCAAGCAGCGACTCAAGTCACTACAGCAGGAAACAATGTCGCAAGAACAACCGACCAACGCCGGCCAGAGCGCGCGTGAAACCGCGCAACAGAGCAACCTCCGCAATTTTGTCGAGTCCGTAGAAACTGAAGGGCTGGAGGCCTGGATCGCTCGCATGGTCCAGCGTGATCTGCAAATACTTCAGCCCTCGGCGCAAATCCCCGTAACGATAAGCCATTCCTACCTTGCGGCCGCTCTGGAGGCGGTTTGCTTCCCGTGGCGAACGACATCGTCCGGAACCATCACATACGGTTTCAGCCCAGCGCCGTACCCGGCGCCTGCGGAACTCCATTCCACGTTCCGCAGCAACTTCATTGGCCGATCTTCATCTTCCTCTGACAAGTACGCCTTCGTCAAAACCTTAGCCAGTTTGGGTCTGGCGCTGTGGGTCTGGCTGCTGTTTCCGTTGACGTTTATCTTGCTGCCTGTTTCCAAACGCAGAGCAAAAGTACGATGGGCTCACCTGTTTCGCATAACCGCCTATGCAGCATTCATTCCGTCAGCAGCTATCACCGCTGTCCTCGCTATAGTCAGTCTAGGCTATGCGTTTGATAAGCTCCAAGCAGCAGCGTTCGGCTGGGGTCATCTGATCAGCCGCTATGCGATGATCCCTATGCTGACAATCTGGTGGGCCGCCGCGATGAAGCGATATTTGCACATTCCGCACAGCTGGGCGGTCGCCGTATTGTTGACATCCATGTTGTGCCTCGTGTTGCTTGCGGGATTGTGGGTGGCCTTCCCCGACTTCCTGCTCGCTGTGTATTGATGCAGGTAGTGCCGCACGCCGGCTGGACGTACACTGTCGCCATGACTGCCGAAACGACGACTTCCGCGACACCCTTGGATGCGCTATCTGAGCGCCTGCGTCGGCTCTTGGACGAGCAAGATCCCGAAGTCTCTTCGATCCTTGCCGATGAGGCCCAGCGTCAAGCGACGACCATCGAGCTGATCGCCTCGGAAAACCACGTCAGCCCCGCTGTGATGCACGCGATGGGTTCGTGCATGACGAACAAGTATGCCGAGGGATATCCAGGCAAGCGGTACTATTCCGGCTGCGTCAATTACGATCGGGCCGAGCAACTGGCCATCGACCGCGCGAAGGAACTCTTTGGCTGCGCGTTCGCCAACGTGCAACCCCACTCCGGCGCCAACGCCAACCTGGCCGTGTACTTCGCGCTGCTCGAGCCTGGCGACACGTTGATGAGTGTCGTCCTCTCCGACGGCGGACATCTCACCCACGGGTCGCCCGTCTCCATCTCCGGCAAGTGGCTCAAGCCCGTTCACTACCCGCTGGTGTACGACGAGTCGCGCGCCGACTACGGTTACATCGATTACGACGCGGTGGAGAAGCTCGCGCTTCAGCACAAACCCAAGATCATTCTTTGTGGCTACTCCGCCTATCCGCGCGTGATCGATTTCGAGCGCTTTCGTGCCGTGGCCGACAAAGTGGGGGCGCTGTTGGTTTCTGATATTGCGCATATCGCAGGGCTGTGTGTGGGCGGCGCGCATCCTGATCCGTTCCCCCACAGCCACATCGTCACGACGACCACGCATAAGACGTTGCGCGGCCCGCGCGGCGGACTGATCCTCACCAACGATGAGGAATTGGCTAAGGCGATCAACAAAGCGGTCTTCCCGGGAACGCAAGGCGGGCCGTTGATGCACATCATCACCGCCAAGGCCGTCGCCTTCGGCGAAGCGCTCAAACCGGAGTTCGCAATCTACGCCAAGCAGATCGTCGTCAATGCCAAGGCGCTTGCCGAGACATTGATGAGCTGCGGCCACCACTTGCTCTCCCACGGCACGGACAATCACTTGATGTTGATGGATCTGCGCAAATTCGATCCGGAATTGACGGGCAAACAAGCGGCGATTTGGCTTGAAGACGCGGGTATTATCGTCAACAAGAACACGGTCGCCCAGGAAGAGCGCTCGCCTTTTCAGACGAGCGGTATACGCATCGGTTCACCGGCGGCCACCACGCGTGGATTGAAAGAGGACGACATGCGCCGGGTCGGGACGTTTATCGATCATGTACTCAAAGCCAAGGGTGACGAAGCGGTGATCAACGAAGTGCGCGAAGAAGTGCGCGAGCTGTGCGCACGATTTCCATTGCCGCATTGAATTATCATTGCACCCCATTTAGCCCCCGGTGTATTCACCGGGGGGCAAATGGTCATTTGCCGACCGCCGATTGGCGTAGGCCTTCATACACCGCGGCGCACACCGCCGTTGCGAGATTCAGGCTCCGCGCGGCGGGATCGTCCACCATCGGGAGGGTAATGCGATGGTCCTCGCCGAAGGTTGACGTCACCCACTCGTGAACTTCCGTGGGCACGCCCGCCGTCTCCTTGCCAAACAGCAGATAATCGCCCAACTCAAATGACGCCTCCCAGTGCGGTCGGCTTGTCGTGGTGGTATACAACCAGACGCGCTGCGGCTGCTCGGCGTCGAGGAACGCCGGCCAACTTTCGTGTTCCCGGCAATCGACCAGATGCCAGTAATCCAGCCCGGCTCGGCGACGGGCCTTGAGCGACATATCGAACCCGATAGGGTGGACGATGTGCAGCCGACACCCCGTGGCGGCGGCGGTCCGACCGATGTTGCCGGTATTGTTGGGAATCTCCGGGTTCAGGAGCACGATATGAAACGGTGGCTGCGGCATACGATCCAGTCTAGCCGGACGCCGCTGCAAACGGCATGCGCTTCGGCTATCATGCGGGGCGTGCCGGGGTTTATCCCGATCCAAGATGCCCGCGGCGCCGTCGCGGCGGCGAGGAGATTTCGTGCATGGCCGACTACACGACCGGTGACATTCGCAACCTGGCCCTGGTTGGCGCTGCCGGCGCCGGCAAGACCACGCTGGTCGAGGCGATGCTCCACGAGGCGGGCGTGATCGGCCGGGTCGGTCGCATCGAGGATGGCAACACCGTCTGCGACTACGACGAATTGGAGAAGGAACTCAAGCAGAGCCT
>JAZFYE010000359.1:0-3616 GCA_036475395.1 Phycisphaerales bacterium
CGCGAACGAGTCAGGGGATTCTGGTGGTCGATCGTGAGGTTCACCCTCTTTCGCTGGAGCCCCACAGCGTTTAATGCATGCCGACGATCGCTGCTGAAACTGTTCGGCGCGAGAATCCATCGCACGGCGGTCGTTGCGCCGTCCGTTCGAATCGATTTCCCGTGGAATTTACAGATCGCGCCAGACGTGGTCATCGGCCACGGAGCCATCATCAACTGCATGGGTAAGATCGCCATCGGTCGGGGCACGCGTATCAGCCGGTACGCACACCTTTGTGCCGGGACTCACGATTACACGAGCCGCGACATGAGGATCCTTCGATGCCCCATCACCATCGGTCGCAACGTGTGGATTGCGGCGGACGCGTTCGTCGGGCCTGGCGTCACGATCGGCGACGGCGTCCTGCTCGCGGCGCGGTCCAGCGCTTTTCGTGACCTGCCGCCCGGCCAGATCTGCATCGGCGAGCCGGCGCATCCGCGCCGACCGTGGACAGACAATCCTACTGCCGAAGCGTAGGCGGAAAGGGCACTTGCCCAGTCACCCCCGTATACATAGGGTGTTCGCTCCATGACGTTGCGTTTGTACAACACGCTGACCAACCAGGAGGAGGACTTCACGCCGCTTGATCCAACGGGCAAGCGCGTCACCTTCTATTCCTGCGGCCCGACCGTCTACGACTACGCCCACATCGGGAACTTCCGATCGTTCCTCAACGCGGACGTGCTTCGCCGCACGCTCGAACTGGTCGGCTACGACGTCGTCCACGTGATGAACATGACCGATGTCGGCCACATGACCGACGACGAAGTTGCTGACGGCGCAGGCGAAGACAAGATGCAGGTCGCCGCCAACCGCCTGCTCGAAGCCAAGAAGAGCGGCAAGTTGCCCGCCGACGCTGCAGAGATTGATCCAACCGATCCCTATGCCGTCGCTGATTTCTATGCCGATGCCTTTGTTGCTGATGCGCGGAGCCTCGGATTGAAGATCATTGCCGAAGCCAAGGAACGGCCCGAGCTAATGCCCCGGCCGACCAGATACATCGAGCCGATGATCACGCTCGTCCAAACGCTCATGGAAAACGATCACGCCTACCTCGCCGACGACGGGGTCGTCTATTTCAGCGTCCAATCGTTCCCCGCGTACGGCCAGCTCTCGGGCAATTCGCCGGACAAGATCCGCTCCGGCGAAGGTGGGCGCGTCAACGAAGCCACGCAGGCCGTCAAGAAGCACCCCGCCGACTTCATGCTCTGGAAGCCCGACCCCAGTCACGTCATGAAGTGGTCCAGCCCCTGGGGTGAAGGCTATCCCGGCTGGCACCTGGAATGTTCGGTGATGGCGATGACCCTGCTCGGGGCGAAGACCGACGGCGTGATCGACATTCATTCCGGCGGAGAGGACAACATCTTCCCCCACCACGAATGTGAAATCGCCCAGACGTGCGGCGCGACGGGTCAAGTGCACTTTGCCCGGTACTGGTTCCACACGCGCTTTCTCATCGTCGAAGGCCAGAAGATGTCCAAGAGCAAAGGCAACTTCTATACCTTGCGCGATCTCATCGCTAAGGGCGCTTCGCCGGCTGCGATCCGTTTGGAACTCATCAAGACGCATCACCGTTCGCAGGCGAACTTCACCTTCCAAGGACTCACCGATTCGCAAAGACAAGTCGATCGCTGGTCTCGACTTCACGATTGGCTCGACGAGAACCGTGCGGCCCCGCTGGACGAACCGGGTCCTTTGACAGCGGCGCTCCCGGCATTCAAAGCCGCGCTCTGCGCTGATCTGAATGTGTCCGGAGCGATCGGCACGCTGAACGAAGCGGCGAGCCGACATGATACGTCTCGCAAACCGTCAGCCGGCCACGGCGCCGGCAACTACGCCGACGAACTGGGCGCGCTGCTGGCCATGGATTCGGTGCTGGGCGTGCTCGAATTGGAACGCCAAGCGTCTGTGTCTCAGTCCGATCTGGACGTTTCAACTATCGAGACGATGATCGCGCAGCGTAACGCCGCTCGCACCGCCAAGGCGTGGGCTGCCGCCGATCACCTTCGTGATGAATTGCTGGAGATGGGCATCGCGATCAAAGACGGGCCGAACGGAACGACCTGGTCGCCGGTGGTCAGCCCTTGAAACGCTCGCCTCCGGCTCGCGGCTAAACCGCTCTTCCTCATGCCTCATGCCTCATGCCTTCTTCTTCCCTTGATGCCTTCCTCAAAGCCCATCATCGGCCTGACCGGCGGGATCGGCGCCGGCAAGAGTGCCGTGGCTCGCGTGCTCGGCGAGCTTGGCTGTTTTGTCGTCAATTCCGATGACCTGGCGCGAGCAGCCCTGTGTGACCGGGCCGTCCACAAATCCCTCGTGCAATGGTGGGGCGAAGGAATCCTCGCTCCGGACCGCCGGATCGATCGCCGATCCGTGGCCCGGATCGTCTTCGCTCGTCCGGCTGAGCGAAAACGCCTAGAATCGCTCGTCCACCCCTGGATTGAGAAGCGCCGCCAGGCGATGTTCAGGACCGCGCCCGACGAGGCGCCAGCCTTGGTGATTGACGCACCCCTGCTCATCGAGGCGGGGGTGGACCGGCAATGCGACGCCGTCATATTCGTCGAGGCCGACCGAACCCGCCGCCTCGCTCGTCTCGCGGACGAGCGCGGCTGGAGCGAGCAGGAGATGAATCAGCGAGAAGAATCGCAATTGCCACTTGACGCCAAGCGGATCAGAGCCGATTATGTCATAGACAACAATGGCGATCTACGGTCCTTGACCGGACACGTCCGCCGAACCCTTAGCGAAATTGTTCAATCTCATCGGCGATGATGAACCCATCTCGCGGTGAGTAAAAGGATGAACAGCCTGACGGACGACTCGGAGCGCCTGATTCAGTAGCGCTTGACGTACGACCATCCTGCCGTCGCGCCGTCGTCCATACCCGACTCTTGTTTCGTACCACCTGCGTCGAGGCGTAGGGCGTATTTCCAAGAAGCTAAAGGCCTGCGGTGCAACCGCCGCGCGGCGCTCTCCACCCGGAGTACATCAGATCCATGGCTACCAAAAAGTACCGGAAACGAAAGAAGAATCGCCACGGCGACAACCCGATAATGACCGTCACGATTCAGCCGGGCGAGGTTCCCTCCGATTCCGATCTCGACGCCGAAGCCGCGGCCCTAGCCGACGACACGGACGATCGATACGAGCAGGCGAAGAAGGACGACATCAGTCTCGCCAAGCTCCAGCACATGAGCACCGAGGAGCTCGCCAAGCTCGCCAAGGACGAGGACATCCACGAGTTCAGGGTGCTGCCCAAGCAGAAGCTGGTCTTCGAGATCCTCAAGTCCCGCGCCCGCAGGCAAGGGCTCATGATGGGCGAGGGGACCCTGGAAGTCCTCCCCGACGGCTTCGGCTTCCTCCGCAGTCCCGAATACTCGTACCTGCCCTCGGCTGACGACGTGTACGTCAGCCCGTCGCAGATCAGACGCTTTGGCCTGAGAAAGGGCCAGGTCGTTCGCGGTCTCATCAGACCGCCCAAGGAGACCGAGACGTACTTTGCGCTGCTCCGTGTGGAAGAGGTCAACGGGCGTGATCCAAGATTGCTCCACGATCTGCCCACCTTTGAGAACCTCAC
>JAZFYE010000360.1:0-3805 GCA_036475395.1 Phycisphaerales bacterium
TGCAGACCGCGGAGCCGTTCGATCTGCTGCTGAACGCCCGAGAGGATGTCGAAGACCTCGTCGCCCGCGGCCCGAGAAAGCTCGTCGAGCGGTTGTCCGTTCGCGCCGGACAATGGTCCCGACGGCCCAATGCCAGGCTGGGCAGGGTCCGGGTCCTGACCCGCGGCCTGATCGTGGTGGTTGTGATGCTGCATTCCAGGGCACTCGCGCTCGTGACCGCCCCCCAGCGCCACAAGAGACAACGTCGATATCGTCAACGCAACGGATTCGCTCCAGCGCGTAGTCCGAATATCCTTGATGATCCATAAGTTCCGGTCTAAAAGGTCGGATTCGGCAGGGTTTCTCATCTGACTCAGGTGACCGCCGGGCTCGTTTCGTGACGGTCCGGCCTCCGGACGGCCATCCAAGGGCTACGATGCTCACCACGCAGCCCATGTCCGCCACCACCCTTCCGATCCAGATCCCCGTTTCCGGCCGATCCACCGGCCCTACCAGCCGCGATGGCCGCCTCGACCCGATCGTCCGGAAGGTCCGCGCCGGCAAGCGGATTTCCGTCGACGATGGCCTACTCCTGTACGAGACACCGGATATCTGGACGCTCGGGGCCCTGGCCCACTTCGTACGCCGACGAATGCACGGCGATGCGGCCTACTACAACATCAACCGCCATATCAATTACTCCAACGTTTGCGCGCTCAGTTGCACCTTTTGCAGCTTCTACCGCAAGAAGGATCAGCCGGGCGCGTATGAGTTCTCGATCGACCGGATTCGCACCGAAGCGATCAAGGCGGCCGAGGTTGGCGCGACCGAGATTCACATCGTCGGCGGGCTGCACCCCTGGCTGGAGTTCGAGTATTACACGGACATGATGCGCGCGATTCGCGAGGCCGCGCCGACGCTGCACATCAAGGCCTTCACGGCTGTGGAAATCGTGCACCTGGCGCGTATCTCCAAGCGTGGTCAGTTGAAATACGAAGGCCTGAAGTCGGTGTTGCGGGACTTGAAAGAAGCAGGGCTCGGGTCGCTGCCCGGTGGGGGGGCCGAAGTCTTCGACGATCGCGTTCACGATGAAGCGTTCAAGGGAAAGATCCGGGCCGGCACCTGGCTTGATGTTCACCGCGCAGCGCACGAACTGGGACTCAACTCTAACGCGACGATCCTCTATGGGCATATTGAAGATCGCGCCGATCGCATCAAGCACATGGAGATTCTCCGCTGTGAACAGGACCGCGCGCTGCGCTCATGGGCTCAGTCACAAGGCATCGCCTTACAGGATGACGATGCGGTCGTCTTGACCGGGCCGGATGAGATGTACCCGCGGAAGCGCCTGCCCGATCCCGATTCGTGTGAGTTCGGCTACTTTCAGACGATCATCCCGCTGCCCTTCATCCCTGACGACAGCGCGTTGCAGCATTTGCCCGGACCGACTGGACTGGAGAATCTTCGCACCCTCGCTATCGCTCGATTGATGCTGGACAACCTCCCGCACTGCAAAGCGTTTTGGATCATGCACACGCTTGAGATGGCGCAGTTCATGCTCCAAAACGGTGCTGATGACATCGACGGCACCGTCGTCTGGTACGACATCACAAAAGTCAACGGCCCATCAACCCATCAAGAAGCCACCGTCTGGAACCTCCAAAGAGCCATCCGTGAAGCAGGCTTCCGACCGATCGAGCGCGACACGCTGTATCGCCCGATTGAACGGAACGGCGACGACTGGCAACTCGCAGAACCCGTTTAGCCGGCGGGCTTGACCCGCCGGTCATGCCATCGCTCGTGCTCTTGGCGCTGTGCATAACGATTGACCACGACCAATACGACGATGCTCGGTATCGTGCTAACACACACGATAACTCCGACAGGTATTGACTCCGTCCAGCCGAAGTAGCTTGTGACGGCCACTGGGAGAAGGAGCGGCCCAAAGAGCCCAACTACCGCGCCCACTAAAGCTATCTTGTCGAGGACCTTCCGCCAGATCGACCAAGCGCGCTGCCGTTGCCGCTGCAAGTCATATCTTGTCGGCGCGTCGAAATCGAAATACGGCGTGAGGTGGGCGTCCAGTTCTGCCCGCAGGAGCCCCCAGTCCTCTTTGGCGAACGATCGCCTGTGTAGCGCGATTCGCTGTCCAGGCGCCGTAACTCCAATAAACTGTTCTCCGAGCAAACATTGCTCAACATCTGACCATCGAGTGGTGAATCTGCGGTAACGTTTCCAATGAGAGATCACCGACTGAACCGTCGACTCATCCAATCGCAGGAGTTGTCGGGGCGTAGCAATGTAGACGAGAAGCGGTATCAAGCACGGCAGGCAAACCATAATTGCCACTGCCCACCTATCTTGTGCGTCAGGCGGCTCGCCCCACCGACCGAGAAGAGGGACTGCGACATAGAGCCCACCCAGAAACGCCCAGATCACTATGAGTTCCAGAACAAACCGTAGCTCACCTTCACGGAGGCGCTCGTTTTGGATCGTAATAGCCATCGTGTAGCCCCATTTCCCGGCCGTCACCGGCTTCGCTCTCTTACACGGCAGTGGATTCTAGCGCGATCAACACTTCCGTACGTGTCGAATGTGGGCGGATTCAAGACATGTCCTAGCGCATCACCTCCGCTTGCCTAGCGCCCACCATAGTTCTGGCATGCGTAACGCACCGGCGGCGGAACACACGACGAGCATCCCAACGAAGACCATAATGATCAATTGCGCGAACGATCGGGTCCATGTCGATGCGGCTGGTAGATTCGCAAGCACAACCCACGTGATCACGAACATCAATGATGTCACGATCACCGACTTCGTCCAGCTGGAAATCACTTCGGCGCTCACGGTGTGTGGCGTCTGTCGCTGTATACACCACAGCAAAATGGCTGCCTGAAGCGTTGCGCAAATTGCGGTTGACCACGCCAACCCAGCCTCGCGCAGCGGTGTCCAGATCAACGTGCAATTCAGCAGCAGATTCAACCCCACCATCGACACCGCAATCTTCACCGGCGTCGTGGCGTTGTCCACCGCATAAAACGCGCGCGTGAGAACATGAATCATCGAATACGCCCACACAGCAGAGGCATATCCCAACAGCACAAATGCCACGCGGGCCGAATCATCCGCACTAAAGTCGCCGCCTTGAAGGATCACCGTCGCAAGCGGCTGACCGACGAGCATCAACCCCGCACTGGCGGGCAAGCCTATAAAGACAACCAACCGAAGTCCGCGCCGAAGGGTGTCGGTAAAGGCAGCTTCGTCGTCTGCCTGGCGCGACAAGGCGGGGAATATCGCCGTCGCTACCGCAATGCCGAAGACGCCCAGTGGGAATTGATACAGGCGCTGGGCATAACTGACCGCGGCCAGCGCGCCTTCTTGGAGTGGGTATTCAACGCCAAAGATCGTCGATCCAACGATCGTGGGATAGCTGGCGATCAGGCCGTCAAAGAACGTATTGAGTTGAAGCACGCCGAGGCCGAGGATCATCGGTCCCGCTCGGCGCAATACTTCCCGAGCCGGCGCTCGAGCCGCCTTGAAATCGCGCGCCCACCACCCCCGGCCGCGCAGCGCCCCAAGCATCCAACCGATTTGAACGAGTCCAGCACCGACGACCGCGATCGCCACGGCGCTGATGTGCCGTGCTTCGCTGAGATCGCCAAAGACCGGCACGACCCCGGCCGCAGCTCCGATCAGGCAAATGTTCAAGACGATCGGAGCGGCGGCAGTGGGACCGAAGCGCCCGTGCACCTGCAACATCGCGCCGAGAATCGCCACCACGCACACCAACGGCATGTACGGCAGCATGATCATCATCAATCGG